>NZ_JBAWSX010000024.1:0-57422 GCF_037104725.1 Bacillus bruguierae | reverse complement strand
ACAGTACAAATCTAAGAAAAAAGGAAAATATTACATCGTTGCGGATAAGTATTTTGCATCGAGTAAATTATGCAGTGAGTGTAATCACAAAAAAGGGAAGTTAAAATTATCTGAAAGAATCTATACGTGCGATAATTGTGGCACGAAAATCGATAGAGATTACAATGCGGGTCGTAATCTAAAATATTATGGCATTCGTATTCTGTACGAACAAAGTATAATCGCGTAGTTTGTATCGATTTTATTAGCGGTAGGGACGCCGCGAATTCAAGGCTTTGGACATGAGCCGCTAGGCTTGTGGATGAATTAGCAATAAAAGAGAAAGTCTTTTGACTTTTGAAGCCCCCACTTCAAACAGACAGTAAGGTCGTTAAGTGGTGGGTAGTTCACTAGTATCCTGACCTATATTCTTTTGGGCTATATTGTAAGCCCGACATAAATTTTTCTTGAATGATTTTTTAAAATCCATATTTAGTAAGTAAATGGATTTGACGATCCAGTAGGAAATAATGGTCTGAGTTCCAGCGTGTTCGTAAAGAGATTACAGCAAGCATTAAGTATTTTGCCGAAATAGGAAAATAGAAATTGATATAAAACATAATGTTAAAAGAAACTTCCTATCACCATGAGGAAGTCTCTTTTTATTTGAAAATAAAATAGCATTAGCTACCTTTGAAATGGATTGTGAAATATATTCTTCATATTGGCGAATAGCTGGCCATTAAACATAGCTATGATTTTAGTCTATTTTTCATAAAAATGGGAAAACGCATCTTTACAGCGTAACAGTGTTATGTTACATTGAATGAAAAGAAGGGAGAGCAAAATTTTGAGTCAGGACTTAATTTCGAAAAAAGATTTGCTAGATCTTACTGGAATCTCCTATGGTCAGCTATATAGGTGGAAAAGAAAAAACTTAATACCAGAAGATTGGTTTGTGCGAAAATCCACGTTTACAGGGCAGGAGACGTTTTTTCCTAAAGAAAAGATTTTAGATAGAATCGAAAAAATTCAAACGATGAAAGAAAATTTATCTCTTGATGATTTGGCGGATATGTTTTCACCAAATGTGAATGAGGTTTGTTTAACAAAGGAAGAAATTATACAACGTGGGATTGCTTCAGAATCAGTGGTCAGTTTTTTTATAGAGCAAAATCAAGAAATGAATAAATTTCGTTTTGCAAAAATCCTTTTTATTTATATTTTAGAAAAAGTACTTCAGTCTGGAGAGATTAGCCTTGAAGAAGGAAGAATGGTTTTACATGTTTTAAATGAGCACTATGAAATGATGAAGAACAAACATGGTGAGCTTATTTTTATTCGAAAGTTAGGTATTTCAACATGTTTCTTACTTTCGAGTGTAGAGGATTTATATTTTGATCAGGGTACTAAAATTGTTATACGTTTACCTTTAATGATTTGTACAGAAGAATTAAAAACAAAGTTGTTATGATGGAGGGAAAGTAGTGAAAACAGATGACTTATTAATTAATGGACATGGAATGTCGAACGGAGGGCAGTTTCGCAATGTACAATTAAACGGAAGAGGGACAGTAAATGGGGATTTAGAATGTGTGGATTTCGAATGTAACGGTTCTGGTCATGTAAATGGAGATATAAAAGCTGAGACAGTAAAAATAAGTGGTTCCGGAAAGATAAATGGAAAAATAGATGCCATGCAAATGAGCATTGAAGGCAGCGGCAGTATACAACAGGATGCGGTTGTAAAGAAAATAAAAATTTCCGGTAAAGGAACAGTCGGAGGAAATGTATCTGGTGAGGACATGAATATTCGCGGTAAAGCAATTATTGATGGGAATTGTGAAGTAGATACATTCAATTCAGAAGGACAATTTATCGTGGGTGGCTTATTGAGTGCAGATGATATTTTTATTGATATGCACGGAGAATGTAAAGCAAAAGAAATAGGCGGTCAAACGATTAACATAAAATATAAGAAATCCGCTTTAAGTTGGCTCTTCGAAACAATGTTTACTCCTCGAATGGAAACAGAGTTAATAGAAGGGGACAATATTATAGTTGAGTATACAAACACGAACACAATTCGAGGTAACAATGTTACGGTTGGACCAAATTGTGAAATTAATCTTATTGAATATACAGGGGTTTGTACAATCGATAAAAACGCTAACGTAAAAGAAAGTCGAAAAATTTAAATTTTTAATAGAAAGGGAAAGATAGCATGAAAGAACAGTATAACCTTAGTTTAAATGGTTCTGGTAATTCATCAGGTGGTACCTACAAAAATGTCAAAATTTGCGGAGAAGGAACAATTTTGGATGATATTGATTGTGATGCGTTTAAGACGTATGGAGCGAGTGAAGTGCAAGGAAATGTAAAAGCACACATGGTAACTGTGTTTGGAGAGACGAAAATTCGTGGAGATTTGCATTCAGAAAATGTGAAAGTTAACGGTAATCTTGAAGTTAGTGGTCCGGTAGAAGTGAAACGTACAAAAGTACGAGGGATGTTTGACATTGGTGAAAATTTTACTGGTGAAGAGATCGATATAACAGGTGGAATAAGTGTGAAAGGAAACTTAGAGGCAGAGAATTTCACATTAAATGGAGGCCTTACGATTACAGATATGCTGAATGCGGGAAATATTAATATCATTCTAAGATATGAGCACAGCAATGTAAAAGAAATAGGCGGCGAGAAAATTACAGTTCAAAAAAAATCATCGTTTTTTCCTTTCTCAAAACACGGAGGATATCTTCATGCCAATCTAATCGAAGGGGATGAGATTTATCTTGAATACACAAAAGCTGATGTTGTTCGGGGTAACAATGTTACGATTGGTCCAGAGTGTGAAATCGGTGTGGTAGAATATCACGAAAGTTACAAAAATGCAGATCAATCGATTGTGAAAGAATATAAACAAATATAGCGGGAGTACTGAAAAACATGATTTAAGAGCTATTTTATCCCGTATTAACGGGCAGTAATACTCCCACCTCAAAATTCAGCGAAAGCATTGTCCAGCTCCAGTGGCTAGAATGTTCGGTGGCTTCGCTTCTTCCTACGAGGTAAAAAACCCCTCTACGTCAGAAGCTCCATTCCCCTCACATTCTGAACGAGACACTTCCACTTTTTTCAAGAAGTTAGGTGGGAGATAAACTGCCCGTAAAAGCCCGATTGGTGAGGGCTGATAATCAGTGGGGGATGAAGAAAACCCCCACGGAATAAAGTTTCACTTTATTCCGTGTTTAACCTCAAGATTTAGAGAAAAGTTTAAGTAAATTGAATAAAAGCACTCCCTTCATATGAAGAGAGTGCTTTTATTTTAATGATTCAGAAACTACAAACTGGAATTATTCTTCAATAATTTCGTATTCTTCATCTGCTAATAATAAAATTTGTAATTTCTTACCCTTAGTATGTACTTCAATTACATCATACGTTCCTAAATTTTTTACTTTATTTGCTGAAGCATTTACCATTCCTTCAACAGAGTCGATTAAAATATCTTCTTCGATGTAAGATTCAGGTAAAGACATATCTTCAGTTTCTAATACACATGCATATAAATTTTGTAAATCAGTAGCTGATGGGTTTAATTCCTCAACATCAATTATATTTTTTACTGCATCTACATGCTCTTCTTTCGGTTGATATACTTTAATTTTAGCCATATTCTATTCTCCTTTATTTCTTAATCTAAGAGGCTATATATTATTATAACGTTTTTTATGAAAAACATGAAACAGTAACATAGCTATAAATAAAAAGTAATACAATTCTATAAACTTTTATCGATTTTTTATTTATCCCGATATTCGTGGGGGTCTTACTGCTCGTAAAAGCCCGATTGGGTGGGCTTTCTATCCGAGGGGGATGAAGAACCCCTCATCGGATGGAAGTTTCACTTTATACAAGTTAAAAAATGACATACCCTCTTTCTTTTTAAGGAGAGCATCTGGCCGCGCATAGAAACGGTCTTACCACATACAAGGTTTAAAACAAAAAGAAAAAACGAGTATAGGTTATGTTGTATTCTGCATAGAAACGACTTACAAAGAAAAGCGGAGCCGACTGTTTAGGCCCGTTGGCTAAGGTTCTTTCACACAGAAGGTGTTTTTTACCTTCTTGTGTGGAAGGTTCTTAGACATGAGGGCCTAGAAGGCAGAGCTAGACAAAGATGTCGGAAAATTAAAATGGATATATATTTTAGAAAAAATTCATTGTTGCTTCCTTGTGTGAATACAATATAGTAGAAATGTTATATATATAATTTTTCCCTTTCTTAATTTTTGTATTGCATATATAATTTAGAGGAGACGAATCGGACTGTTATGTATTTATAAAAGAATTGAGGTTTAACGAACAATGACAATAAAAATTATTACAGATAGTGCGGCGGACTTACCGAAAGAACTGCTTCATACTTATGATATAGAGGTTATCCCTCTTCGTGTATATGATGAACAAGAAAATGAATTTTTTGACGGGATAACACTAGATCCGATTGACTTACTTCGAAATATGAGAGAAGGAAAAGTATATAGAACATCATTACCTTCTTTAGAAAAAGTTCAAGAAGTATTTACTACATACGCAAAACAAGATGCTACCTGTATTTATATAGCTTTTTCTTCCGAGCTTTCTGGCACATATCAATCTTCTGTTCTTGTAAAAGAGGAAGTAAAAGAAACATATCCTAATTTTTCTTTAGATATTATTGATACAAAATGTATATCAATTGGTCAAGGATTAGTTGTATTAGAAGCTGCCAAACTGGCACAAAACGGAGCAACAAAAGAGGAAGTATTAAATCGTATTGCATTTATGACTAAGCATATGGAACACATATTTACTGTTGCGGATTTACAATATTTAGTTCGTGGTGGACGATTAAGTAAAGTAGCAGGGTTTATAGGTGGTTTATTAAATATTAAGCCTATTTTAAATGTAGAAGAGGGAAAACTTATTCCGCTAGAAAAAATACGCGGCCGGAAGAAAGCCTTTCAACATATAGTAGATATTATGGAAACAAGAGGTAAAGACCTTGAAAATCAAACAATTGGAATTTCACACGGCGATGATTTAGAAAGTGTAAACATATTAACAGAAATGATTACTGAAAAATTTGGATGCAAAGTATTTGTAGTAAATTCGATTGGTGCGGCTGTAGGAGCCCACGCCGGTCCGGGAACATTAGCTATCTTTTTCTTAAATGAAATATAAGAAGGAAAAAGTCTCTTAAAAATAAGGGGCTTTTTCTTTTTTATTTGTCATTTTGCTGTAACAAACACTAATTATAATCATAAATGGAAATAGAAGAAATGAGAGAGTATAATTAGTAAAATATATGTATTGTATACGGGGGAACAATATGAGGATATTAATTGCTGATGATGAACAAGATATGTTGAAAATTTTAAAAGCTTATTTTGAAAAGGAAGGCTTTCAAGTTTTTTTAGCTAAAGATGGAGAGGAAGCTTTACATACCTTCTATCATGAGAAAATAGATTTAGCAATTTTAGATTGGATGATGCCGAAAATAAATGGCTTATCTGTTTGTAAAGAAATGAAGAAAAATTCCAGTATAAAAGTTTTAATGCTCACAGCAAAAAGTGAAAATGATGATGAATTAACAGCACTAAATTGCGGAGCAGATGAATATGTAAAAAAACCATTTCATCCAGGAATTTTAATTACGCGAGCAAAGAAACTTCTCAATAAAGACGAAGTTGTTCGAATCAAAAATATAAAAATAGATTTGAATAAGTATAAAATATATAAAGATGAAGAAGAACTTGATGTAACAAAAACAGAATTTGAGCTAATCAAATGCTTCTTATATCATAAAGGAAGTATTTTAACACGAAAGAAATTACTAGATATGGCATGGGGATTCGATTATTTTGGAGAAGAAAGAACGGTTGATACTCATATTAGAAGATTACGCAAAAAAATAGGAGAAGGTATTATAAAAACACATCGAGGTTTAGGATATAGTTTGGAGGAACATAGTGAATAAACTTGGTAAAAAACTATTCATTAGTATATCGATTGCAATTTTTTTAATCTTCACCATTTCACTACTTTTAACGAATTATTTCTTACCAAAGTATAATTTATACAAAACGAAAGAGCAAATAAATAAAGTTACAGCTCAAATAAAACAGCAGTCAAAAGAAGAATTTATAAATGATATTTCAAGAATAGAACAACAGTACAATATATCTATTGTGTATGTGCCAATTAATAGTACAGCAGATGATATAAATTGGTCTTTACGTGAACGACTATCAAAAAAACAAATTACACTAAGTAAATTTTGGATTGTAAAAGAAGATTTAAAACATGTAAAAGAGGGAGGGAAAGTGAATACATTATATGATCAAGAAAAATTGAAAGCTAGCTTCTTTGCTAGTTTTATTGCTAAAGACGACATGCTTGTTTTAGTAGGTGTTTCTATTGCACATTCTAATGAAATTATACAAATGATCAATCAATTTAACCTATATATATTTGGTTTTTCAATTGTTCTTGTGATTGTATTAGTATGGGTGCTATCTAAAAATATAACAAGGCCGCTAAAAGAATTAAGTGATGTTGCAAAAGATATTTCAAATCTAAACTTTAAAAAAGCAAACATTAAAACAAATGATGAAATTGAAGATTTAGCAGTGAGTATTAATGTAATGAGCAATAAATTAAATAAGGCTCATCAAGATTTAACACAGAAAAATGAAAATTTAAAAGTATTTATGGCAAATATTACACATGAATTAAAAACACCTATATCGTTAGCAAAAGCTTATTCTTTAGGAATAAAAGATGGATTAGACGATGGAACGTATGTAGATACGATTATAAAACAAACAGATAATATTTCACATTTGATAGAAGAATTGTTACGTTTTTCTAAAATAGAACGAGATGCTATTAGTAAGGAAACATTTAATGTGGTCTCGCTTTTTTATTCTATATTACAAAAGTATGAAATCGAAATGCAGTCTAAAAATATAAAAATAGATATTGAAGCGAATCAAAGTGAGATGTTTATTACTGCTGATAAAAATAAGATGGAAATGATTTTCAACAATCTCATAACAAATGCTATTAAATACACAACGAACTACAAGATTATCGTGGAATTTAAAGAATTAGAAGAACAAGTATTATTTAATATTAGAAATGGTGTAGATCAACTACACATAAAAGATATTGAAAAGATTTGGGAACCTTTCTTTGTTTTAGAATCATCTAGAAGTAAAGAAATATCTGGTACAGGATTAGGTTTAGCCATTGTAAAAGGAATACTTGAGCGACATGGCTTTCAATATGGTGTGCGTACTTTTGAAAAGGAAATTCAATTTTATATGTATATGGAAAAGAGCTTATAGTATAGGCTCTTTTTTGTTTTAACATAAAGTATATACTGTGAGATAATTATTAAGACAAAATAGAGATTTTATTATATAATTTTCACATAATAAATATTGAAATTTAAACGTTTAAAATTTTTTTCAAGGAGATTTGTGCGTGAAAAACATTGATTTTATTCTTGAAAGTGATGAGGTATTAAAGCCGTCAGAACGACTTATTTTATTATTATTAGAAAAACATAGAATACTATATACAAATGATTTACTCGTTTTATCAAATTTATCGTATAAAACATTAGTAGATTCTTTAGCAACACTTATTATGAAGTCTTATATAATAAAGGAAACTGGAAAAGGACGCAAGCAAAACAGATATAGTTTAATATAATTTGATTATTGTAAACTAAAAGAGGGAGAGCTTATTTGATAGCTCTTCCTCCTTTTGTTTTAACCGCGCATGTAACAGAAAAGGGCCCTATTGCACGGCCAGTTACTCTCGTCCTACTCTAAAAAGAAAGAGATTTTTATGTCGTTTTTTTAACTTGTATATATAAAGAAAATTAAAACTCATCCTCGTGAATTAAAGTACCAGCGTCATGATCTTTCATTAATCGTTGCTTCAAATAATTCTCTTTCGTTGTTCTATCATCTTTATGACCAACAGTTGCTGCGATGATATGTGGAGGTAATTTCTTGTAATCGTATAAATATTGAACATAAAAATGCCGAAAGAAGTGCGGGGTTATTTTTTCATTCCTTGTAAACGATAAATCTGTTTCTTTTATAATTTTGGTAATATATTGTGACAGATAATTTTCTTTATATGCTTTGTGATTTTTTGTTTGAAAAATTGTGCCGCCATGCTGGATTCCTAACTCAATTGGCAAGCGGCGGCGTATTCGGAAAGCAATGACTCGTTCAAATACAGCTTTATTAATAGGTACAATTCGTTCAGAATTCCCCTTTGTATTTACATAAAGATAATAACGATCGCGTAATGCATCAAATTCTAAGTCTTCCCATCTTGCATGTGCAACCTCTGCAACACGTAATCCAGTTGTTGCTAATATGGAAAGCAGGGCATAATTGATAGGGTTATTTTTATAATAGGAAAGCAATTGTTTTACTTCTTCATAAGATAACTCTCTTCTTGGTTTATGTTTTTTTGTTATCGTTGTACTTAGTATATCAATGTACAAAGGTTCTTTAATGTATTCAATTTCATATAACCACTTTAAAAAAGAACGTATAATCCGTAACTTTCTACTTATTGTTGCTGGCTTATAAGTTTCATTTGATTGATAGGAAATAGCTTCTTCAGCAAGCCACTTTTGATAATTACGAATATGTCGTTTTCGTAAATTTATCCAAACTTTACCTTCTATGAAATGTTTCACATCCATTTGTAAAAATTCCGTATGTTCTTTAATAAAAAAATAAAATTGTGATAAATCTCTAGAATAGAGAAGACGTGAAGTATCTTTCACTCGTTTTTCTTTATCAAAATGCGTTTGGCGATTTAAATAATAGTACAAAATTTCTTCATCGGAAAAACCTTCATATGAATATGTATGTTGACGTTCATTTTGTTCTTTTCGATCTTCAGCTTCCTTTAAAAAATCTTCGTTCCAAATCGCAATCGTATTTGCGAATTTTTCTTTATTATTTTTACTATGTAATAACGAATATTGATTATGAATTGGTATTAAATTAAATGTCATGTTATATCAAATCCTTATTTATTTCTTTTATAGTATGAATGAAAGAAAATAAAATATATCTATTATTTATTTTAAAATGAGTGTATATAAAATACAATATTTATTCTAAATCATAGAAAATCACACATTTTCTATAGTTTAAAATTTATTTGTAAAATTTATATTTTGTAAGTTGAATTAAAATAATATAAATTTTAATTTAAAAACAAAAAGAAATTAAGTATGTTTGTAATATACTTATAGTTTCGTATTTATATGTGATATAATAAATTTATACTGTATAACATTTATCTTTTAAGTTCTATTTTCATATAAATTATATTTAGTTTTGATTAGAAAGGATTTATTTTTATGTACGATCAAACATACGAACAATATATGGATACAAATGAGGTAAAAGAATATTTACGTATTTCAAATTTCACATTTAAGAAATTAATGAAGGAACATAAATTAACGCCAATTAATAAAGATACGTGGCGATTGGATGGAAGTTTTTTGTTTCGAAAAAATGAGGTTACTGCATTACAATCTCAATTATGTATAGAAGGAATGACATTAAACCAAGCAAGTAAACAGTTTCATATTAGTATGTATCAATTATGGAAATGGATTGAAGAAGAGAAGTTGTCCTATACAATTCAAATGCATAGAAATAAAGAAACAAAGTTTGTACAAGAAGAAGATGTAAAGAATCTGGCTGAAAAATTAGATGATACCAATAGTCTTTATACATATTCTCGAAAATATAATGTTGCTTTATTTCAAAAGTTTATACAAGGGAATACAATTGCCCGCATAACCTCCATTCCAAAACGGGGAGATATTATCGTAACAGATGAATTTGGAAATGAAATGACATTGCAGCAGGCAAAAGAAGGGGGCTTTTTTGCAGCATATCAATTATCAGACAAGCCAAGAAGCCACCATCAAAAATTCGTTAAGTTTCGCTTTTTGAAAACACACAATTTACGAAGTGATATTTTTCAGCGAATTGATTTCTTATTGCAATATGTCTCACCACGAAACCTTCGAATTTCAGAAGAACACAATTTTTGGATCGTTGAAATTCGCCAATCGCTCATTCAAGTTCCAATACAAATTCAACAAGAGTGGATCGACTCTCTTATGCCATATATAATAGAAGGGAAATTAGCAAAACGCCCCAATAATAGTATTTACTTAGATAGCAATAGTGTTACGAAAAGCATTGTACTATCTTCATCAGAGTATCAATCTATCTCAAATATTGTAAATGAAGAAAAGATTTCAATAGAGGATTTTATTACTTCAGCAATCCGTGAAAAATTAGATCGGTACATGATGAAAAACTAAAAGGCTTATCATATTGTTGATAAGTCTTTTTATATACAAAAATATCCAATTATTATTAAGAATGACCTTTCAGATTCGTTTTTAAGAGGAAATGAAGTAGAAAGCAATACGATAAGGTTCAATTTCTATAAAATTCTTTAAAGGTCCTTATAGGAGCCTTAAATTAATTTTGTCCTGTTTAAACCCGCAAATGGTTTACATAATAATTTTATGTTATTAAAAGATTGAATGAAGTGGCAAAGAATAGATAACTTCCGGCCTCGATTTAGCTCTATGGATTATTGAACGTTTTGTAGGTTTTGAAGTAGCGTATTCTGTTGAAAAAAGACTGGAATATGAAAAAAGAGATACGGTATGGAGAAGAACATAACTTTAATTTGCAGAAGAAATAAGTAAATTTTTAAGGGGAATCAGTACTTTATAATGAAGTGCTGATTTTTTATTTATCGCGCTATTTATTGGCTACAAAAAAATGAAAAAGATATCTTTACTAATGAAAATATAGCTTTCTATACTTGAAAATAAATGATATAATTTCAAATAAAGTGTAATATTACACTTTATTTGAAAGGGGGAGTATATATTGAAAGGCGCTAAGATAATAATTTCTCTAGTGATATATACAAGTTTACTAACTGTATCTATACATTCATATACAAAACAATTAGCTCAACCTGTTATAGCAGATGCGGGGCGGTTACTTCCGACAAAAGTTAAGCGAATTGAGAGTGTTGAAGATGAAAAGAAATTACAACAATTTGTTCGGGATGCAAATGCTTCAAATGAAAAACTCTCTATTGCGGGGATGCAGCATACGCAAGGGGGGCATACATATTATCCGAATGGCACTGTTTTAGATATGAAAAGTTACAATAAAATATTAGAGTTCAATCCGGAGCAAAAAAGAATAAGAGTGCAGAGCGGTGCAACGTGGAATGATATTCAAAGAGTAATTAATCCATATGGTCTTGCGATTCAAGTTATGCAATCGCAAAATATCTTCACGATTGGTGGTTCTTTAAGTGCAAATGTACACGGGCGAGATATTCGGCATGATGCACTTATAGATACCGTTGCTTCATTTCGGTTATTAATGGCAGACGGTAACATTAAAAATGTAAGTAGAAGTGAAAATGCAGAGTTGTTCTCTCTAGTAATAGGTGGATATGGTCTATTCGGGGTTATTCTAGATGTAACATTAAAGTTAACGGAAGATGAACTATATCAAATACAAACTAAAATGTTAGACTATCGTGAATATACTTCCTATTTTAAGAAACATGTAGAAGGTGATGAAGGTGTGCGTATGCATTTAGCGCGTATTTCTGTTGCACCAGATTCATTTTTACGTGAGATGTACGTGACAAATTACGTTCTCGCTACGGATCAAGAAAAGCGAGAGCAATATAGTACTTTAAAAGAAGAGACAAATGTTGCTCTGCCAAAGTTTTTTCTTGGGTTATCTAGGTATAGTGACCGGGGAAAAACAATGTTTTGGAATATCCAAAAGAAATATTTTGAACATACTGATGGCTCCTATGAAACTCGTAATAACGTCATGAGATCAGATAGTGCATTCATGGAATATGAAAATCCGAATCGTACAGAAATTTTACAAGAGTACTTTATTCCAGTTGATAACTTTTCTATCTATATAGATGACTTAAGAGGCATATTAGAACGTGAAGAACTAAATCTTCTTAATATTACAATTCGATATGTGACAAAAAACGAAAGTGCGGTTTTATCATATGCGAAAGAGGATATGTTTGCTCTTGTCCTTCTTATCAATCAAGGACGTTCTGAAGAAGAAATAGAAAAAACAAAAAAAGTGATTCAGAAGATGGTAAACGTTACTTTACAACATGATGGAAGCTACTATTTGCCATATTATCAATATCCGGAAAAACAGCAGTTACAAAAAGCTTACTCGCGTTCAAATGAATTTTTTCAAAAAAAGAGGGAATATGACCCACAAGAACGGTTTGTTAATCTATTTTACAAGGAGTATGGTCAATGACATATACAAGATTTGTAGTTTCACAAAGTCTCATCATGATGGCAGGAAGTATGGTATTTCCTTTTTATGTATTATTACTAAGGAACGTAGGAAACAGCTTTTCACAATTTGGCTGGGCATATGGTTTATTTGCATTAACATCAGCGCTTTCCTATCCTCTAATCGGTAAAGTCTCTGATCGGTTTGGTGATAAAAAACTGTTAGTCGTATATTCCTGGTCAATGGCTGTTTTAATGCTATGTTTTCCAATCGCTACAGAAGTTTGGCATGTATATATTTTGCAAATTATGATGGGATTGTTAGGAGCTATGCAGAAAAATGCAGAAAAAACATCGCTTGCAAGAAAGGTAGAACGTCAAGAAGCTGGGTATGAAATCGGAAAATATCATGTTTGGACATCTTTAGGAGCAGCAATAGCTATTATTTTAACAGGATATTTAGTGGATTTTTTAACAATCGGAACGATTTTTTATGTTGCTTCCATTCTTTATATGATAAGTGGGATCGTACTTTGGCGTACAAACAATGAAACCATATATACCCGATAACATTTGTTTTCGGGTATATATGGTTTGCGCAGGTTTAATTCACATTTAAGTGCTGTAAAAACAATGTAGCTGATACGTAGCGCTTTGCTAATTTTTGTACATAAGCAGTATGAACAGATAACGTTGCAATAACAATTGCATTTCGAATTGCTTCGCGTTGTTCCTTGTTTATATGCTCAATTTTAGCTGCCAACTGATCAGCATTTTCTTTAATAGTTTGTTCAATGGTATAAATTGTATTCGTTGTATTGAATTGAATGAAACCTCGTTGATTTAATTTTTCAAATAGAGAAGAGTAAAAAACATATAATTGAATCGGGTTAATTAAATCGTCATTACGATCGGCAGGGTCATTCACGATAAGCTTTAACAACTTTCGAATGGAGTCAAAATCGAGCGCTGTTTTTAAATCTTCTACAATAAATAATAAGGCTGCTTGTTCAATTGAATATTTTTTTCCTTTTTGCGGAGAACCAATCATTTCTTTTATATCGCGTTTCACCCAATTTTGCAGTGCGGTAACAGAAAAGTTAGTATTTTCAATTTGATTCCCAAGAGCTACAATTTCATTTAAAGAGAATCCAATATCCGTTTCTTCTATTTTAATAAGCTTTTCGAAAATAGGTGCTAGTGCAGTTGTAATAATAGCTGTAAAACTTTGACCGTTCTCAATATCTTCTTTATGTGACTTTGCCCAGGCTTCTTGTAAAATTGCAAGAGGCTTTTTTGTATCCCATCCTCTAAGAGAAAGAAGGAGCATCGCCATTTCGTTTCGTGTGAGATGAAATGTTTCCATCTTTTCACCTCCAATAATATAAAAGTTCTTATGAACTTATATTATGCATTGCTATATGTAAAGTCAATTGTATTTTTATAATTTCTCTTATAGTTGAACAAATTAACAATCATAAAAATTTAATCTTGATTATTATAGAAAAAGTTCATATAATAAGTTCATAAGAACCTTTTGAAACACCTTAAAAACAATCTATCTTTTCATAATTTAAGAGAATGATAGATGTTATATACATTTATAGTAGAAGGAGAATGAATCGTATATGTTAAAAAAAATCGTTACAATATTGACAGCGTTTATGTTTGTCTTTGCTGCTAGTAGTTTCGTATCAGTAGATAGTGCTTACGCAAAAAGCTACAAATCTGGTAAAAAATCATATAGTCCAAGTTCAAGTCAAACACAAAAATCAAAAGTAGATTTGAACAAAAAAGATTCTAATGTAAATGCAAATAAAACAACAGATTCAAAAACAAAAGCAACAAATACGGCACCAAAAAGTAATAAAGGAAGCTTTATGAAAGGTCTTTTACTTGGTGGTCTTGGTGGTTTATTAATGGGAAGCTTATTTGCTAACATGGGAGCTCTTGGTTCTGTATTAGCATTTATGGTGAATATGCTAGTAATGGCTGGTATTATAATGCTAGCGGTTCGCGCATTCAAATATTTTAAAAATCAACGTAAGAAACAGGTGGAAGAAGCTGCATGGAAACGATAAAAATCTCTGAACAAGAGCTAATCAATGCACTCTGTGTATATATTGCCCAAAAACGTCAAGTTGCCCCGGAACAGGTGTCTGTGGAACTGATGTACGATGACGATTATGGTTTCTCGGCAGAAGTAGAAGTAAACGGTCGTCAGCAAATTTTAATTCAGGCAAATTTAATTGAGGCACTTCGCTTATGGCTTGATATGGAATATAACATTAATCCATTTGCTGCAAGATTACAGCTTGAATTACATGATGAAGAAGGTATTATCGCGTATGCGAATTTAAATAATTCTTATGAGTAATAAAAAAAAGCTGTTGAGATGTAACAATCTCAGCAGCTTTTTTTATGCTTGTAAAAGAACATATATGTTAGAAATCAAAAGGAATCTAGAAAACACCTTCATCATAAAAGCGTTTTGTTACTTATTATATATCCATTTTAATTTTTCGACATATAAATCGCTGTTATGCAAAATACAACATGACCGCTACTTGCATTCTCCTTTTGTTTTAAACCCTGCATGTGGCAGAAAAGGGCCCTGACCGCTTCTATGCATGGCCAGATGCTCTCATCCGCCTAAAAAGAAAGAGGGTTTTATGTCGATTTTTTAATTTGTATTTATGTAGATTGAATGAAATTATCTACTATTTTATTAAAACGGTCCGCTTCTTCTAAAAATGGACAATGACAGCTATCTTCAAAAATGATAAGTTGAGAATTTTTGAGGTGCTTGTGTAAATGCTCGCCTGCTGCAACAGGAATGAGCTTTTCTTCTCTACCAAAACAAAGTAAAGTAGGAATCGTAATTTGATCTAGGTAGTCTCGATAATCCACAACAGACTGATCGAACAAAATAGCACTTGCAATAGACTCTGGAATTGTAGTTACTTCTTTTAATATCCACTCAAAATCATCTTCAGAAAGAGGATGTTTGAACATTAATGATATAAATTCTTGTAGGAAGCCGATTCGATTCATTTGCATTTCCCGCATAATATGAATAAGGGCAGGGAAATCAAAAGCTCCAATAGGAAAATCATCCCATTTAAAATCAGAGGCTAATTCATCTACAATAACAGAGGCTTTCACATTGCTTTCTCCAAATTGTTTTACATATTCCCAAACAACAAATGCCCCCATAGACCAACCAACTAATACAACGTTCTCAAGAGATAATTTTTTGATAAATGCATGTAGATCGCGAGCATAGTTTGCAATGGTATGCCCAGATTGAACATGTGAAGAACGGCCATGACTTCGTAAATCCAGTGAAATCGCACGGTGATTTTTACTAAAATGCGGTAGTTGTTTATGAAAAAAGCGACTGCTCATCCAGACTCCGTGTACGAATATAATTGGGGTTCCTTGTCCTTGATCTTCATAATATATATTCACATCATTATCAAGTTTTAAATAAGACATGCGCATAAACCTCCTTTTCACAAAAAATAAGTTTATATATTCAAAAATATGCTTTATTCCAACTATGTATTCAAAGCTTCTTATAAAATCTAATACAATCTTTGATATTGGACTTTTTTTAGACGGAATAGTCTTATATATCGGTACAGAGTCTCTATTTTTCACGTAAATCCAAAAGAAACTGTAATTATTTCTAAAAAAATTCGCCTAAAATATTGTCATATCCTGTCCTTTAAGATATCCTTTTGTAGAGAGGTGAAATCATGGAAAAAATACTTATTTTCGGGCATAAAAACCCAGATACAGATGCAATTTGTTCTGCAATTGCATATGCAGAGCTAAAGAAAGAATTAGGAATGAATGCTGAGCCTGTTCGTTTAGGTGAAATCAGCGGTGAAACACAATTTGCTTTAGATTATTTCAAAGTAGAAGGACCACGTTTTGTTGAAACAGTTGCAAACGAAGTGGACAATGTTATTTTAGTTGATCATAACGAACGTCAACAAAGTGCAAATGATATCGAGTCTGTTCGTGTATTAGAAGTAATCGATCATCACCGTATTGCTAACTTTGAAACGAGCGACCCTTTATACTACCGTTGTGAGCCTGTTGGTTGTACAGCTACAATTTTAAATAAAATGTACAAAGAAAACGGCGTTGCAATTCGTAAAGAAGTTGCAGGATTAATGTTATCTGCAATCATTTCTGATTCTTTACTATTTAAATCTCCAACTTGCACAGAACAAGATGTAGCAGCAGCTCGTGAATTAGCAGAAATCGCTGGTGTAGATGCGGAAAGCTACGGCTTAGAAATGTTAAAAGCTGGCGCAGATTTAAGCGGTAAAACAATGGAACAATTAATTTCTCTTGACGCAAAAGAATTCCAAATGGGCGATGCTAAAGTTGAAATTGCACAAGTAAACGCTGTTGATACAAATGACGTTCTTGTACACCAAGCAGAATTAGAAAAAGTAATCTCTGCAGTAGTAGAAGAAAAAGGATTAGACCTATTCTTATTCGTTGTAACAGATATTTTAACAAACGACTCTGTTGGCCTTGCTATCGGTAAAGCAACACAAGTTGTTGAAAAAGCATACAATGTAACGTTAGAAAACAACACAGCTACTTTAAAAGGTGTTGTTTCACGTAAAAAACAAATCGTTCCTGTTCTAACAGAAACATTCCAAACTCTATAAGAGAAGTTTTGGACGAAAAGGAAAGAACAAGCAGATATACAGTCTACTTGTTCTTTTTTTTGTTTTAAGGAAGCATAAAATTTCGGATAGTAAAGTCTGTTATTTTAATGTTCGTATGGGAAAGCTGGAAATTGGTTAGGGAGAAAAGAAAAACCTGACATTTTTATCTGTGAATGAAAAATGTTATGATTTTATTTATAAATCCAAATTAAAAAACCGACATAAAACCATTCTTTTTCGGTGGGCGAGAGGCATCTGGCCATGCATAGAAGCGGTCAGTTCCCTTTCCCTGCCACATGCAAGGTAAAACAAAGGGAGAAAACAAGTGCAGGCTCCTTTTTTCTGCATAGCTGCAATCTTATATGTCGAAAAATTAAAATGAATTCATATAATTACTTGTGTCATTTCTTAAAAATAATAATGAAAAAATGAAGCAGATTATATAGGGTTGAAAGAGAAAAGAGGTAATAAGGTAACAATGAAAAGACTATGTATAATCCCATGTGGGAAAAAGAAGATTTGGGATAAGTGCCCTGATGAGGGGCCGACAGAAGCAAGAGAAGTGTACATTAGTCCATTCGGAAAAGCGTGCCAAGCGTATGCTTCTCAATTTTTTACACACTGGGTTATTTTATCTGCAAAGCATGGATTTTTACTGCCAACCGATATAGTGAAAGAAAACTATGATCTTGCTTTTCATTCGAAAAGTAGTGAGATTATGAATATAGAACAACTAAAAAAACAGATGATGGATAAAGACTTACTAGACTTTGATAAAATTGTTCTGCTTGCAGGAAAGAAGCATAAAAAAGTAGTGATAAAGTTATATCCAGAAGAGATCATTTCTTATCCATTAGAAGATTGTAAAGGGATTGGGTATATGTTGCAGAAGCTGAAGAAGGCAGTTGAAAATCATAAGGAGATTCAGTAAAAGATAATAGAATTTGATTTATGAGGAAGATTCATAAGTAGTTATTGAAAAATAAAGGGGCATTTGGGATACCCCCTTATTTTAAAGTTCTAAATGTTAGTAATAGTTTATCACTCGCTCCATAAGATTTCTTATCTCTTTAACGGGTGGTTTTTTATCGTACATATCAATATATGAAGAGTAATAATTTAAATTTCTAACAAGGCCTTTTCCGATTTTTTCCTTTAGGAAAGGGAATATTTGTCCGGTATAGTCTTCGAGAGATTTACAATAGTATTTTTCATCCAAATAAATGCTATATTTACATGTTAGCTCTACTAGTGGGTTACCTTCAGAATCATATACATCTTTAGATTCAAAAATGTCTATTAGTGCAAATCTATCATTAAGATAAACTTTTTTCTTCTTTTCAGGCTTATTAGAAAGAATAAAAGCGATACCTATTGCGTTAATCAATATGTTGCCTCCTATAAATATAAAGTGAAACTTTCAGCAGTGGAGGGGCTTCATCCCCTACTGATGGTTAGCCCGCCCAATTGGTTTTTACGGGCAGCACATCTCCCAACTAATTCCTTTGCCTTTGCTGAATTTTGAGGTGGGGGTCTTACTGCCTATTAATACGGTATAAAAAAAGATACTAATAAAATATATCGATATATGTTAAATGTAAAGGGGTAAAGTGGATTTGGAGAAGAATCTGTTCATTATGTTGGAGAAGCAAATAGTATATATATGTGATTTGTTTTCAAAAATTATGTTTATTACTTAGATAGCAATAGGAATAATCATAGCAAATAGCGAATGATTATTTTGATATTAATCATTTTTTCATTAATGTTATTGCTAAAAGTGGTTTTCTCTAGCTTTACATGAGTTGTTAATAATTATTCATAAGCATGCGAGGTGTTGGAGTGAAGTAGTGAGTACAATGACTTTTGACTAATGGTATAATATTAACAGATGAAAGACTAAGAAAAGCAGGTGAATCTTTTTTGTTTACAAAAGCACAAGAACTTTTAGCTTCTTATTTTGGCTACTCGTCATTCCGTAGAGGGCAGGATGAAACAATTAAAAATATATTGGATGGAAAAGATACCGTTTGTATTATGCCAACAGGCGGCGGGAAATCTTTATGCTATCAAATTCCAGCATTAGTATTAGAGGGAACAACATTGGTTATTTCTCCCCTTATTTCCCTTATGAAAGATCAAGTTGATACCTTAACACAAAATGGTATTCCAGCAACATACATTAACAGTTCTATTTCAATTACGGAAGCAAATCAGCGCATTCAGCTAGCGAAACAAGGACATTATAAATTGTTATATATTGCGCCGGAGCGCCTTGATTCGATTGATTTTGTTGATCAACTTATCGATATGAAAATCCCGTTAATTGCAATTGATGAAGCACACTGTATTTCACAGTGGGGACATGATTTTCGTCCGAGTTATTTACATATTCATCGTGTACTTGATTATCTTCCAGTTCAGCCAATCGTACTCGCATTGACGGCAACGGCAACGCCGCAAGTCCGACAAGATATTTGTAGTGCTTTAGACATAGCAGAACAGAATACAATTATGACAACTTTTGAACGAGAAAATTTATCGTTTTCTGTTGTGAAGGGACAGGACCGTGATGCTTTTTTATCAGGGTATATTCGTCAGAACAAAAAAGAAGCGGGAATTATTTATGCAGCAACGCGTAAAGTTGTTGATGGGCTGTATGAAAAATTAAATAAAGAAGACGTTTCTGTCGCACGTTATCATGCTGGTATGAATGATAACGACCGAAATGAACAGCAAGAACGTTTTTTACGAGACGAAGTAAATGTAATGATTGCGACATCTGCATTTGGGATGGGAATAGACAAGTCGAACATTCGGTATGTGATTCATTATCAACTTCCAAAAAATATGGAAAGTTATTATCAAGAAGCAGGACGTGCTGGACGTGATGGATTAGATAGTGAATGTATCTTGCTGTATTCACCGCAAGATGTGCAAGTACAGAGATATTTAATTGATCAGTCAACAGGAGCGTCTCGATTTTCTAATGAACTAGAAAAATTGCAGCATATGACAGATTATTGCCATACAGAGAATTGTTTACAATCATTCATTCTACAATATTTTGGTGAAGAGCCAAAACAAGATTGTGGCCGCTGCGGCAATTGTACAGACGATCGAAATAGTGTCAATGTTACAAAAGAAGCACAAATGGTACTGTCATGTATGATTCGAACAAATCAACGTTTCGGTAAGCAAATGATTGCACAAGTATTAACAGGATCAAAAAATAAAAAGGTAATGGAATTTAATTTTCATACATTACCAACGTACGGACTTCTATCAAATCAAAGTGTAAAAGAGGTTAGTGAGTTCATTGAGTTTTTAATCTCAGAGGAACTTATTGCAGTTGAACATGGCACGTATCCGACATTAAAAGTAACAGCAAAAGGAAAAGATGTTTTACTTGGGAACCAACTTATTTTCCAGAAAGAAAGAGTAGAAACAAAACAAATAGTGAAAGATCATCCATTATTCGAAGAGTTACGTCATGTGCGTAAAGAAATTGCCCAAGGAGAAGGGGTACCACCATTTGTTATTTTTTCTGACCAAACATTGCAAGATATGTGTGCAAAACTACCGAAAACACTAGAGGAAATGCTAGGAGTAAAAGGAATTGGGGATCATAAACTTGATAAATATGGAAATATATTTTTACAAGTTATCACAAATTTTCTCGAACAGCATCCCGATATAGATGCGATGATTACAACCGAAGTTATATCAGAACGAAAACAGTCAAAAAAGGCAATGAAAAATTCTCATCATGCTACATATGAAATGTATAAACAAGGGAAAGAACTTTCTCATATTGCCGATGCACGAGAACTGTCTTTGCAAACTGTAGAAAATCATTTAATTCGTTGTTTTGAAGAAGGAATGGAAGTAGATTGGTCAAGTTTTGTTCCGAAAGAATATGAATCTATGATTGGGGCCGCTATAGAGCAAGCTGAGGGTGGATTGAAGGCCATTAAGGAACAACTTCCTGATTATATTAGCTATTTTATGATTCGTGCTTATTTACAAATGAAGAAATAGTAGTGTGATAGTAAGAGGGAATAACATGTATGAAACCATTTTTCTTTACAAGTAATGACGGATTTGTATAAAGTAGAATCAATATTTATTTTATGTGTCTTCTAATGTACCAAGATTTTTCATATATTAAGGAATGAAGGAATTTTGAAAGGGGAGTAAGGTATGGATAAACTAGTATTTAAACACCTTAAGATAACAAGAGGTTATTTTATTAAAAATGTGGAGTCACTTTCGAAGGAAATAGTAAATGTGCAGCCAGACGGTTTTAACAACACGATCCAATGGCATATCGGCCATGTATTAACGGTTGCTGAACAGTTTATGCTGGGCTTTCCGCATAAAACGACCTATCTTCCTGCAAATTATATCGAATTATTTGGAAACGGTACAAAGCCGGCTGATTGGAAAGAAGATGTACCTACCGTAGATAAACTCATTATCGAGTTGAAGGATCAGTTAGTTCGTCTTCAACAAATTCCTGCTGAACGGTTAAATGAAACGCTGGAAAAACCATTTATGGGACTTGAAACTTTCGGAGAATTAGCCGGCCTTACATTAATGCATGAAGCTAATCACTTAGGACAAATTCAAGCGATGAAGCGCATCATTGAACAGACAGGAGTAAAAAATTAGTAAACTCCCGAAAAATAACTTAGTGACTTTTAAAAGGAGCTATTCTCAGAGAGATAGCTCCTTTTGATTATGGACTTTAGTCTGTTGAGACTGAAGAAGGGATGCCTAATGGGTACGGGTGTGTACCTTATTAGTCTTGGCTTAATGACCTGGATTATTATAACTACAATCTTTTACAGGTTTAATAGCATGTCCATTTGAATCTGTACACCAAGATTGAGATTGGAATGCTAAAAATATTCCTACCCATCTATTCTCTTCTTCAAAGTGAATTAGAATGCCGCCATCTTGCCAGATTCCGTCGTCAGATTTCCATCTAGCGATATTCCCTTGATTCATATGAATGTCATGTATACCGCTACCAGGGACAAAATTAAAATATTTATCTGGCTCATTTTCCTCTGGTCCCCATGCTTCACCGAAAGCATATAAAGTTGCATTTTTGTTCATGGCTTCATCCATATAGCCTTCTATTTTTTCTTTTAAATCGTTATTAGCTCCTGGCTTATCATGAGGAAGAGGAATCATTTTCGTATGGTCAAATAACTTTCCTCTAACATAATCTAAAGCAATATCCCTATTGTCGCTAGTTATTGAAGTAAATCCAGAATTTAATTGTGGTAATTTTGTGATTTGTTCTGAGTTGAAATTCTCACTAGCAAAATAAAGAACTTCCGATGGACGGGATCCGGACTCAATGTTAACAGCAATTCTGTAATCATGTTTTTGGTCATCTTTAATATGAATTTCGAAATGTGGTTTTCCTGACTTGGCTATGTCCGTATCAACTGCTTTTCCTTTTAAAACTGTATAATTTCTTAATGGCATATGTATATCCTCCAAATCGAATTATTTTGTAACATCAATAGAATTTGCAGTTAGTACAGTAATATTCAAAAAAAGCTCCTTTATATTCTGGTAATTATATTCTGGTTTGTTTGCAAAAAAATAGCACGTATAATACACGTGGTATAAAAAATGTTAACAAATTTGCTAATACCTATACAAAAAAGATATAAAATGTTGTTGATATATCACTTATAAATAGTATAGTTATTCGTTTTTTCTCTGAAAATCCCTTCTAAACACTTGACTTATAGGTTTCCTTTTTAATAAAATTAATCTTCGACTGAAAATTTCAACGAATGGGAGGGAATTACGAAGATGAAAGACATTTATGAACTAGAGTTAGAGAAATTAAATCATACGCTTTCGCAAATTAATCATCAATTGAATAAGCTAGAGAGTATCCCAGTTTATCATGGAGAAAATTTTACAGAACAAGTGCTTGAAACTATGCGAGAATCTAGTCGTCAAAAACTACGCATTGCCAGCGAGGAACCTTATTTTGGACGATTAGATTTTCAGGAAGAAGGGCATGCACAGCCAGCGCCTATTTATATTGGTAAAGTTGGTGCTTCTGATGAAGAAACGCAGCAACCAATCGTTGTCGACTGGCGGGCGCCTGTTGCCAGTATGTTTTATTCATTTACAGGAGGAGAAGATGAAGCTTTTTATGATTCTCCAGAAGGAATCGTTGAAGGAATTGTTCACTTAAAACGCAATATTGCTGTTAGGAAGCAAATACTTGAACGTGTTGTAGATACATATGTAAGGGGAAGTGAGGATCTGTCACTAGCAGATGATTTTCTTCTCTATCGCTTAGGGGAAAATAAAGATAACAAATTAAAAGATATTGTTTCAACAATTCAAGCAGAACAAAATGATATTATCCGTGCTGAAAAAAATGTTCCTCTTATTATTCAAGGTGTTGCAGGTAGTGGAAAAACAACGATTGCTCTGCATCGTCTTGCTTTTTTAATTTATCAATATCATGAGCAGCTCAAGGCTGAGAAAATGATTGTTTTTGCACCTAACAGTATATTTCTCGATTATATTTCCAGTGTCTTACCAGAACTTGGTGTTGGTGATATTCATCAAACTACGTTTCAAGACTGGGCATTACATACTTTAGAAAATAGTATTTTTGTAAAGAATACTGATGCACAACTACAACAAGCATTCTCCATTCATAAAAACAAGCATGAGATTATGGCTGGTAAATTAAAAGGATCAATCGAGTTTCAACTCTTTATTAAGCAAAGTCTATCGTGCTATGAGAAAGACATAGTGCCAACGAAAGATTTTGAAGCTTGGGATGGTTCAGTATTACAAGGAAACGTAATTCAGCAATGGTTTGAAGCAGAATATAAACACTATCCAGTTGGAAAGCGAAGAGAGCGAATTGTAGCTCGTATGAAGCGTTGGATTGAGATGGAACTCAAGATGATTTCAGACACAAATAAAAAGAAACAACTGAAAAAACAAGCAACGCAAAGACTGAATGGTTATTTAAAATGTTGGCCGAAGATGACCGCACTATCCTTTTACAGTATGCTAATGAAACAGGATGATATTTTAAGTATGTTGCCAGCTGAACTTGTCCAAGAAACAGCAAAAAACTGCCGAAAAAAAGAAGTGGCATTAGAAGATTTAGCACCGCTCATTTATATTCATCACTATCTAGAGGGCATAAAACTTGGACAAAAATTTCATCATGTCGTAATTGATGAAGCGCAAGATTTCTCACCATTTCAACTTTCCATTTTAAAAGAAATAACACTTGGTAATTCGTTTACTATTTTAGGTGATTTATCACAAGCTATCCATGAGTATCAAGGTATCGATGATTGGAAACAGTTTCAAGATGTATTTAATCAAAATGCACAGTACTATGAATTAACAAGAAGTTATCGCTCAACAAAAGAAATTATTTATTTTGCAAATGAAGTGATTCAAACAGCAAATATTCCAGTAGGTCTTGCTAATCCTGTGTTTCGCAGCGGTGAAAGTGTAAAAGTCGTCTCAACAAAAGATCAATTTCAATCTATTTTATCTACTATAAAAACTATGCAAGAACAAAATGTAAAAACGATTGCGATTATCGGACGAACAGAGGAAGAATGCCGTGAGATATATGGAAAACTCATAGAAGCTGGTATTTCTACAAATATAATAGAAGCTAATCAAAGCAAATATGAAGGTGGCATTTCAGTCGTTCCTGTTTATTTAGCAAAAGGATTAGAATTCGACGCAGTACTACTTATCGATGTAGATGCAACTCACTATAAACAAACAAAACAAGATGCCAAATTGTTATATGTCGGATGTACTCGCTCCCTACATGACTTATGGATTTTTTATTCAGGAATATGTTCACCTTTAATTCAACAAATTCCAAAAGAGTTATACGAAGAAAGGATAGATGTTTAATTAAGAAGGAAATGAATTTAGAAGCTATAACTCTAAAAGCATGTTATGTACAATGTTACTTTTAGAGTTATAGCTATATACATACAAATTAAAAAGCCGACATAAAAACCCGATTTCTTTTTAGACGGGCAAGAGCATTTGGTCATGCATAGAAGCGGTCAGGGCTTTTTCTGTCACATGCAAAGTTTAAAACAAAAGGAGAAAACAAGTAGCGGTCACGTTGGATTCTGCGTAGCAGCGACTTATATGCCGAAAAATTAAAATGGATATATTTTTTTCGTGAGTTGTTTCTTCTGAGAATGAAGTTTATAATGCGTTTACTATATAAATACAAATTGAAAAAATGGCATAAAAACATCTTTCTTTTTTATGTGGACGAGAGCATCTGGTCGTGCATAGAAGCGGTCAGGTCCTTTTCCTGCCACATACAAGGTTTAAAACAAAGGGAGAAAGCAAGTAGTGGTCATATTGTATTCTGCATAGCAGCGACTTACATATTGAAAAATTATATAGTTAATCTTCAACTGGTCTTGGTCCAGCGTTCATTCCTGATGTCTCTACTGTTAAAATAGGACGCACTGTCATATCTGCATTTACGTATACTTGACATGAGAGACGTAAATGATCTTCTACACCTTTTTCAGCACATGCAGACTTTTCAATCTTATCAGGTTCACAAAAGTCACCTTCTAAAATTTCCACACGGCAAGTTGTACATTTTACTTTCCCGCCGCAGCGATGAAGAATGTTCACACCATTATCTTCTAACGCCAATACTAATTTTGTTCCTGCTTTCACTTCAAAAGTTCCTTTTCCTGGAACGGTTATTTTTGGCATTTTACACTCTCCTCATATAAAATATGAATAACATAATTATCACCTTACCCTGTAAAAGGTAAACATAAGAGCAGCAATATTTCCTAGATGAAAAACTTATTAAAAAAATTCATAACTCCCGTAACTTTTTTCTTTAGTTAATCGTTTATTAAATAAGCGCGCTTAAAAGGAGTGATCACTTTGAATACAAAAAGAAAGATGATTTCACAATCTAATGTAGAAATGCAACAATTAAATAGATCTATCATTATTAAACATTATGCGGAACTGAAGCGTTATTGTACATTTTTAACAAAAAGCACATGGGACGGAGAAGATCTCGCACAAGAAACGATTTGTAAAGTGTTAAAAAAATATACGGATACGGAATGGAAGCAAAGCATTTGTTTAACGTTGCTGTACAAAGTAGCTCGCAATCAATGGCTGGATCAAATGCGGACAAAAGCATATGAAAAAGAAAGTAATAAAGAAGCTTCTTATGAACCACATGAAAACGTTGCTGAATTATATGCTTTAATCGAAACGATGCTATCTTGTTTAAATGAAATGCAAACTGTTATTTTCTTATTAAAGGATGTGTTTGAATATAGCTTAGCTGATATCGCGGCCATTACTTCTATGTCAGAAGGAGCAGTAAAAGCTTCTTTGTTTCGAACACGTAACAAACTGAAAACGATCAAAGAAGAGGAACGTCTTGTAACTTCAAAAGATATGGAAGAAGAAACTGAAATACTCGTAAAAGCAATTCGGCAACAAAGGCCAGAGTTATTAGTAAAACTCATACCAACACTGCAATTTTCAAAAATCTCACTACAACAACCGTTACTTTTATTACACAAAAAATCTTCTTACAACTGTTTCTTATGTGCTGCTTAAACTAAAATAGTGGAGGGATTTTTCATGAATGCGATTCCTTATGTGATAGAACAAACGAAACTTGGAGAACGTTCGTATGATATTTATTCTAGGTTACTAAAGGATAGAATTATTATGATTGGGCAAGAAATTAATGATCAAGTTGCTAGTAGTGTTGTGGCACAATTATTATTCCTAACGGCAGAAGATGCAGAGAAGGATATATCTATTTATATTAACAGTCCTGGTGGTTCAACTTCTGCGGGTTTTGCCATTTTAGATACGATAAATTATATTAAGCCGGATGTGCAAACCATTTGCATTGGTTTAGCAGCCTCGTTCGGAGCGTTATTGTTATTATCGGGAGCAGAAGGGAAACGCTTTGCTTTGCCAAATAGCGAAATTATGATTCATCAGCCACTCGGCGGAACGCAAGGGCAAGCAACTGAAATTGAAATTTCTGCAAGACGGATTTTGAAATTAAAAGAACATATCAATCAAATTATTGCCGATAAAACAGGACAGCCAGTTGAGAAAGTAGCAAACGATACAGAACGGGATTATTTTATGAGCGCAGAAGAGGCGAAAGCATATGGCATTGTAGATGGGATTATCGGTTAAAGCTGAAGAGAGGTTATTGAACCATATTGTTCAATAACCTCTCATGCTGTTAAAAAACAATTTATATAAATCCAAATTAAAAACCCAACAAAACCATTCTTTTTATGTGAGCGAGAATATCTGGTCATGCATAGAAGCGGTCAGGACCTTTTTCTGCCACATGCGAGGTTTAAACAAAGGGAGCAAGCAAATGCAAAGCCACTGAAAAAGGCCACTGAATAAGAAAAAGGGAAATCGAAAGGAAGAAATCCTTGAGGCATTGAATTTTAAATAGGAATGAGTTATTATTTGAGTAAGTAATCAATCAATAACAAATTTGAAGGAGTTGACATATAATGAAGCAGAGCAAGGAAAATCGAAAGGAAGAAATCCTTGAAGCTGGGTTAGAGGTATTTGCAGAAAAAGGTTATTATAATACCACTACAGCATTAATTGCAGAAAAAGCTGGTATTTCTCAGCCTTATATATTTAGATTTTTTAGAACAAAAGAAGAGTTGTTTGTCGCAGCTTTGGATAGGGCATTCGAAAGGATACTTCAAACGTTTAAAAATGTGGAATCAAGCCCCGAGCAAATCGTTATTAAAATGGTTGAGGCATATGAAAAATTATCTATATCACACCCTAATGAAATTGCCTTGCAGGTGATAGGACTTTCAGTTACAGAAGATGCAATAAGAAATTGTACAAAAATTGGTTTGTCTCGTATTAGAAGCTACATTTTGGAGAGGTTCCAATTAGCGAATGTTCCAAATGGAGAAAGGGAGGTAACAACTTTCTTAGCTAGAGGAATACTTTGTAACATTTCCTATTACTTAGATTTACCAGAACTTATTCATAACTGAACAAAATAAGATAACCGATTCATTTCGGTTTTTTATTGCAGCATTAGTTATTGATTGATAAATAAATAATTAATATAAGGGGGATTTATAAAATGAAAAAAGTAATTGTTTTAGGAGCAACAGGTGGAACAGGTCAAGCAATTGTTTCAGAATTGCTATCCAGAGATATACAGGTTATTGCGTTCGGACGTTCAGAAAATAAATTAAAAGAATTAATGAAAGAGCATGATTCTACACCACTGTTAACTTATAAGTTGGGGGATATCTTCGATTATAGGACCATCATAGAAGCCGCAAAAGATGCAGATGTCATATTCCAATGTGCGAATGTTCAATATCATGAAATGGCGGAGAAGCTCCTTTTGCTTGGAGAAAATGTAATGAAGGCAGCAGATATTTTAGGTAAGAAAATAGTTATTGTAGATGGAATATATGTTTACGGCCGACAAGTAGCTAAGGGAGATGAAAATCATCCAAAACAACCTCATACAAAAAAAGGGAAGATTAGGGTGGGATTTGAAAATTTAATATTTGATAAGAAATGGAAACATGCAAAAGCATTAATCGTTAGGTTACCGGACTATTATGGTATAACTTCTCAGAACTCTTATTTACACCCTACATTAACTGGAATGGCAGGAAATAAAATTTCTATTTTTATTGGGAATCTAAAAACACCACGAGAATATGTCTATTTACCAGATGCCGCAAAGATGATTGTGGAAATAGCAAACAAAGATGACTCTTATGGAGAGAATTGGAATATACCTGGTGCTGGTTTGATTTCAGGGAAAGAAATAATAAAACTTGCACGTGAAATTACTGGGAATAAAAAATTAGTTATTCCGTTAAATAAAAATGCAATTCGTATAAGTGGATTGTTTGATCCAGTTATGAAGGAAGTAGTAGAAATAATGTATCTTACAGAAGAAGGATTTACTCTAAGCGGAGAAAAATATGAAAATAGAATAGGTAAAATTGTAGCTACACCTTATAAAGATGGGTTAAAAGAAACATTAACTTTCTTAATGGAAAAAAATAAAAAGGCAGAGAGTGAAAATCAAGACTAAAACTATAAGCATAGAATAATGATTTATTTAAAATTAATTATTAGTTATTGATTGATCACTAATAATTGAACGGATTATAGGAAAAAATAGGTTAAAATGCCCTTTATCCTGCATTAACGGGCAGTAAGACCCCCACCTCAAGATTCAGAGAGAGTATTGTCCAGTTCCAGTGGCTAGAATGTTCGGTGGGAGATAAACTGCCCGTAAAAGCCCGATTGGTGAGGGCTAATAATCAGTGGGGGATGAAGAAAACCCCCACTGATTAAAGTTTCACTTTATAAGCAAGAGTATTTATATCGAGAGGATGTAATCACATTTATTTAGGCTAACGGATGCAGATTTAGTTACATTTTCTTCTCCATAATAATGATTAAAAACTGAATGAAAGGGCATGATTGTTGAGCAGAATAAGTAGAAAATAATCAAACTTTATTTCAAAGTTGCAACAGTGCTTGTCCATGAGAGGAGAAATTCTGCGTTCTGTTTGTCCACTAAGTTTCGCATATATAAAGAACTTCACGGTTTGCGCTATGCACGGTACCGTGGAATTCAAAAGGTTAAAGCGCAAGTAGTGAGAGGTTATTGAACCATATTGTTCAATAACCTCTTTTTTAGAATGAAAAACAATTGAATTTTCTCAATTTATGGAATAAGATGAAAATATTATATATTTCTTCGTATTAATATATAAAATACATATTATTTAAGGGGTCTACAATGCAAAGAAAAAGACTAAGAGATTTAGATATTAATATTGGAAAATTAAAACCAGGAACATGTAATGCGATTACAGATGTAGAGGGTGTAATCGTCGGTCACAAAACGATTTTAGATAAGGATGTTTGTTCCGGACTTACCGTTATTCTACCTAACAACGGGAATCTAGCTGGATCGCACTTTCCAGCAGGATTTTTTTCTTTTAATGGAACGGGTGAATTCACAGGAAGTCATTGGATTGATGAAACAGGTACTTTAGTAACACCGATTGTTTTTACTGGTAGTCATTTACTTGGATTAGCACATCATTTTCTTTCACGTGTTACAAGAAGAATCGAAAATTTAGAGCCTTTCTCAAATGGAATAGTAGCAGAGACGTGGGATGGATGGTTAAGTGATTTAGAAAAAACATCCATGACATACGAAGATTTAGAAGAAGCAATCCTTCATGCTAAATCTGGCGTAATCGAAGAAGGAAATGTTGGCGGCGGTACAGGAATGATTTGTTTTGAATTTAAAGGCGGTATCGGTACTTCTTCTCGCATTATTGAATGTGAATCCGGGACTTACACAGTTGGTGCTCTTGTACAAACCAATTTTGGTAGAAGAGAAGATTTTATTATGAATCATAAACCTGTTGGCAGTATATTAAATGAAATGGAAGTACCATTACCGTGGAGTACCCCAGAAAATGCAGGTTCTCTTCTCGTTACAGTAGCAACGGATGCACCGTTATTACCTTCACAATGCGAAAGAATATCAAAAAGAGCATCGCTAGCAATGGCTAAATTAGGTGGTATTGGAGAAGAAGGGAGCGGAGACTTCTTCCTGACTTTTTCAACTGGGAATTGCTATTCTTACGATAATGAAACACCTTATCCTATCAATATGTTTCCATCAGAACAGTTAGATTTTATTTTTGAAGCAGCGATTGAATCTGTTCAAGAAGCAATTGTTAATTCTATGTGTATGGCAGAAACTATAACAGGACAAAAAGGGAGAAAAGTACATGAACTGCCGTTAGAGCGATTGGTAGAAATCTTAAAATCTTAAATTGGCAATGTATTATCATCGACAAGGGGGACTTTATGTTTTATAGACGAAAGTTTTATATTGTAAAAAGCGAATTTGTCGAGATTTTTAACAGGCACTTTAATGAAACAAACTTACCGAATCAATTGAAATATGGTTCACGGCTAGTAGGTCGATGGATGAAGGATAATGAAAATGATACCGTTGAAATTTTTGCTATATGGGAATATGACAGTTACGAGGATTATGTAGAAATTGAATCCAAAATTAGAAGTGACGAGGCTCACCTGAAACGAATTCATGACTGGTACGAAAAAAACGGTGGAAGAGAGCATGTGTTGAATGAATTTATACTGGAAATGAGAAACGAGGCTTTAGAATCAACTGTAATGGACGATGAGTGACATATAAACAAGGATGTTATACGTTTTTCGATTTTAAGAATTGGAGGGGCATGTATGTTTTCTCATGATCAAAACTGCTTTATTTGTCAGAAACATGAAGGAAATATATCCGTACCAGGCGGTGTCATTTACGAAGATGACTTTGTCTATGTTGGACATGTTTATTGGGAGGAAGAGGAAACATATTTAGGCTATCTAATGATCGATACGAAAAGACATACACCAGGATTAGCCGAATTAAGCGAAAAAGAAGCGCAGGCATTTGGGCTCATTGTTAGTAGAGTGAGTCGTGCCTTAAAAGAATGCGAAGGTGCAGAACATATTTATGCATTTGTATCTGGAAATGGTGTACCGCATATGCATATGCATCTTATTCCGCGCTATCCGAACACTCCGAAAGAATTTTGGTCTCCAACAAAAGTTGCAACTTGGCCAGGGGCGCCTCTAGGAAGAGAAAAAGAAATCGAACAATTATGTGAAAGGATTAAAATGTATTTGGTGAATGAATATGAATATAATGGATAAACCTCAGCAGTTTTCATGGGTAGGGAATAAAGAGATGTGTATCGATCAAATAAAAATTGATCAATGCAGCAATGTAATCATCGGGAGATATGGCGGAAACAAAACCGCTGGTGCTAAAAAGAACGAAGACGGAGCATTAGTATGGGCACATAACGACTGGGAACTCGCTATGATTTTAGATGCTCATTATAGCGCGGAAAGTACAGCATTATTAGTGCAAACGATGCAAAATGAGTTTTCTAATCTAAAAGTCTTGTTAGACGAACCGATAGAAACAGTATTTAAATCTGTGGAAAGACATATATTATCTGTTTTTCAATCTGAATCATTTCAACAATCTTGTCAGCGTATAAAAGGAGAGACGGCTTGTTTAATTTGTGTACGAAAAGCAAATTATCTCTGGTGGTTATCCGTTGGGGATTGTTTAGTATATCTTTTGCATGATGAATTACATAAATTAGGTCAGTACACTCTGAATCAACGAAACTTCTATGAATGGGTTGGCTTTATCAATACATTTTCATTACCAGTTCCTTGTTATTCATCTGGAGTTCGAGAGTTGCGAACAGGGCATAGCCGTATTGTAATGGTAACAGATGGTCTATTAGAATGCGGGGAACAATATTACGAAAAACCATTTAATTTATATACTGATCTTTATGCAAATAAAGAGAATATCCAGCTAACCGAGTGTATTGAAAAAGCATTACAACATGTACACCAGCAGCATGGAAGAGATAGTGCGACTATTATAAGTTGGGATTATATAAATTCTTTACCATCTACTTATCCAAGCGATCAAATATTTCAAAAATAAAGCTTAATTCTTATAAAGAAGGGGAGTAACATGGATTTAGAAATAGTTTTTGAAGAATTTCCGATTTTGGAATCTACGAATTTAGTATTAAAGAAGATTGAAGATGTTCATTTACAGGACGTATATGCAATCTATAGTAACGATAAAGTATTTGAATACTGCGGAATTATCCCGAAACACAATTTGAAGACGGTAAGTAAGATGATTCAACACTTTGAGAGAGACTATAACAAACAGAGTAGAATTAAGTGGGGAATTTTTCAAAAGAATAATAGTGATACATTAGTTGGAATTATTGAAGCGATGGATTTTAATCGAAAGGTAAATATGGTCACAATCGGATACTTTTTAGCTGAAGGATACTGGGGGAAAGGGATTGCATCTGAAGCGGTTCATGCAGTTGTAAAGTTTTTATTCGAGGATGTCCATATAAATAGGATACAAGCTGAGGTTATGCCAGCAAATGATATATCAAAGAAAGTGCTTTTAAAGAACGGATTTATAAAGGAAGGATTATTAAGACAAGCTACATTATGGTCTGGGAAGGGAATTGTTGATTTAGAAATATATAGTGTTCTTCAAGAAGATTATAACTGATGTAGATAAATTGTAACTACTCATTTCCTCTATGAAAAAAAGGCAGAACAGCATTTTTCTAAATGGTGGAGAGGGACTGGCTATGTATAGGAGTGGTCAGGGCCTTTTCCTGCCACGCGCAAAGTTTTAAAACAAAGAAAGATAGCAAGGTGCATTGCCATTTTTATCTTCATAATAGCAATCTATATGATGAAAAATGAAAATAGCTTTCTATAGGTAATAAGAAGCGTATTTTCGCTGGAATCATACTCCTTACCAAACTTCTAAATGAAATGTATGGCTGAGTAGTTACGATAAATTTGTAATACCCTGGAAAAACAAGTGATGACCTTTTTCGTGAAGTTAACTATGTGATAAGAAACAGTCATCATTTATTCTAGGCGTTTGTAATAAAATGATACAAGAACATTCATGGTCAACTACCCACCACTTAAACGCTAACACGTTTTGAAGTGGAGGCTTGAAAGAAGCCTTGGTTGTCTAGCCTCAGTCTTTTGTGGACTCCGTTCGTAGGTTGCATACCCAAGAATGATTCCCTAGTTCTTGGCTCTATGGTGGCTCTGTAACAGTTCTGATTGGGAAGGAACGGTCAACCACAAGCCTTCTTTTATAAGAAGTTGCCAACATCTACAAACATTGGCGAAGGGAAACAAACTCTTAGGAGGGACAAAACATATGTGTATTTGTCAAAAATTTAAGGGGAGAACCGCTCATGCCTTGCAGTCATCGCAGGGCACGAATTCTTCTCGAACAAGGAAAAGCAAAGATTGTTGGATACACTCCGTTTACAATTCAATTGCAATATGCAACAGGTGAAGCGGTGCAACCCGTCACAATCGGTATTGACAGTGGTGCAAAGCATATCGGCATTGCAATTACCACTGAAGACAAAGTATTAACAAAAGGGATCATCCAGTTGCGTCAGGACGTCAAAGAAAACCTTACATTGAGAGCTACATTACGCAGAGGGAGAAGACAACGAAAAACAAGGTATCGCAAAGCACGTTTCCTCAATCGGAAAAAGAAAGAGGGATGGTTACCTCCATCGATTCAAAGTAGGGTGGATAACCAAATTCATTGGATTGAAATCTTTTGCTCATTATTACCATCTCCAAAAGTGATTGTCGAAGTAGGAAAATTTGATGCACAAAAGCTAAAAAATCCCGATATACATGGAACAGCATATCAACAAGGAGATGCTTTGGGCTTTTGGAATACGAGATATTACGTATTTGCAAGAGACAATTACACCTGTCAAATTTGTAAGAAGAAAGGTGGCATTTTGCATACGCATCATATCATCGAACGCTGTAATGGTGGCTCAGATATAGCAGATAACCTTGTCACAGTACATGAAGAATGTCATCAAAAATTCCATCAAGGGAAACTTAAACACACTTTCAAGAAACCAAAACAATATAAAGAGACTGCTTTTATGAATATACTGCGTTTACAAATCATGAATCGTTTAGATTGTGACATTACGTATGGGAGCTACACAACATTGAAACGAAAAGAATTAGGTTTATCAAAAACACATGTAAATGACGCGATTGCGATTACTAATCCAACACAAATACAAGGATATGATCAAAGCGGTGAATTTTGCATCAAGCAATTTAGAAAGAAAAAACGTTCTCTACATGAAGCAACCGCAAGAAAAGGAAGGAAAACAAAGAATACAAGTGCAAAACGGAACAAGAAAAACACACCGCATGTAAATGGAATCTATTTAGGTGATAAAGTGAAAGTATTTGGACAAGTAGGATTTGTGGCAGGGTTTACAGGGAAAATGGTATACGCACAAGATATACATGGACACTATATACAAAATCCTGTGAAATCTTATAAGCAAGTGAAGGCATCAGATATAGAATGTATACACCATACGAACAATTTGCAATTCTTACAAATCAGTTAGGCGATGCCTAACCGAAATTCATCCCCACCTTACCGCGGGGCTCTTGCTCGTCACGCGCTTGAAGATAGGGACTTCTTTCGAAAATACGTTAAACGGAGGAAGAAGAATGCATCAAAACGATCGGAAAAAGAAATGGAACGACTTTTCCAAAATAATTCCGCATTCTCTTTTAGATGTAAAAAATGAACTAAAGAAAAAATGCGAACAAAAACAACTTCCCGTTAAAACATGGAAGTTAACAGAAGAAGAAACAATGCTAATTCATAAAATTAAAGAACAAACAAGTGAACACAACAAAAATAATGTGACGCGAACACATGCTTATTATCGTTTTTACCGCCGATACCCAGAAATACAATGGGCATTGCTTGGGCATATGGTATCGCGTAATGGCGGTTGGAATATGACCGATTTAAGAGGGGAGTTATATACTAGACTATTGTCAGAAAAAGATCAATTCACCTTCTTTTCTTTTTTAGAACGAGGGAACTGGTTAATCTTCCAGGATGTATATCCGCAATTTTTGTTGTACGAACAAAGTGTAAAAAGATCAAAAAATTTGTTCTATCTTCTACCTTTTTTTCATGTATCAACGTTTATGGAAACGATATGGAACTATTTTTGGAGCACAGGTGACCGCTATACATTAGCCATTGCCACCGTTATTAATGAACAAAGCTATTTAGAAAAAAGGGTTATTCAAAATGAACATTTTAAAAAGACTGTACTGAATAGTATTACATTCAAACTTTACGATTTTTTCCGCTTTAATCATATCCTCTTTCCATTTTATAAAGATGAGACTAAACAAAAAACATTGCTATTTGGTGATACGATGAAACATTTTACTTCCCTCCATGAACGAATTCTACTCGGAAAACGATTATACTCACTATTATTTCGCCGCGAGAACATCTTACGAAGAGTAATAAACTGGGCTCATGATCATCCACATACTGGTTCACGAAAAGACTACTGGCCGCATTTGTTTTATGATGTAAACGAATCATTTTCCCGTGCATTTTATGAACGTCGAATAAAAAATTGCCAATTAAGAAAAGGTGCGAGCCGCTTATATAGCCCGCGGTTAATATATGCATGGAAAGATCGTAATCATGAAGAAGCGGAAAATAATGATTGGTTTGAAGACTGGCGCATAATGGATTATTTGATTGATAAGGGAGAAAGTATAGATGGAGAGATTTATAACGAATACTGCAAAACGCTTGAAAAAATTGAGCTTGCCATCTTGGTCAAAAAAAATGTCTTGCTCCGAGAAGAAGCAGAGGAAGAATAACTATAAAGCTATTGTAGCCACGATCCTTCTTTCTTGTTTAATCGGAACATATTTAGACTTATTGTTTGTCAGTAAACAAATGTACGCCTTTCCAGTGAGGCCATTCCCGCATATATTTACAATTAATATCGCATTTACGTTATTCATATTACCTATTTCCACTGCTCTTTTTGTGTGGATTATGAAGATGTTACCTACATTTTCAAAAATCATATTTATCATTTTGATTGGACTTTGTATGAGTATTTCTGAACGATTTGCGGAACAGCTAGGATGGTTCACTCATAACGAATCATGGCATCATTCTTATTCCATTTTTGGATACATGATTTTCCTGCTGTTTATATGGAAGTTCTATCGTTGGTTTCAATAGGATATGTATGAATATTGTCGGTTTGAAACAAGGATTTACTGTTAATAAGAAATTCGTATCGTTTTGAAAAGAGGAATAATTTATTCAGATAAAGAATATTGAGAAAAGTGACGATAAGGGGGCGATTGTATAGCTAATCATGTAGAAAGTCTATATAACTATCATGTATGGGCAAATCAACGGATTTTTAATCATCTTAAGACACTTTCTCCTGAGAAATATCAAGAAGAAATAAAAAGTGTCTTTTCCTCTATCTCAAAGGTTTTGTCTCATATCTATTTGTCAGAATATCTATGGCTTAATATCCTTGAAGGTCATAGTATGAATGAGGCGATGCAATTATCACTTCAACTTCAAGAAAAGATTGAGAAACTATCCATCGAAGATTTAGAAACAGAATTTCACACTTTAACGACTCGTTTTATTTCCTTTTTGAACAGACAGGAAGATATAGAAAAGAGCATTATGCTGGATAATCCATATGCAAGAGTAAGAGAAACAAGTCTATCTGAAATGGTCTTACACGTTGTGAATCATGGAACCTATCATAGAGGGAATATTTCAGCTATGTTGCATCAGTTGGATGCTTCTTCCGTTATGACTGATTATGCTTTTTATTGGTATTCAGAAGATGCTATTCATCAAAAATAGGCAAGAGAAGAGTAATCGATTTTTTCTTAAAAAATCGACATTTGGTTCGGATTGAGAGTTGTTTATACGGCTCTTTTTTAATAAGTATGATTATTGCGTAAAACATCTAGAAAATGATCAAACTTTTTATAAAAACTAAATTTAAAGCTATATTAATCCTAACGGTGTAAAAGTTATAAATATTAAAGAAACAACAAGAATAGAAAAAACAGTGAGCTGTAAACTCACTGTTTTTTCAAAATCAATAGGCTTTGTTAAGTAGTATTGTTGTTTTTCAGGTATAAAATACGGGAACGTCCGATTTGGACGTTCCCGTTCTTATTCCATTAAAGCACCCTATAATGGAATAACTGTAAAGCTAATGAAGCTTTTTAAAAGCTGCGTTTCCCTGCCCAAGCTCCTTGCATTTTACTTAGGAATACAATTTGCCCAATATGATATGCGTCGTGCAATGCTAAACTCTTCAGTTCAAGCACTAATGATCTTTCTCCAGGGATGTGTCTATACAAATCTTCATATTCTGATTTTGCTAGTATTTTTTCAAGTTCACGATGAACATAAAAGTATTCTTGTTTTGTTTTCTTCCAATTTTGAAACGTCTCAGTTGGTAATCGAAATGTAGATTCATTATCTTCTGCCTGGGGTTCATTCGCTGTTTCACCAAGAAATCGCATCAGAAGTCTCTTTTTATAGAAAAGTAAATGACAAACTAATTCCCAAATGGAATTCATTTTCCCCTCAACTGGTTTCCAAATTGCCTGTTCAAAAGTAATATCCTCTAGCACTTTTTCAAGTGGTGGAAACCAGTCTTCTTCATCTAAGCAGCTTGCCCATTGTTGTAACAAAAGTGTCTTTACATCCATTTTCTATTCCCTCCAATTTAATCCCTTTAATAGATAATCCCTTTGGTCAAAATTCATATGCGGCGTGTTGTAGATAGCTCACTAATTAAGGTGTCATGCCAATTCATTGTTCAATTAAACTGGCCCTTTAACAGAATAATGAACGTTCTGTTGTTTTGAAAATTCTGATAATATTAGTTTATCATAAGTTGTGTTAACTGAGAAAGAACAACTGTCTAAAACCATTTTGGTTATCGTAAAGTTATCTTTTATATGTTTGATGGTGTCTTCATTATGGGGATCTTTTTGAATACTTAAATGCTTAAATTGCCGGTTTGAAACAAAGATGAACCGTTTGTAAGAAAGTCGTCCCGTTTATAAAAAAGATGAACTGAAATAACTTATCTAAATGGTATTTATTGTATTTTTTTGGACAGTTGTGCTAAAATATAACCATGAGTATAAAAAATAAAACAAACGAGCAAAAAGAAATGTCATTTATCGGAAAAGCCCGTAGAGCTCAAATTGTGGAATGTGTGATTGAGACAATCACTGAAGTTGGTTATGCACAAGCTTCTTTGGGACAAATTGCTAAACGAGCAAAAATAAGTAAGGGGGTTATTTCTTATTACTTTACAAACAAAGAAGAACTTCTCGAGCAAGTTGTAATTGATTACTATATAGCTTGCCAGTCCTTTATTTGGCCGCAAATCGAAGCTCAAACGTCCCCAAAAGGAATGCTTCAAACGTATATTGAATCCAATCTGAAATTTATAGATGAAAATCGAAAGCATGTATTCGCTGTTATAGAAATTGTTTCGAATGAAAGAACAGATGAAGGAAAACTTCGGTTTGCAGCGAAACATGATGATACTATTTTTCTTCCCATTGAAAATATTCTACGTTTAGGTATGCAAGAAGGAGTATTTCGAGAGTTTTTCGCAATGTCCTCAAGGGTAATGGCGTTAACAATCAGGCATGCTATCGACGGGTTTAGCCTGGAACTAATGAGAAATCCGGATCTTAATGTTAAAGATTACACTAAAGAACTTATCACGATCTTTGAGCGGGCAACTCAAAAGTAACGTATCACCCTAAGGAGGGGGAAGTACATGATATTTTATGAGGTTATTTGTTTTTGTTGTAAAAATGTATTTCGGGTATATGAAGGAACTAAAAAATATAAGCAATTCAAAAAAAATCCGAAAGGGAAATATTGCTGTGACGAATGTAGTCATAAAATACAACTTGAAGCAATAAAACATTTTTTTAGATAGTGGTAATATCTACTAGGTCTCATCATACATTGCCATCAACTTAAGAAAACAGATTGACCCTTATAAGAAAAATTGAGTCAGAACGCTCATATAAAGATATGATTTTAGCTCTGGAGAAAATGGATGAAACAGATGTCCAATCATTAATTCGATACGGAAGAAATAAAATGAAATGTAAAACCTGTTGTTTTCATACAATTTGTTATATTATGAATAAGGGCGCCGCAAAAATAAAAAAGGGGTGTCAAAATGTATGGAATCATAAATTATGAGGTGTTTTTAGTCACGGGAATTCTTTTAAATTTAATACCTGGTGCAGACACAATGTATATAGTAGGGAGAAGTATTTCACAAGGTAGAAAAGCTGGTGTTTATTCTGTTTTTGGTATTATTACTGGTTCCCTCGTTCATACATTATTAGTTGCTTTTGGCTTATCAATCATACTTACAAAATCTATTATTCTATTTAATACGATTAAAATTATTGGTGTGATCTATTTAGTCTATTTAGGAATTAGAATGATGATTGATAAAACAAATGTCAATTTTCAAGCTAGTGCACCTAACAAACTGAACCTTAGAAAAATATATGTACAAGGACTTTTAACAAGTATTACGAATCCAAAGGTTGCTTTATTTTTCATTGCATTTCTCCCGCAATTCATAGATACAAAAGTTTCTAGTCCTGTATCCTTTATCATTTTAGGACTTACATTTACAATTACTGGATTATTTTGGTGCCTATTTATTGCTTATTTTTCTTCCCATGTTACAAAAAAACTAAGAGGAAATGAAAAAGTGGGAATGGTGCTAAATAAAATAACAGGGATAATTTTTATCGGTATGGGGTTGAAGCTGCTTCAAGCAAAAGCTCCTCAATAAACCTGGACTTTAAAGAAATGCCCCCTTGTAGGAGAAAGAAAAAGCCTCTTTAGTTGAACTTTAAAGAGGCTTTTTCTTTGAAGATATTGTAACTAAAACATTTATTTTACTACTTCTTAAGTATAATAATCATACATTTTATACCTAAGTATTGGATTTTATAACTTAACTCGCTCTACAAGATTTTGAATTTGTTCTTTCGCGTTATCCTTATATACGCCTCCGTGATAACAAATGACTGATTCAATATCAAAATCTAAATATTTCTCTAAAGAAGCAAGGGCTGTATTCATGTCTAACGTTGTTCTCTGAACAGGTCCTTGTAAAGAACCATCTACACATATCATCGCATCACCGGCAACAAGGGTTTTGCTTTTCTTTACATACAGGCTAACATGTCCAGGAGTATGTCCCGGTGTATGAATCACTTGAATACCTCCGCAATACGGAAGTTCTTGTCCGTTTTCTAAAATCTGATTTACATTACATTTAGGAGGGTTCGTATATAACAATTGCATTTCTTTCGGAAGAGATGCCCATTCTTCTTTGTTCATACGTTCAGGGTCTGTTTTTATAAGTGGGAATTTCCCCTCGATATATGGTTTATCAAGCTCGTGTGCATACACATTGATTTGATTAGTGGCTGCTTGTAGTAGTTCTGGAAGACTTCCGATATGGTCTATATCTTGATGTGATACAATGACTGCCTTTAATTTTTCAAAAGGAACTCCTAGATCATTCATCGCAGTACGTATTTGTTCTAACTGACCAGGCATACCAGAATCAATCAAAACAGCTTCTTCATCATCCCAGATAAGTGTAGGATGTAAGGCGAAACCTTGTATGTTTAATTCAAGTGTTGCAACTCCATTTGAAACCTTCATTGATTAAGCCTCCTTAGTAAATGTGTTTGTATAGTAGTTAACTGCTACATAGGATAATTTACCACGCTTCACGACTCTAATCAACAAATAAATAATAATAATAACATAAATAAAAATTTTTGTCAAGTATTTTGTTTGTTTTTATTGTTAAGTTTAAATAAAGAGGATTTCCAAACCATATATAGAATATGAAAAAGATATTTTCACACAAGGAGATGTTCACATGGATCTTATATCAAACGTTAAAGGAATTGTTTTAGACTTAGATGGTACGTTATTAAACTCACAAAAAGAAGTATCGAAAAGAAATTTACAAGCTATCCTCGCATGTTATAAAAAAGGAATAACTGTTATTTTGCGACAGCAAGACCCCCGCGTTCAGTAAAAGCCTTTCTTCCTCAGGAACTTCAAGACATGGCAGCGATTGTGTATTATAACGGCGCCTTAATCATCGATAATACATCAGAGTACAGACAACATTATCCAGTTGAATCAGCTATTACAGATGAAATTGTTGAATATGTAATTACTCATCATTCAGATGCTTGTCTTTCTATTGAATCTGAAGATACATGGTATAGCAACAAGACGCTAGATTATAGTAAAGCTATGAATGCAATTGTAAATCCAATTGTAGTTTCGTTAGATGAATTGAAAGAAATTAAGGCTTCAAAATTATTAATCACACAATATCCGTATTACGAGAAATTACAAAAGAAATTTGAACATAAAGTAAACACTGTATGTACCGATTCGGGAACTTTAATTCAAATTATGGCCAAAGGCGTTTCTAAGAAACAAGCCGTAATGGATCTTTGCATTCAAAGTCAAATACCTATGAACAACATAATGGCATTTGGTGATGATTGGAACGATTTAGATCTTTTTCATGCGTGCGGCTTTCCGGTCGCTATGGAAAATGCAATACAAGAATTAAAAGAAGTTGCATATGTCGTTACGAGATCCAACGATGAAGATGGTGTAGCGGAGGTGTTAGAGAAGTTAATTTGTACTGTTAGTAAGGGTTAAAAATGTATTGGAAGAAGGGAATTAGCAAGTGTGGAAAAGAGAATTGAACAAATAATAGAGTTTTTACGGATAATATAGCATAAGGAATAAAACCTCAAATAACATGTTGACAATAGCTATTGTCAACGCGTTAAATACTATGTTAATTTTGATAAATCAAAAGGATAATTGTAATTTTATGTTAAAATGAATATAGAAATTGTGAAGAAATGTACTTAAATTAATGAGACGGTTATCTTGAACAAAGGGAGTAAGGAATTGGACGAAAAGAAACTATTAAAATTAGTTTTAGAAATTCAAGAGCTACAAGATTTTGGGAAAGATTTTGAACATAAACTTACTGTATTTGAAAATAGTGTTCCCTATCCAAATGCAAAAGAATTATTTTTTGCTGACTACGGTGCAGAATACATTGTAAAAAGAGCTATTAATCATAAAACTATAAAGTTAGGTGAGTTAAGTAAAGACGAGTTAGTTACCTTGGTTCAAAAACTTATGGATGGGGAAGGAGAAGAATGGGAGCTGACAATTTGGTTGGACATGCTTACATCGTCTGTTGTTGACCCTAAAATAAGTGATTATATTTTCTGGAGTGATGAAGAATTAACCGCCAGAGAAATTATAGACAAAGCATTGGCTTATAAACCATTACACTTATAAAGTGTGTTGCTCCAAGTAGAGTTAACGCTCAAGGGGACTTTAATTGAATAAGACAATAAAAGACGCTCAGAGTTTTTTTCAACTCTGGGCGTTTTCATATGCTAATTATAATGTGATTTTGCAGGTCAATTCGGTTTCTAATTTTATTGTGAATTTATCTTCTAAGTATAATTTTGTACTTCAAAACTGAACCCGTTAGTCTTTTGAATCAACTCCATCTTATATGTTCACTGATATATCGGCGATTCGAAAATGTTCGGCATTGCGAGTGTACCAGTAGGAGCTGACAGTAGTCCATTTTCGAGTCAGTTCTCTTGTTTTTTTTACACTATTTAAAACGCCTTAAAACAAGAAATTCCCACCATTTCCACGGTAGTATGTTCTTTATGAGCATCATTAATTTTACACCTTTTCCAATTGGATAACGTAAAGTTGGATGCTGTGATTGTGCAATACTTACTATTTTCTCGGCAACATCTTGCGGGTCTCCAAAACTCTCATTCCCGTTTTGAATATGTTGTTCAATTTTTTTCATGTAATCTTTATAAGGTGACTGAGATTCGGAAGAGGTTTCCGCAAGTTTTTGTCCGATTTCCCATATGTTTGTGTTATATGATCCTGGCTCAATTAATGAAACATCGATTCCGAATGGTTTAACTTCTAGACGAAGGGACTCACTCCAGCCTTCAAGGGCATATTTAGATGCAACGTAAGGGGAGAGGCCGGGGAATCCAATTTTTCCGCTGATGCTACTAACATTAATGATTTTTCCATGTTTTTGTTTTCTCATTATTGGAAGAATAGCTTGTGTTACGGAGATGGCCCCGAATACGTTTGTCTCAAATTGTTTCTGATACTCTTCAAGTGGAATTTCCTCAACAAACCCACCGCTTGCATAGCCAGCATTATTCACAAGTATATCTATTCGTTCAAGAGTGTTTATAAAAGATGTAAAATTCTCAATAGACTTTTGGGAAGTGACATCAAGTTGTTGAATTTTTATATTACTCTCTATATGTAACGTCGCTGCCTGTTCAAGCAATTTTGTTTGTTTTTTAACATTCCGCATCGTAGCGATGACAAGATAGCCTTTTTTAGCAAATTCTAATGATGTAAGAAGCCCAAATCCGCTTGATGAACCTGTGATAATCGCAATTTTTTCTGTCATTTGTTTCTCACTTTCTATTGAATTTCAGTTTGATTTCATCATATCGAAAGAAGGAAGGGAGATTCAATAGATTATTTCATAGACGTATTTATATTCTTATATAAAAAAGTAGATTTATAGGGAAATTCCCTTTTATCTGTCAGAATATGCGCTTACCAGGGAAATAAAAGGGAAATGCTATTTCCAATAGATAACCTAGAAATACGAGAAATGAAAGTGTACGGTATAGAATATACACTTTAAAAGGCCTGTTTTATACGGTACATTTTAAGAATAAAGCCCTCCCATATACATTTCCGTTAATGTATGTACAATGTCTTCGAGAGAAAAGTCTCGTTCATTTCGTACAATTTCCCATAAAAACATTTCATTCGCAAAGAACCAACTTCTTGCTGCTAAAAAACAATTTAAATCTTTACGTGCTAAACCGCTTCTTTGTGAATATGTAATATCTTGAACAATTCGTTCAATAAATCGTTCTCGAATAGCATCCCATTTGTTTCGAACTTCTTTAGAAGTACCGATTGCTTCTTCAACAACTTGTAATAGTTGTCTTTCTGTTTCTGCCATTTGTAAAAATGCATGAACTTGCTTTTGAATCATACTGTGAGCTGCTTGCTTTGTTACCGGATGAAAGACACGTTCTGCAATTGTATAAAACTGGTTCATCACATCGTCCATTAAAACAATGAGCAAATCATCCTTATTTTTAAAGTATACGTAAGCTGTTCCATATCCTGTTTCTGCTTTTTTTATAATTTGGGAAATTGTTGTTTTTTGAAATCCTTGTTCTATAAATACTTCACGACCAGCTGATAATAATTTCTTTTTTGTTTCTAGCGAACGGCGTTGTCTTGCCGAAAAAGTATCTTTAGTCATATGTACCACACCTTTATACTGAAATATCAGAAAAATTAACTTTATTGTAGGGGAAATAGTAATATACTGTCAACTGACATTATGTCATTGACGTTATGTCAGTTTTGGTGATATATTTTAACTAATTAGAATTAAGAGAAAATTCAAAGGAAGGTGACAGAATGTACGCAAAACCATTTGAACCATCTTATGAGTATGCTTGTCAATGTGATCGTTATGATGAACTTGCATCGTTTCAACATGAATTCTATAAAAAAGACGGAACCATTTATTTAGATGGAAATTCGCTTGGACTTTTATCAAAACGAGCTGAGAAGTCTTTATTAACATTGCTAGATTCATGGAAACAATCTGGCATTGATGGCTGGACAGAAGGAGAGCATCCTTGGTATTTCTTATCTGAACAATTAGGAGAATTAAGTGCTCCTCTTATTGGCGCCACGCCCGAAGAAGTAATTGTAACTGGTTCTACGACGACAAATTTACATCAAGTTGTTGCTACGTTCTACGAACCGAAAGAAGGAAAAACAAAAATCCTTGCTGATGAATTAACATTTCCATCTGATATTTATGCTTTGCAAAGCCAAATTCGTTTAAAAGGATTGGACCCTGCACAGCATCTCGTTCAAGTGAAAAGCAGGGATGGAAGAACGTTAAATGAAGAAGATATCATTGCAGCGATGACGGAAGATATTGCACTCATAGTACTTCCAGCCGTGTTATATCGAAGCGGACAAATTTTAAATATGAAACTTCTTACAGAAGAAGCACATAAACGCGGGATCCATATTGGCTTTGATCTTTGCCATTCAATCGGTTCCATTCCGCACCATTTCGAAGAATGGGACGTCGATTTTGCAGTTTGGTGTAATTATAAATATTTAAATGCTGGTCCAGGCGGTGTTGGCGGCTTGTACGTAAATAAAAAGCATTTCAATCGTCTACCAGGATTAGCAGGTTGGTTTGGCTCTCGAAAAGATAAACAGTTTGATATGGAGCACGAACTTACACCAGCTGAACATGCCGGCGCCTATCAGATTGGAACACCGCACGTATTAAGCGTTGCACCACTGATTGGTTCTTTAGAGATATTTAAAGAAGCGGGCATTGATCGACTACGACAAAAGTCTTTGCATATTACACGTTATATGATAAACCTCATAAATTATGAATTAAAAGATATGGACTTTATACTTGGTAATCCATTAGAAGATGAAAAACGAGGCGGACATATTTATTTGGAACATAAAGAAGCAGCACGTATTTGCAAAGCATTAAAGGCAAATGGAGTTATTCCTGATTTCCGCGCACCAAATGGAATTCGTTTAGCTCCTGTTGCTTTATACAATACGTATGAAGAAGTGTGGAATGCTGTCCGAATTTTAAAGAAAATTATGGTGGAAGAGGAGTATAAACAATTTGAAAATAAACGAGAGGTTGTGGCGTAAAGATGAAAGAAAACAAGTGGATTGATATTTCTCAACCTCTAAACAATGATATTGCCACTTGGCCTGGTGATACACCTTTTTCCTATGAAGTTTCATGGACAAAAGAGCAAAGCGGCTCTGTTAATGTTGGTAAAGTTTCGATGAGTATTCACACCGGCACACATATTGATGCTCCGTTTCACTTCGATAGCGACGGTAAAAAAGTAAGTGATTTAGACATTAACGTCTACATTGGCCCTGCTCGAATTATAGATGTAACAGGTCACGAAAGCATCGGAGCAAAAGAACTTAAAGCCCATGATTTAGAGGGGGTTAGTAGATTATTATTGCGGACCTCATCAAAAATAAATCCACATGTATTTCCTGAAACGATTCCATATTTACGTGCGGATCTTGCACCTTTTCTTTATGAAAAGGGAATATGTTTAATTGGTGTTGATGTTCCGTCTGTGGACCCACTTGATGATAAAGAACTAGCAGCACATCATGAGTTATTTAAACGCGGTATTCATATTTTAGAGAATGTTGTGTTAGAAAATGTACAAGACGGAGACTACGAACTTATTGCCCTGCCGCTTTCACTAACAGATGCAGACGGTAGTCCAGTGCGTGCCGTACTAAAACCATTATAAAAATAAGTATATACTGCATAGAGAGGATGTTCACGCATGAATGAAAATGAAAAAGTGATTATGGAGAAGGGGATTCATACAGATTTTCGTAATAACATGACATACGGGGAATATTTACAACTTGATAGTTTACTATCGAGTCAAAAGCGGCTGTCTAATCATCATGATGAAATGTTATTCATCGTGATTCACCAAGCAAGTGAACTTTGGATGAAATTAATTTTGCATGAATTAGAAGCAGCTATTGAATCCATTAAAAATGATAATCTTGCTCCTGCTTTTAAAATGCTTGCACGTGTTTCAAAAATTCAATCGCAAATTATTCAGTCGTGGGATATTCTTGCTACGCTCACACCGTCTGAATATATTGAATTCCGTGATTCACTTGGTCAAGCATCTGGATTTCAATCTTATCAATATCGCATGATTGAATTTGCACTCGGTTATAAAACACCACATGTTCTTAAAATCTATGAAAAAGATGCAGAGTTGCACGCTCGTCTACATAAGGCACTTCATGCACCGAGCCTATATGACGTTGCGATTCAATCACTTGCAAAAGAAGGCTTTCCAATTAATAAAAGCGTTCTTCAAAGGGATATTACACAACCATATGAGGCGGATGCAACAGTAGAAGCAGCATGGTTAGAAGTGTACTCAGATGTGAAGAAATACTGGGATTTATATCAATTAGCTGAAAAGCTAATCGATATTGAAGATTGGCTGCAGCAGTGGCGATTCCGTCATATGAAAACGGTAGAACGTATTATTGGGAATAAGATGGGCACTGGCGGATCTTCAGGCGTTTCGTATTTAAAACGTGTACTTGATCAATCATTTTTCCCAGAACTTTGGGCTATTCGGACAAAACTATAAACGATTAAACAATAAGCATAAAAGTTTTCTTTATGAAAAAAGCTTTTATGCTTATTTGCATATTTTTAAATTGAAATTATGTATTATAGTATTGTTATACGAAATAAAGTAGGTGAAAAAATTATGTTTAGTAAGCAAAATTTCTTTAAAAAGACATTCATAACATTTTCTGCAATAGGAGGATCTTTTGGAATCCTTTCATCAAATGTTGAAGCGGCTCCCAATCCATCTGCTTATTTAGCAACACTTCAATTTGATGGAACAGATTGGATGGATACAGGGGAAAAAAATTTCCCTCACGCTTTTCGTTTCCAGTCTTATGATAACGATATTGAACATAATAAAGAAAATGAAATTCGTTTCAAAATTGGAAATGCCGTAACAGGAATAGGATCAACAGGATTAACAAATCGTGGTCCAAATAATCAACAACCAGCTGTCTATTTTCATATCGCTAAAAAAGGAGAATATGAAATATATGAGTATTGGCTTTATTATGCCGATAATGATTGGATTAACAACCATGAACACGATTGGGAAAAGTATTTTGTTTACTTGAAAAATGGCGTTCCAACACATTTGCTTATATCGAGTCACAATGGTTATAAAATAAAGCCATGGGCAGAAGTTTCAAAAGATGATGGGCATCCCTTAATTGGTGTTGATGGAGGAGCTCATGCGATGAAATGGGATAAAGAAGATGGAGTCCAAATTCGTTATAATGGAGACATTACAAAAAATAATGGACGTCTTGATGAAGGGGATCAAACGAATCAACCATGGATTCTCTATAGCAATGATCCAATTGATGGTGTAACAAAATATGTAGCTGCTCCTGATACGTTTTATTACGGTGATCCAGCTTATCTTCTCTATTCAAACGAACATAGCGACCCTCGCCAAGCACCTTGGAAACGCGAAGAATGGGATAATCCGCCGCTCCCTTAAACATAACGTTCATATGAATACATATAAAAAGAGTAGAAAAAATCTACTCTTTTTTGTTTCTCATTTCAAATTTCGTTATAATAAGTCAAATTAGTGCTAAGTAGTAATGGAGGGGTGTATATTGAACTTATCAGAATTGGAACATACATTTAAAAAGAAAAAAGTAAATGCTTTCCTCGTCTATCAAAAAGGAGAAATCGTTACAGAATATTATAAAACAGAGAAATGTGCACAAAACGTATATAAAATTAATTCGATAACGAAAAGTATTATCTCTATTCTAATTGGCATTGCACTTGAAAAAGGGTATATCCATAGTATTCATACACCTATTGTAGAGTGGATTCCAAATATGCCAAAAGAAAAACAGCTACTAACGATGTATCATTTATTAACGATGACAACGGGAGAAGACTGGAAAGAGTTTGGTGACGGTGTTATTTTCCCAAATGATTTCGTAGAGTCACAAAACTGGATTGACTATATTCTTAATAAACCGATCACCAAGCAACCGGGTACAAAAATGAACTATAATTCTGGTTCTTCACATGTATTAAGTTACATTTTGCAACTTGTGACAGGAATGACAACAGCAGCGTTTGTTGATAAATATTTATTTGAACCGTTACACATTACGAGCTATCAATGGCAACAAGATCCACAAGGAATTTTTGTTGGCGGTTTTGGTATGAAAATGAAACCAAAAGATATGTTGAAAATTGGTCAATTATGTCTACAAAACGGCTATTGGAACGGACAGCAACTCGTGTCTTCAAACTGGATTGAACAATCGCATCAAAAGAGATTTACAACGTATGAACGTGTTGGAGCATACGGATATCACTGGTGGATCTTAGATAGAGAGACATGCAACGTGCCATATCATACATATTTTGCAATGGGATACGGCGGACAGTATATTTTAATTGTACCTCAATTAGAACTCACCGCAGTCATTAGCAGTCAAATGCCTAAACGAGGTTTAGTACCACTCAAACTGTTTGTGAAATATTTACAAGAAATGCACTGAAAAACAGACTTTGTTTGTCCAAACATATTGTAATGCAACAAAACCGCTCACTGAATTTGTTGCGATGCTTACATACGATTTTAAAGCCATGATTTCCATACTTACGTACTACCAAAATATAAACTCCTTTAATGGAATAGAGTTCACCTTATATAATACTTACCATGAAAATAGCTTCTTCTTTTGGCATGGCATGTCGCTTTTCTTATCTTGGAGTTTCTTTGAAAGAAATGCTAATAAATTTTTCTGTTTTTGTGTCAAATTCTACATCAACAAATACTCCAAATTCTTTTCCGTTTTTCTCCCGCAACCACAACTTAAATTTTTCAACTGATATATTTACTGTTTTTGGTCTTCTTCCAATATGAAGATAATCGATAATATCAGCTTGCGGGTATTTTTCTTTCGTCTTTTGCACCGCAATCTTTCCCCATTTCGCATATGGAGGCTGCGCATGAACAGCAGGAAAAGGTTTATAAATAAATAAAACAATTGCAGCAAGGCCGATGCATATAAATAAACGAGTCATATTAAGCTCCTTTATAGCATTTTTTATAGTATTTACATTTAGGCATATTCATATGAATGTGCTTTTTTTGGTCTTCATTACATAAAATCGCATTATTTACAAAAAATAACCTTGAAATCATCGTCAAATTCAAGGAGGTTGAACTATGCAGTGTAAAGCTTTCTTCAAAGTACCGCTTCTACTCATTACGGTGGCGATTACTTTGTTGGTAAGTAGTGTTCATGAGAAGCAGGTAGGGGCTTTTTCCAATCAAGTCATCCAAAAGGGAGCTTCTGGAGAAGATGTAATCGAACTACAATCAAGACTCAAGTACATTGGATTTTACAATGGGAAAGTAGATGGTGTCTTTGGGTGGGGTACATATTGGGCACTTCGGAATTTTCAGCAAAAATTCGGATTAAAGGTTGACGGACTTGTTGGTACAGCGACAAAACAAAAGCTCGTTAAAGCTACAAAATACGAAAAACAATCAAGTAACACAGCGAACAACCAAAAGAATAAACCAGCACAAAATAATAAACCGGCACAAAACAAAGGCACAAATGTTCCGAATGGATACTCGCAAAATGACATTAAAATCTTGGCAAATGCTGTATACGGAGAATCGCGCGGTGAACCTTATATCGGACAAGTTGCCGTCGCAGCTGTTATTTTAAATCGCGTTAGCAGTCCATCTTTTCCAAACACAGTCGCAGGAGTTATTTATGAGCCGCGCGCCTTTACTGCTGTTACAGACGGCCAAATTAATTTAACACCAAATGAAACAGCAAAAAAAGCCGTGCTTGATGCAATTAACGGATGGGATCCTTCTGGAGGAGCAATTTATTATTTTAATCCAAATACTGCAACAAGTAAGTGGATTTGGGGTCGCCCGCAAATTAAGAAAATTGGAAGACACATTTTTTGTAACTAGTTAGGAGGTGGATGAGATATGTTTAGAGGTTTAATTATTGTTTTATTAACAATCGGAGTTGTAGGCACAGGATATTGGGGATATAAAGAGCACCAAGAAAAAAATGCGGTATTAATTCACGCTGAAAATAACTACCAGCGTGCTTTCCATGATTTAGCCTATCAAGTTGATTTATTACATGACAAAATTGGGACAACATTAGCAATGAATTCACGAACATCATTATCACCTGCATTAGCCGAAGTGTGGCGCATCACATCTCAGGCACATTCTGATATTGGTCAATTACCACTTACGTTACTCCCGTTTAATAAAACAGAAGAATTTCTATCAAATATCGGAGAATTTAGTTACCGTACAGCTATACGTGATTTAGATAAAGCACCATTGAATGACCAAGAATATAATACACTCCAGCAACTATATAATAATGCTGCAAATATTCAAGATGAACTGCGTAAAGTACAGCATCTTGCTCTAAAAAATAATTTACGTTGGATGGATGTTGAACTAGCGCTTGCTTCTAATAAAAACCCAGCCGATAACACGATTATAGACGGGTTTAAAACAGTAGAAAAAAACAGTAACGCTTATTCAGAAAAGCGTTTTGGACCAACGTTTACAAGTTTGCAAACAGAAAAAAAAGGTGAGACGCACATATCTGGTCCAAAAATTTCAAAAGACCAAGCGATAAATATCGCAAAATCTTTCCTTAGCTTAAAGGGATCTGAAACGATTTCTGCTGAAAAAAGCAGCAAGGGAGCAAAAGAAAAATTTTATAGCATTACAGTAAAAGATCCTAAGACGAATAGTGAAACGAATATGGACATTACTGAACAAGGTGGCTATCCAATTTGGGTGATGAACAGCCGTGAAGTCAAAGAACAAAAGATTAGCTTAAATGAAGCAGGAGAAAAGGGACTTTCCTTTTTAAAACAAAATAAATTCAAAGATATGGAGTTATATGAAAGTTCACAATACGACTCTATCGGTGTTTTCACATTCGTAACGAATCGGGACAACGTGCGTATATATCCAGAATCCATTCAAATGAAAATAGCGCTTGATGACGGTTCGATTGTTGGCTTCTCTTCTAAAGACTATTTAGCAGCTCGGAAAGATATAAAAATTCCAAAACCAACACTATCGGTTTCGGATGCGCGGAAGAAAATTAATCCTAATTTAAAAGTTATGGAAGAGCGTCAGGCAATCGTTGTAAATGACTTGCATAAAGAGGTACTATGTTATGAATTTTTAGGAACACTTGGGAAAGACACCTATCAAATCTTTATTAATGCCGATAGTGGTACTGAAGAAAAAGTGAAAAAATTGCAAAGTGTAGAACAAATTTTTGATTAATGAATAGGAGTGACACCTTTGAGGAAAACCTTATATTTTTGTATCTGTTTACTTCTATTAGCAAGTTGCAGTACAAAAAAGAATGATAATGCAGCTAATCCAAAACCAACTTCAAATATAAATCAATATAAAACAAGAAACGTAACAAATAAAGAAAATACTCGCAAATCAGATGAAACAAAGGCTGATCATCTTGCAAGCATTGCTTCAAGTATACCTGGTGTAAGAGATGCAACGGCTGTTGTTCTTGGTAAGTATTCCATTGTCGGCATTGATGTAGGTGCTAAGTTAGATCGTACAAGAGTAGAAACAATAAAATACTCCGTTGCAGAGAGCTTAAAACATGATCCACAAGGTTCAAACGCAGTTGTTGTGGCCGATTTAGATACGTACGAGCGCTTAAAAGAAATTGGAAAACGTATTCAAGAAGGAAAAGCTGGTGAAGGAATTCTCGATGAACTTGCGGCAATTGTAGGGCGTGCGATGCCGCAAGTTCCAAATGATTTATTAGAAACAAAACAGAACAATCCAGTTAAAGAAAACGATCAACAATTACAAAAAGGCGAACAAAATGAATTAAAACAAGAACAAGTTGACCAATCGAATCAACAATTAAAACGATAAAACAATCCCCGTGTTATGTAGCACGGGGATTGTTTTATCGTTTTTAAGACTGAAAATTTCATTTATTCCTAAAAATATTGTATGATTTTGTATGGAAGGAAACATATGTTTTTAGAACTGGGGGATTAAAAGTAATGAAAATGAATCAATCTATTCAACTTGTTCCGTATACAGAGGAATATAAAGAAGCGTTACAAACCTTTACTTTACCAGAAGAACAAGTACAATTCACAGCTCATCCAATGGAACTTTTAGACAAAGCACAGCAGGATCCAACTCGAAATCCTATTGTTATTTTAGCTGATGACAAGCCAGTTGGTATTTTTGCGTTGCAATCAGGAAGTCGTGTGCAAGAATATACAAACAAAGAAAGCTCTTTGTTACTTACTTCATTTTCAATCAATTACATTGAACAAGGAAGAGGATATGCAAAGCGAGCATTGCATTTGCTACCAAATTATGTAGATGTATACTTTCCAAACATAGAAGAAATTGTATTAGCCGTCAATGAAAGAAATATTCCTGCACAAAAATTATACATAACAGTCGGATTTGAAGACAGAGGACAACGCCGAATAGGACCAATTGGACCGCAACTTGTTTTATATTTACCTGTCAAAAAATAAACATTCAAAAGTTAGCGGAGGATCTTATGCAAATCAAATTAATACTTGCCGGTTATGGAAACGTTGGAAAAGAATTTGTAAAACTTATTCACGAGAAAGCGTCATGTATTCAAAAAGAATATGGTTTAGAGTTACTCCTTGCTGGAATTATTGGACGTGATGTGAAGTTATATCGCCCAGAGGGGCTTTATACCGATACTTTACTTGCATTAGGCGACGGATCAGCAGCTTTACATAGATATATAGAACAACATCCGGTGTATAACGAAAACATGGAGGGGCACGTTTTAATTGAATCTACACCAACCAATATTGAAAGTGGGGAACCAGGAAAACAATATATATTACAAGCGATTGAAAATGGAATGGATATTGTTTCTATTTCCAAAGGCGCACTTGTAACATCGTGGAAAGAAATAAGCGAAGCAGCTCGAGTCGCAAATGTAAGCATCCGCTATAGCGGTGCAACAGCTGCTGCACTACCTACATTAGATATCGGTCAATTTAGCTTAGCGGGGTGCAAAATTAAACGCATTGAAGGAATTTTAAATGGGACAACCAATTATATTTTAACAAAAATGTATGAAGACAACACTTCATATGAAGAAGCATTGCAACAAGCGCAAAGCAAAGGAATTGCTGAAACAAATCCTGTATTAGATGTAAGCGGAATGGATAGCGCATGTAAATTATTATTGTTATCAAATAGTTTATTACATACAGAATATACACTTGAAGATATGAGTATGAAAGGAATAGAAAACGTATCAAAACAAGATATACAAAAAGCAAAAAAGCAAGGAAAACAAATCAAACTACTAGCAAGAGCATCTACAGACGATGACGGAAAAGTGCAGCTTGAAGTACAACCATCTGCAGTAGACTTGAACCACTCACTAGCAGGTGTTACAGGAACCGAAAAAGGAATTACTTTTTATACAGACACGATGGGATCAGTCACTTCCATTGGCGGAGCTTCCAATCCAAGAGGAGCGGCAGCCGCAGCTTTAAAAGATGTGATCAATTTGTATCGAAAAGATAGGATATAGCCTTACATACGCTGATGTGAGAATCCCGCTTATTTGGAAGAAGCGGGATTTGTCATTCCCTTGTATAAAAGTAGTAATCTATTGTCAATTATCGTTATACTTTTTTATTTACTTTTTATCATCAGTAGGATTAAGATATTTTTTAAGTATGTTATTTTTACATATACAAAACAGAAAAATACTATTATGCTATAGAGGTTAGAAAACTGAAAGGGATTGAGAATTGTGAAAAAACTTGATGTACTGTTAATGGTGCTCAGCGTCCTGTTCCCAGTTACAGGTATAATGAAACAAATGCCGCTACAATTATCATTATATATAGGCGGGTTATTGTTTTTAACTAGTTTTGGGAGTTATCATGCAAAACGAATGCATTCACGAATATTTAGTTGGGTAGCATACGCAGCATTTATCACACTCTTGCTGGCAATTTGGAATCAATACATAACAGTCGATTCTTTAATTGCAAACGCAAAAATCGCTGCATGTATTGCTGTAATCCCGTTTTTATTCCGATTCCGTACATATGCCATTACGCTAGGATTACTCGCATTATGGGGCGCAATGCTTTGGGATGTAAAACAAATTCAATCATTAGCAGTTCTTCAGCGAATGATGAACCTACTCACATCAGAAAAATTGTATTTAGTCATTTTAGTGGCAGGTTTCTTACTCGGTGGATTGCTTGCAAACGCGCTGCATCGTGATAACAATAAGCAAGAAAAAACAAACACATTTAAACAAAAAAAGAAGCGAATGAGACCTACATTTAAAATTCGCATTCCAAGTTTACCGAGATTAAAATTTAAAATGCTCAAGTTCGGTAAAAAATCTTCTAAACAAAGAGACACTCGTCCATATGAACGAAACTATGAAGAGCAAACACCAACTTACAGTGCAACACAAACGGAGCAACATAATGATACTGGAACAGTGCAAGGACAGACGAGAATGGAGCGAAGAAAAAACCGTTTTAACGCATAGGGAATAATAAAAGTCAAAGAAAACGGGTGTTATTTATATCGTGCAATTGATTGAGAAGGATCATGCCCTATATAAACGGAGACGAAGTCTTTAAATAGATTTCGTCTTTTCGACGTACAATGAATCATAACAATTACTAGCGGCTGCATAATATTTAGTCATACACGTTGTTGACCTATGTCTATCTCTTGTGAAATTTTGTAACAGAACCCTATTATCAAAATATAGTAATAGTGACGGGGTCACTGCTTCCTCCCAAAGCAGTAGCGGTAATCATTACTGTCCCAGTTCCATCACTGACTGTAAAAATGGCAGTAAAGTTGCCCGATGCGTCTGTAAAAGCAGGATTAGGAGATATAGTACCAAGAGCAGCATTATTCACTGAAAAATTGACCGGTGTACCTGCTGAAGGGGGACTTCCATTCACCAATACTTGACCAGTAAGAGTTGAGGTAAATCCTATTCCTAGAATAATAGTAGTTGGATTAGCGTTCAGGGTAATCGTTGTTGTGGATGGAGGAGGAGTAGGAGAAATAGTCTCTAATAGATCCAGAACATTTTCAAATTTGAATTCAAGCAGCATTTCCTTCTTGATGACGTCACGAAGAGTTCTTTGCACGCTCGAGTCGATAGCAAGAAGATTGGATATCGTAACCACCGGAGGAGAAAGTGTCGTTCTTCCTGGTGGTAATGTTCCGAGAACAAATTGAATTTTCTCTGCCTCAGCATTGATAATGTGAGCCAAAGCTAATTCTTCTAGGGCAATGGAGCTTAAAAGTAATGGAATCGTCTGTGCAGTCGTAACAGAAATAGTGGGAGTAATATTAGGGATGTTAGGAAAAGACAATATATATGCATCCTTTCTAGAAAACCTTCGAATCATCTGATTCTGTACATCGGTTTCCCTCGTTTTTATTTTTTCTTCTTTTATAATCAGTCTTATAATTGATAAAGGTTGGTATAATAATGGAATTAGATAGTAATAACCATTCAGTATTCTTATTGTATTATCATCTTGTATTAGTCGTGAAATACAGAAGGAAAGTATTTGATGATACCATATCTGACTATGCAAAAGATATGTTTGTAAGACTTTCAGAAAACTACAATATAACGTTAGTAGAATGGAATCACAATGTTGATCATGTACATATCTTGTTCCAGGCACATC
>NZ_JBAWSX010000023.1:0-59188 GCF_037104725.1 Bacillus bruguierae | reverse complement strand
TACGTGTTACTCACCCGTCCGCCGCTAACTTCTTAAGAGCAAGCTCTTAATCGGTTCGCTCGACTTGCATGTATTAGGCACGCCGCCAGCGTTCATCCTGAGCCAGGATCAAACTCTCCAATAAAGTTTGTCTAGCATCATAAATAAAATTGACGTTTCACGTTGTTTGTTTCGTTCAGTTTTCAAAGAACTTATCCGCCGCTCAATTGCGACTTCCTTATGTTAACATCTTTGTTTTTCAATGTCAACAATGTTTTTTATTTCTTTTTTCGCGCTTGATGAATTCGTTCATCAGCGACGAATATCAATTTATCATATATAGAACCATACCGTCAATACTTTTTAATAAAAAATTCTTTTTCTCATATACCTTGTACAATCTTCAGGTGGAGCAATTTTTGTAAATAAAGTAAACAACAATTTATATCGCTCTTCCATCGTCTTTTTTACAACATGATGAATTCGTTTATCTGCAAAGTCAAATAATAACTCGTCTAGTTCTCTTTTCAATACATATTCTAGTTCCTTTTGTTCCTGCTCCGTAATCAGTAATCCAATCATTCTGTCACCTCAGCTGTTTCTTATCTACATACCGTTCATTATATCCTTTTCTTACGATGTTAATCGTTTAGTTCTCTTTTCTTCTTTTTCTGCATATAAGTAACTGAAAAGGATTGGACAAAGGGGCGGAGAAGCGATGTTTTTCTTCTTTATAACGAGTAAACATAAGTTTAAACAAATTAGTCTTATTATTGTGCTTTCCCTTTTTACGGCATGGCTACTTTTTTTAAAAACATATTCCTATCAATCAGCTTTTTCAACAGCTACTGGTCCAAAAGCAATTTATAAAGGAGACACGACAAAAAAACAGGTTTCTTTAACATTCGATATTAGTTGGGGAGATGAGAAAGCATTACCTATACTAGATACATTAAAAGAAAAAAAGATTAAAAACACCACCTTCTTCCTTTCTGCTGCGTGGGCAGAACGTCACCCTGATATTGTAGAGCGCATTATAAAAGACGGGCACGAAATTGGAAGTATGGGATACAATTACAAAGACTATACATCTTTAGAGGCTAGCGAAATCCGAAGGGATCTCCTAAAGGCACAGGACATATTTACAAAACTTCAAGTGAAACAAGTTCAACTCCTACGCCCTCCTAATGGTAACTTTAATAAAACGGTATTAAAAATTGCTGAATCTCTTGGGTATACGGTTGTACATTGGAGCAATAACTCAAATGATTGGAAAAACCCTGGAGTCAATAAAATTGTTACAACCGTTTCAGAAAACTTGCACGAAGGAGATATTATTCTACTTCACGCTTCTGATTCAGCACTACAAACAAATAAAGCATTGCCAATGCTGATTCAAAAATTAAAAACAGATGGATTTGAAAACATCTCTGTTTCCCAGCTCATCTCAAATACAAAAGCTAAAAGTAAAGACATAGATTAAACTCATCCTTATCCACTAAAGAAAAGCTGATTCCAATATAGGAATCAGCTTTTTTGTCCTATTAAACGATGCAATATCAAAACCTGATATGCATTGCAAATGAGCAATGGAACAACCATTAAATATAACCAATTCGTATCATTAATACGTAATGCTGGAACCCATTCAATAATAGTTACAACAATCATAAAGAATAACGCTGGAACAAACGCCTTCTTGTTTGTCTCTTTGCTTTTTATGTAAGCAACGATTATTCCAAACAAAAAAAGAGCTGCGGCAACAAAAATATTCGTACCCAGTGATGCGTTCCCATTTGCAATTAATACGGAGCGTAAATATACAAAGTCAAATAATACAAACACAATTAAGAACATTTGTATTACATTCCAAAGGGTGGGAGAACGAAACATCCCTAGCCCAAATCGATGAATTGTTAGATATGCAAAGAACCCCATCTGACTGATTACACTAAAAATAAAACCGACTCCAAGCAACCAAAAAGAAACAATTAGGATTTCCTTTCCGTCGAAATTTTGAAAAAATTCATTGTACTTGTCCCACTCTAAAATAAAACCGATAAAGATTGTACTGCTTCCCCCAAGAAATAAAGTCGTCAAAAAGAGTCGTACCCAATTTCGGCTATTCACAGACATATCCCCCATTATATATATTTCTAATTAAATTGTAACAATGTCAATTTTAAAAAGCTAGCCATCAATATGCATAAATTCTCCTAAGAGATTTATATTAAAAAAGAGAAACACGTGAAAGGAGCCCTAGCTGATGAAACGGATTCTACTCATTTCGGTCTCTTTCATCCTTTTTATCGGAATCGTTGCATGCGCACAGGAAAAAGAAGCGAAATCCCAATTAGATTATGATCAAACGAAAAAAATGATTATTGATATTTTAAAAACGGATCAAGGAAAAAAAGCAATTCAAGATGTACTAACCGATGAAAAAATGAAACAAGCTCTTATTTTAGACGAATCTGTAGTAAAAAAAACGATTGAAGATACTATGATATCAGAGAAAGGGCAACAATTTTGGGAAAAAGTATTTAAAGACCCTGAGTTTGCCACTAAATTTGCAAAAAGCATCGAGAAAGAACAAACAAATTTAATGAAAACTTTATTAAAAGATCCTGATTATCAAGCTGGTGTTATAGAAATCATGAAAAATCCAGAAGTAGGAAAAATCATGATGCAAACAATGAAAAGTAAAGAGTACCGTCAATATTTACAGCAAGTCTTAACCGAAACTGCCGAAAGTCCATTATTTCAGGCAAAAATGATTGATATTATTAGTAAAGGTGTTGAAAAAGCGCAGAAAAGTGGTGGTGAACAGAAAAAAGAAGGCGGATCAGAAGAAGGCAAAAAAGAACAAAAATAACCCTCGTACTGAGGGTTATTTTTGTTTAATTGCAGCTCTCTCAATTACTTGCTGAGCAATTTGTTTATAGATTACTCCAATTTTATGATTTTCATCGTATACAGATGGAGCAAATTCTTCTGTATTCCAATCTGGTTGCTGAAGCGGAATTTGACCGAGTACTACTGTCTGCAGTTCTGTTGCTAATTTTTCCCCTCCGCCTTTTCCGAATACATATTCTTTTTCACCAGTTACTTTACTTTCGAAATAAGACATATTTTCCACAACACCAATAATCTCATGCTCTGTACGAAGTGCCATTGCGCCAGCTCTAGCTGCTACAAAAGCTGCTGTTGGATGCGGTGTTGTTACAATAACTTCTTTACATGCCGGAAGCATTGAATGCACATCTAATGCTACATCACCTGTACCAGGAGGTAAGTCTAACACTAAGTAATCTAAATCCCCCCACTCTACTTCTGTGAAGAAATGATTTAACATTTTACCAAGCATAGGACCTCTCCAAATAACAGGCGCATTATCTTCTACGAAAAATCCCATAGAAATAACTTTCACACCAAAACGTTCTACTGGAATGATTTTATCACCACGTACAATAGGACGTTTTTCAATCCCCATCATATCCGGCACACTAAATCCGTATATATCAGCATCAACAATCCCAACCTTTTTCCCTAAACGGGCAAGAGAAATTGCCAAGTTTACAGAAACCGTTGATTTTCCAACACCGCCTTTTCCACTCGCTACTGCTAAGAAAGTTGTTTTAGCATGCGGTGATAATAAAGATTCACTCTGCTCTTCTTGCGGAGCAAATTGTAATCGTTCCTCTTCGGTAAATTCTGTAAAGCGCAATCCTACTGTCGCTGCTCCTAATTCTTTCACTAATTTTACGAGTGTTCCTTGCAGCTGCATTTGCTCCGCTGTTCCTGTTTTCACAATTGCAACTTTAATGCTAACATGTTCTTTTTCTGGTTTTACTGTAACTTCTTTAATAGCATTTGTTTCTTTTAATGTTTTATTTAGAAACGGATCTACAATCCCTTCAAGTGCTCCCATTACTTGTTCTTTCGTTACCATAATCTGTCCCGCCCCCTGTTATGAAGATAATTGAAATTAAGTTCTTACGAGCATGTAATTGCCGTTAAAACGAAATAAATGCGTTTTCATTGTAAGTATAGCATATTTTCGGAAAACTCCGTTACAAAGAAACCCTCCCTTAATCGGGAGGGTTTCCTTTTTCAGTAAAGTAGCGCAAGACTCCGCGATATATAGCAGCGGAAACTTTTTGCTGATATTTCTCTGAGTTCAGTAAATATCTTTCGTTTACATTTGATAAAAAACCAGCTTCAACTAATGCACCAGGTGTTTTCGCATACTTTAATAAATAAACATGAGAAATTGTTTTCGCCGAACGGTTCGTATTCTCAAGACTTGTTCGTAATTCAGCTTGAATAAATTTTGCCGCTCGTTCGTTTTCTACTAAAGAACGATAATAAAATGTTTGTGCTCCTTTTGAGCTACCACTTGGAAGGGCATTCAAATGCACACTAACAAAAAAGTCAACATCAGGCTTATTAATAATTTCTACACGTTTTTTTAAATCCTCTGCTTTACGGCGACTATATCCCTTCGTGCTTTTGTCAGCCAAATCATAATCTCCATTACGCGTTAAAATAACAAGTGCTCCTTGTTCCTGCAAATAGTCTCGTACCTTTTTAGTAATTTCTAGTGTAATATCTTTTTCAACAATATCTTCTCCGCCAACCGCTCCTCCATCTGGGCCGCCATGACCAGCATCTAATACAATAATTTTTCCAGACAAAGGCAAATTCCATGCTCTCCATGATTTTGTGATTTGAAATTCCTGCTTTACTAAAAAAAAGAGTACCACCGCTGCTAACATAAAAGAAATAATCCGAATTCTTTTCATACCTTTCCTCCTCTAGCTAGTCCCTCTACTTACTTATATGGGACAAGAGGAAAGTTTATGATTTACTTAATGCAGCTTCATGCGATATCTTTTCTCACCCTTCTCATATCCTTGTTGCCACCAAGCGCTAATAAAGTACTGACACGATTGATATAGCTGCTCATCTTCATTTTCTTCCAAAGTACGCAAAGGCACACTTGTCAAAAAATGAAACAGCATTTCTGTTAATTGAGTTTCTTCATGAGATGATCTGTTCTTTACATCTAAAAGCGATTCTCCATAATATCCAAACTTACTATACCTAGCTCCTAATAAATAAGACTCAATGCCGAGTTCTATACAATAATCTTCATAATGACGATGAAATGTATCCATACAAAAGCAATTACGAATATTTTCTCTAAGTGTTTGTAATGATAATTCACGCAATATTTTACGTTCATACTTCAATTGCTTTTCTCTTTGTTTTTCTTTCAGACTCACAATAACATTCATAGTACTTAAAACCTCCCTATGTACGTATTAGTCTAAACTTCTCAGTAGGAAGCATACACAAGAAGGTAGCACTAAAATATTCCAAAGAAGGAGATGCTAACAAAAACTATTGAAGAACATAAAAAAACCCCAGCCAAAAGGCTGAGGTTTGAAGTTCGCAAAAATTAACGTTTTGAGAACTGAGGTGCACGACGAGCACCTTTAAGACCGTATTTTTTACGCTCTTTCATACGTGCATCACGAGTTAATAGACCTGCACGTTTTAATGTTAAACGGTATTCTGGATCAGCTTTTAGTAAAGCGCGAGAAATACCGTGACGGATAGCACCAGCTTGACCAGTGTATCCACCGCCATGTACATTTACAAGTACATCGTAGTTACCTAAAGTTTCTGTTGCAACTAGAGGTTGTTTCACTACTTCACGTAATGCAGCAAATGGGATATAGTTTTCAAAATCACGACCGTTAATGATAACGCGTCCTTCGCCTGGAACTAGGCGTACGCGTGCTACTGAACTCTTACGACGTCCAGTACCATTGTATTGTACCTGTGCCAAAGTAAGCCCTCCTTTAATTAATTATCCGCGAAGTTCGTAAACTTCTGGTTTTTGTGCTTGATGTGGATGCTCAGATCCAGCATACACATTTAATTTTTTAGACATTTGACGTCCTAAACGTCCTTTTGGAAGCATGCCTTTAATAGCAAGCTCTAACATTTGTACAGGGTAGTTTGTACGCATTTCTAGAGCTGTTCTTTGTTTAAGTCCACCTGGGTGGTTAGTGTGACGGTAGTAAATTTTATCGTTTAATTTATTACCTGTTAAGTGAATTTTCTCAGCGTTAATAATAATTACATGATCACCCGTGTCAACGTGTGGTGTAAATGTTGGTTTGTTTTTACCACGTAAAATGGATGCTACTTCACTAGAAAGACGACCTAAAGTTTGACCTTCAGCGTCAATCACATACCATTTACGCTCAACTTCGTTAGCTTTTGCCATAAAAGTCGTACGCATTTGTTTCCCTCCTACTCGTTATCTTTTCCATAGAAAAAATCTATTGTTTATCTTAAACACGATTTCCTTCCGGGGCTAATCGTGGTTTTAGAAACAATACCATATGTTATGATATACTTTTGAGTTTCTAATGTCAAGCGAATGTTACACCAGGATTAGTTGTTATAGTTTACCTCCCATAAATAAAGGCCTTGCCCCGGTACCATCTTCCCAGCAAAACGGCGGTCTTGTTTTTTTAAAATGTCTGGAATGCTTTCAGGAGCAATTTTTCCTTGACCAACGCTAAGCAGCGTACCGACAATAATTCGAACCATGTTATATAAAAAACCATTTCCAACAAAGCGAAAGATTAGCTCATCGCCTTGCTCTATTAAATCTATTTCATAAATTGTTCGTACTTTATCTTTTTTATCAGTTTTTGCCGAACAAAATGAAGTAAAATCATGCGTTCCAATAAAATAAAGAAGTGCGTTTCGAATAGATTCTATATCTAATTCATACGGATACTGATATACATAATTTCTACGGAATACATCAGCTTTTTTAGATAATAATACACGATAACGATATTCTTTTTTTACAACGCCGTACCTTGCGTGAAAGTCTAACGTTTTTTTCTCAGCCTGCTGCACAGCAATATCATCTGGCAGCATTGTATTTAAAGCCGCCATCCATTGCTCTCCTGTTAATGATAGGGGTGTATCAAAATGAATAACCTGGCCTTTGGCATGAACGTTGGAATCTGTTCTTCCTGACGCTTGTACACGAACAGCTTCCCCTTTATGCACCTTTTGCAAAGCTTTCTCTATTTCTTGTTGAACAGTACGTTGATTCGGTTGAATCTGATATCCACAAAAGTTAATTCCATCATACGAAACTGTGCATTTTATTCTTTCCATATTCATACTCTCCATTACGATCGAACCAAAATTAAAATACACGCTAAACCAAATAGACTTAAAAGCGTTAATGTATCGATCCATTTCCATTCTAGCTGCCGGAATTTCGTACGATATCCGCTGCTTTGATAACCTCGTGCTTCCATAGCAATTGCCAAATCTTCTGCACGTTTAAATGCACTAATAAATAGCGGTACAAGTAACGAGATAATCGCCTTCACCCTGTCTTTCATTGGACCGCCTGCAAAGTCTATACCACGAGAAGCTTGTGCTTTCATAATTTTACTTGTTTCATCCATCAAAGTTGGAATAAAGCGCAAAGAAATAGACATCATAAGTGCGATTTCGTGAACAGGAACTTTTATACGTTTTAAAGGATGCAGCAGTGTCTCCATGCCATCTGTAATTTCAATTGGTGTTGTCGTTAATGTTAATAGGGTCGTCATTAAAATAATGACCAAAAAACGAATAGAAATATAAATTCCCTGCTCCAAACCTTTCTCATATATAGAAAACCATCCAAATTGAACGAGTACAGCACCTTCTTTTGTTGTAAAAATGTGCAGAAAGAACGTGAATAAAAAAATCCATAAAATAGGTTTTAGCCCAGAAAGAATATAGCGAATCGGCACTTTTGCAAAAAACAAAGCAATGAGTGCATACAAAAATAGCAAGCCGTATGAAATTGCATTATTTGCTAAAAATACAACAAATACATATAAAAAGACCATTAACAGTTTTGTACGAGGATCCAATCTATGAATAGCAGATTCTCCCGGAATGTACCTTCCAATAATTAACTGCTGCATGATGAATCCCCACCTTTTCTAAACAGTTGTATGACTTCATCTGCTAAATCTTCTAAAGACAAGGTGGCTTTCGGTATAGAAATGCCTAATTTCTCTTCAATTTCTCGCTTATACTTTAGCGACATCGGAAGAGATACACCAATTTGTTCAAGCTCATCTGCATGCGTAAAGACTTCCTCTGATGTTCCTTGCAAAAAGACCGTTCCTTTATGCATCACAACAATGTTGTCTGCATATTTTGCAGCATCCTCCATATTATGTGTCACAAGAATCACCGTAAGATTTTTTTGCTTGTGAAGATGATAAAACATCTCCATAAGTTCATTTTGTCCCTTAGGATCAAGTCCTGCTGTTGGTTCATCTAACACTAATACCTCAGGCTCCATCGCGAGTACACCTGCTATAGCAACGCGTCTCATTTGTCCACCGCTTAATTCAAACGGAGATCGTTCTAATAGCTCCTCTGGTAGCCCAACTAACCGAATAGAATCTTTTGCCTTTTGTTTTGCCGCTGCTTCAGATACACCAAAGTTTAAAGGCCCAAAGCAAATATCCTTTTCTACCGTTTCTTCAAATAATTGATGCTCTGGAAATTGAAAAACAACCCCTACTTTTTTTCGAAGAGGCTTTAACTTCTTCGCTTTCTTTTGAGAAGAAATTCTATATTCCCCAATTTGAACAGTACCAGTCGTTGGTTGTAATAAGCCATTTAAATGTTGAATCATCGTTGACTTACCCGATCCCGTATGACCGATAATCGCATAATAACCACCACTAGGAAGCGAAATATCTATATCGTAAAGGGCTCGTTTTTCAAATGGGGTTTTATATTGATAACGATGCTCTACTTTTTGGAATGTAATCTCCAAAGTTCGCTCACCAAACTTTCCATTGTAAGATGCATTGATTGTAAAGGAATTTTATTGCTTTTCAATAATTCTGCCATTTTCACTGAAAATGGTACGTCTAAACCGATTTCTTGCAGCATTTCCGGTGATTGAAAAATTTGTTCAGGTGTTCCCTCTTCTAGTAATTCTCCGCGATTTAAAATAATAATACGATCTGACTGCGCTGCTTCTTCTAAGTCGTGAGTAATCGAAAGAACTGTAATTCCCTTCGTACGAACAAGGTCTCTTACCGTTTCTACCACTTCTTTACGGCCTTGGGGATCAAGCATAGATGTTGCCTCATCTAATACTAAAATAGACGGCTGAAGTGCTAATACGCCTGCAATTGCAACGCGCTGCTTTTGTCCACCCGATAAATAGTGAGGTTCTTCATTTTGGAATTCTTCCATTCGAACGAGCTCCAAAGCGTGTTTCATACGTTCTACCATTAGTTCTCTTGGCATTCCGGCATTCTCAAGCCCAAAGACAACATCATCCTGTACAGTTGTTCCGACAAATTGATTATCTGGATTTTGAAAAACCATTCCAATCTGCTTACGAATATCCCATACAGTTTCTTCTGATAAAACAAGTGTTCCATTTACAGTAATTGTTCCTCCTGATGGTAAAAACAAGCCATTTAATAACTTTGCAAGCGTTGATTTCCCTGACCCATTCTGTCCAATAATAGATACCCACTCTCCTTCATATAAGGAGAGTGAAACGTCACGCAGGGCGTAAGAAGCAGCTTGAGGATATTGAAATGATATGTTCTCAGCACGAAGCTTCTCTTTTTTCACTTGTGGACACCCTCTTCCATTATTCAGCCCAATAAACGTTTTCTTCTATACTTAAAAAAAAAGGGCCATGACCAGTTACTTAAAAAGTACTGTCCTGCCCTTTTGCTTGACATTATACTAACTCGATAATTACCATTGGTGCAGCGTCACCGCGACGTGGACCAATTTTTGCAATACGAGTGTATCCGCCTTGACGCTCAGCATAGCGTGGAGCTACATCAGCGAATAATTTTTGTAATGCATCTTGACCAGTCTCAGCATTAGCAACTTCATTACGAATGTAAGCAGCTGCTTGACGACGAGCATGAAGATCTCCGCGTTTACCTAAAGTGATCATTTTTTCCACTACAGAACGAAGTTCTTTTGCACGAGTTTCTGTCGTTTGGATGCGCTCATTGATAATTAAATCAGTAGCTAAGTCACGTAACATAGCTTTACGTTGCGCACTTGTACGGCCTAATTTTCTGTATGCCATTCGTAGTTCCCTCCTTCGTTGATGAATTTAAATCCTCAGTCGTCTTTACGTAAGCCTAAACCTAATTCTTCCAGCTTATGCTTAACTTCTTCTAAAGATTTACGTCCTAAGTTACGAACTTTCATCATATCTTCTTCAGTTTTATTCGCAAGCTCTTGTACAGTGTTAATACCTGCACGTTTTAGGCAATTATAAGAACGAACAGAAAGATCAAGTTCTTCAATTGTCATTTCTAGAACTTTTTCTTTTTGATCTTCTTCCTTTTCGACCATAATCTCAGCATTTTGTGCTTCGTCAGTTAAACCAACAAAGATGTTTAAATGCTCTGTTAAGATTTTGGCACCTAAAGAGATAGCTTCTTTTGGCCCGATGCTTCCATCCGTCCATACATCAAGCGTAAGCTTATCATAATTTGCCACTTGTCCAACACGTGTCTTTTCCACTTGGTAAGTCACACGTGATACTGGAGTATAAATAGAATCAATAGGAATTACACCTATTGGTTGATCCTCGCTCTTATTTGCATCAGCTGGCGTATACCCACGGCCACGCTTTGCAGTTAAACGCACGCGGAAATGCGCATCCTTTGCTAACGTCGCAATGTATAAATCTGGATTTAAGATTTCAACATCACTATCGTGAGTAATATCAGCAGCTGTGACAACACCTTCGCCCTGTACATCGATTTCGAGTGTCTTCTCTTCTTCAGAGTAGATTTTGAGAGCTAACTTTTTCAAGTTTAAGATGATCGTTGTAACATCTTCTACTACACCCTCAACTGTCGAAAATTCGTGTAATACGCCATCAATTTGGATGGCAGTAACAGCGGCACCAGGGAGTGAGGATAAAAGGATACGACGTAAGGAGTTACCCAAAGTAGTACCATATCCACGCTCAAGCGGTTCAATAACGAATTTACCATACTTAGCATCTTCGTTAAGCTCAACCGTTTCGATTTTCGGTTTTTCAATTTCAATCATTAACTAAACCCTCCTTCAAAACGTCGAAACCTCGGCTAAACAAAGGAAAAACCTCTGTCTAACCGAAAGTCCCCCTTAGGCAGTTCCCGATTGTGCACAACAAGCGATGTTTCTGTACGAAATTTCTCGATAATGCATCATATCCATTATAGACAAAAGGGAAAATTCTATACAGAAAAATTAAACACGACGACGTTTTGGCGGACGACATCCATTATGAGGAACTGGAGTAACATCTCTGATTGCTGTTACTTCTAGACCTGCAGCTTGAAGAGCACGAATTGCAGCTTCACGACCAGCACCAGGACCTTTTACAGTAACCTCTAAAGTTTTTAAACCGTGCTCCATTGCAACTTTAGCAGCAGTTTCAGCAGCCATTTGTGCAGCGAATGGAGTAGATTTACGAGATCCACGGAAACCAAGTGCACCAGCACTAGACCAAGAAAGCGCGTTACCGTGAGTATCTGTAAGTGTTACGATTGTGTTGTTGAAAGTAGAACGAATATGAGCTACACCAGCTTCAATATTCTTTTTCACACGTTTTTTACGAGTGTTTGTTTTACGTGCCATTGTTAGTTCAACCTCCTTTACTTATTATTTCTTTTTATTTGCTACTGTACGACGTGGACCTTTACGTGTACGAGCATTGTTTTTAGAGTTTTGACCACGAACTGGTAAACCACGACGGTGACGAAGACCACGGTAAGAACCGATCTCCATTAGACGTTTAATGTTAAGGGATACTTCACGACGAAGGTCTCCTTCAACTTTGATACGATCGACGATATCACGGATACGTCCTAATTCGTCTTCAGTTAAATCGCGAACTCGTGTTTCTGAAGAAACACCAGCTTCAGCAAGAATTTTTTCAGCAGTTGTGCGACCAATGCCGAATACGTAAGTTAAAGAAATAACAACGCGTTTGTCACGAGGAATATCTACACCTGCGATACGTGCCATTCCGAATGCACCTCCTTCTGATTAACCTTGTTTTTGTTTATGTTTAGGGTTTTCACAAATAACCATTACTTTTCCACGTCTACGAATAACTTTACATTTTTCGCAGATCGGCTTAACTGACGGTCTTACTTTCATGTCTCGAACCTCCTTAAAGATTACGGAGTGCTATATTATTTAAAGCGGTACGTGATACGACCACGATTTAAATCGTACGGAGATAATTCTACCGTAACTTTATCTCCTGGTAAAATACGAATGAAGTTCATACGGATTTTACCAGAAACGTGAGCCAATACAACATGCCCATTCTCTAATTCTACTTTGAACATAGCATTTGGCAACGTTTCAATAACGGTACCTTCGACTTCAATTACATCATCTTTAGCCATTCAATGTTCTCCCTTCTTCAAATCAGTAACATTCTACACTGTTCTGAAATTCCGGAGAGCCAGCTACCTATAAAGTGGTAAGGATTTCGTATCCTGCTTCTGTAAGAGCAATCGTGTGCTCGAAATGTGCACACCATTTACCATCTACCGTTACCACTGTCCAGTCATCAGATAGTGTTTTTACATATCGTCTTCCTTGGTTCACCATCGGCTCAACACAAATGACCATTCCCGGTTTTAATCTAGGCCCTTGATTTGGTGGACCATAGTGTGGGATTTGTGGGTCTTCATGTAAGTCTTGCCCGATTCCGTGACCGACATACTCCCTAACGATCGAGAATCCACTATCTTCAACATACGTTTGAATCGCATGCGAAATATTTGATAATCGCTCGCCCGGTTTTGCGTGTTCTAGACCAAGATACAACGATTTTTCTGTGACATCAAGTAGCTTTTGAACAGATTCGGAAATGTTTCCTACTGGATACGTCCATGCAGAATCTCCATGGTATCCATTATATTTCGCACCAATATCGATACTAATAATATCGCCTTCTTGGAGCTTGCGCTTTCCTGGAATCCCGTGTACAAGCTCTTCGTTTACCGAAGCACAAATGCTTCCCGGAAATCCGTTGTATCCTTTAAAAGATGGCACAGCGCCATATTTTAGAATCGTTTTTTCCGCTATTTGATCGAGCTCTTTCGTTGTAATTCCTGGGGCAATATGCTTTTTTAACTCTTGATGAGTTAAAGCAACAATCTTGCCAGCTTCTCGCATAATCTCGATTTCGCGAGGAGTTTTGCAAATAATCATTACGCTAAGCCTCCGATGAGAAGATCGACATCAGCAAATACTTTATCGATATCTTGCTCACCATTAATGCTTTTTAAGTAACCAAGCTCTTCGTAGAAATCAAGCAACGGCTTTGTTTGCTTAATATTCACTTCTAAACGATTTGCTACAGTTTCTTCGTTGTCATCAGAACGCTGATATAACTCGCCACCACACTTATCGCACACGCCCTCTTTTGCTGGCGGATTGAATTCTAAGTGGTAAGTCGCACCGCACTCTTTACAAATGCGACGGCCTGTTAAACGTTTTAGCAGTAATCCTGAATCCACATTAATGTTTAAAACATAATTGATCTTTTTGCCAAGATCTTTCATGATTTCTTCAAGAGCTGAAGCTTGTGCAACTGTTCGTGGAAAACCATCTAATAAGAAGCCTTTTACACAGTCTTCTTGACTCAAACGCTCACGCACGATTCCGATTGTAACTTCATCTGGTACAAGTGCTCCTTTATCAATAAAGGACTTAGCTTGTAAACCAAGTTCAGTTTCATCTTTCATAGCAGCACGAAACATGTCTCCTGTTGAAATGTGAGGGATGTTATACTTGGCAACAATCTTTTCGGCCTGTGTGCCTTTACCGGCACCTGGAAGCCCCATTAAAATTAAGTTCATCTGTATTCCCCCTCATGAATGAGCATACAGGGAAGATGAATCTTCCCGCTTACTCACTGTTTGATAAACCCTTTGTAATGGCGTTTTACTAATTGACTTTCGAGCTGCTTCATTGTTTCTAAAGCAACACCGACAACAATTAGTAAACTTGTTCCACCTATCTGTGCAGATTGTGGCAGGTTTGCAAATTTAATAAATAAAACAGGCAGGATTGCAATCGCTGCTAAGAAAATTGCACCTACAAAGGTCAAACGATACAAGATCTTTGTTAGATACTGTTCTGTATTCTTACCCGGACGAATACCAGGAACATATCCACCTTGTTTATTTAAGTTTTCAGCCATCTGTTCAGGATTTACTTGAACAAATGCATAGAAATATGCAAAGGCAATAATTAGTGCAACATATACGATCATACCCACTGGATGAGAATAGTTAAAGTTTTTAATAATCCACTGCGATATTTCATGTTTCGGGAAAAACTGTGCAATAGTCGGAGGCGTAATCAAGAATGAAACAGCAAAAATTACTGGAATAACACCGGCACTATTTACCTTAAGTGGTAAATGAGTGTTTTGTGCTCCAGTATAACCACCGTTTCCAGTTACGCGCTTCGCATATTGAATCGGGATTTTTCTAACAGCTTGCTGAATGTAAATAACACCAACAATAACTGCTAACACAGCTAACAAAATTAAACCAACTTTTACGATACGGATGAACAATTGATCTCCAGCATCTTGGAACTGCTGTGCATACACTTGATTTATAGTATTTGGGATCGCTGCGGTAATACCTGCAAAGATGATGATAGAAATACCATTTCCTACTCCCTTTGCTGTAATTAACTCACCTAACCACATTAAAAATGCAGTTCCGGCAGTTAGTACCGTTGCAATATATAAATAAGTTGACCAGCTAGGATCCAAAATTAATTGTCCACCTGCCATACCGTTAAAACCGATTGACATACCAATTGCTTGAATAAAAGCAAGAACAATTGTAAAGTAGCGGGTAAACTGAGCTAGTTTACGACGACCCATTTCACCTTGTTTTGACCACTCCGTAAATTTAGGAACAACATCCATCTGCAATAATTGCACGATGATGGATGCTGTAATGTACGGCATGATTCCCATCGCAAAGATGGAAAAGTTTTTTAAGGCTCCGCCGCCAAATGTATTCAGAATGCCCAATACATTCAACTGGTCTTGCGCTCTCAGTACATCTGCATTTGTATGAGGCACTGGGATGAACGTGCCAATTCGAAACACGATTAACATCGCTAAAGTGAATAATATTTTATTTCTTATCTCAGCAACGCGCATAAAGTTGGAGATTGTGCGAAACATTAGATCACCTCAACTGTTCCGCCAGCTGCTTCAATAGCTTCTTTTGCACTTGAAGAGAATTTATGAGCTTTAACAGTAAGCTTTTTCTCTACAGCACCGTTTGCAAGAATTTTAACACCGTCGTTTAATTTGCTGATAACGCCAGTCTCAAGCAATAATTCAGGTGTTACTTCTGTACCGTCTTCAAAACGATTTAACGTTGTTAAGTTAACGATAGCAAATTCTTTACGGTTGATGTTTGTGAAGCCGCGTTTTGGTAAACGACGGAATAATGGAGTTTGACCGCCTTCAAAACCAAGACGAACACCGCCACCAGAACGTGCGTTTTGTCCTTTATGACCTTTTCCAGCAGTTTTACCATTACCAGAACCGATACCACGACCTACACGATTACGAACTTTACGAGAACCTTCTGCAGGTTGTAATTCATGAAGTTTCATTCCCAGGCACCTCCTTATATTGATGAGTTATGATTAAGCTTCTTTTACAGTTATAAGGTGAGAAACTTTGTTGATCATACCGCGAATAGCAGGAGTTTCTTCCTTAACTACAGTTGAATTCAACTTTTTAAGACCTAAAGCTTCTACAGTCGCACGTTGATCTTGCGGACGACCAATTACACTACGAGTGAGGGTAATTTCTAACTTTTTCGCCATTATGTTTTCCCTCCTTCTTAACCTAGTAGCTCTTCTACAGATTTACCGCGTAATTTTGCTACATCTTCAGCACGCTTAAGATCTTTTAATCCGTTCACAGTAGCACGGATCATGTTAATTGGTGTGTTAGAACCAAGAGATTTAGAAAGAATATCTTGTACACCAGCTAATTCAAGAACCGCACGAACTGGACCACCAGCGATAACTCCAGTACCTTCTGCAGCAGGTTTTAAGAATACTTCACCTGCTCCAAAGTTACCGATAATTTGGTGTGGAATTGTTGTACCAACTAATGGTACTTCGATTAAGTTTTTCTTAGCATCTTCAATAGCCTTGCGGATTGCATCTGGTACCTCTTGCGCTTTACCAGTACCGAATCCAACATGACCGTTTTTATCACCAACTACAACCAGTGCAGCGAAGCGGAAACGACGACCACCCTTAACAACCTTCGCAACACGGTTTATCGTAACTACACGTTCTTCAAGTTCAAATTTACTTGGGTCAATGCGACGCATCTATTTTCCCTCCTTTGACCATTAAAATTGTAAGCCAGCCTCACGAGCAGCTTCAGCTAAAGCTTTAACACGACCATGGTATAAGTAACCGCCGCGATCAAATACTACTTCTTTAACGCCTTTCTCTACAGCACGTTTAGCAACGATTTCGCCAACTTTAGTAGCAGCTTCGATGTTGCTTGTACCGTTAAGAGTAAGTTCTTTATCAAGAGTAGACGCGCTTGCTAATGTTACACCGTTTACATCATCAATTACTTGAGCGTAAATGTGTTGATTAGAACGGAACACGTTTAAACGTGGACGCTCAGCAGTACCAGCAAGCTTTGCACGTACACGTGCATGTCTTTTCTTACGAACCACATTTTTATCAGGTTTAGTGATCATTCTTGTCACTCCTTTCTTTCACCTAACGGGTTTACTTAGCAGTTTTACCTTCTTTACGACGTACAACTTCGCCTTCGTAACGAATACCTTTGCCTTTATATGGCTCTGGAGCACGTACAGCGCGAACGTTAGCAGCGAATTCGCCAACACGTTGCTTGTCGATACCTTTAATTACGATCTTTGTAGGAGCAGGAACTTCAACTTCAAGACCAGCTTCTGGAGTCATCTCAACTGGGTGAGAATAACCTACGTTTAATACAAGTTTGTCACCTTGTTTTTGTGCACGGTAACCAACACCGATTAATTCAAGTCCGCGAGCGAAACCTGTTGTTACACCTTCAACCATGTTTCCAAGAAGAGCACGAGTTGTTCCGTGTAATGCACGGTGTTCCTTCTGTTCAGTAGGACGTTCTACTGTTAAGATATTTTCTTCAATTTTGATAACCATATCAGCATTGAAAGTACGAGTTAATTCACCTTTAGGTCCTTTTACAGTTACCGTATTATCTTCTGCTACTGTAACTGTAACACCTGCAGGGATTTCAAGAATCTTTTTACCAATACGAGACATGTGGTCACACCTCCGTTCGTTTAAATATATATTACCAAACGTATGCTACTACTTCTCCACCAGTTTGTAATTGACGAGCATCTTTGTCCGTCATTACGCCCTTAGATGTAGAAACAAGTGCAATACCTAATCCGTTAAGTACACGTGGTACTTCATCAGCTTTTGCATAAACGCGTAAGCCAGGCTTACTAATACGCTTTAATCCAGTGATTACACGCTCATTGTTAACACCGTATTTTAGGAAAATACGAAGGATGCCTTGTTTGTTATCCTCGATGTATTCCACATCACGGATGAAACCTTCACGTTTTAAGATTTCAGCGATTTCTTTTTTGATTTTAGAAGCAGGAACTTCTAATTTATCATGACGTACCATGTTCGCATTACGGATGCGAGTAAGCATATCTGCAATTGGATCTGTCATCACCATGTGTTTTACCTCCTTCCCATTTGTGGGTTTTACCAACTAGCTTTTTTAACACCAGGAATTTGACCTTTATATGCAAGTTCACGGAAACAAATACGGCAAAGTTTAAATTTGCGGTATACAGAATGCGGACGACCGCAGCGCTCGCAACGTGTATAGTCTTGTACTTTAAACTTAGGAGTACGCTTTTGTTTCGCAATCATAGATTTTTTAGCCACGTTTTCGCCTCCTCTACTTAGCGTTGGCTTCCATTATTTTTGGAATGGCATACCGAATTGTGTTAAAAGTTCACGAGCTTCTTCATCAGTTTTCGCTGTAGTAACGATTACGATGTCCATACCACGAACTTTGCTCACTTTATCATAATCAATCTCAGGGAAAATTAATTGCTCTTTAACACCTAATGTGTAGTTACCACGACCATCGAAAGATTTCTTAGAAACACCACGGAAATCACGTACACGTGGTAAAGAAACTGATACTAATTTGTCGAAGAACTCATACATTTGCTCGCCGCGTAAAGTAACCTTTGCACCGATAGGCATACCCTCACGAAGACGGAAACCTGCGATAGATTTTTTAGCGCGAGTTACAACAGGCTTTTGACCTGCGATTTGTGTTAATTCTTCTACAGCACTATCTAATGCTTTAGAATTGGATACCGCGTCACCAACACCAGTGTTGATTACGATCTTTTCGATTTTCGGTACTTCCATAACAGATTTATAGTTAAACTTGCTCATAAGAGCAGGAGTAATTTCTTTTTGGAATTTATCTTTAAGGCGATTCAATGAAGGGACCTCCTTTCATATAGAACTTATTTATCTAATAATTCACCAGATTTTTTTGCAACACGAACTTTTTTACCATCTTCCACTTTGTAACCTACGCGAGTAGGTACACCTGTTTTAGGATCTAATGGCATAACATTAGATACGTGGATAGGTGCTTCTTTCGTGATAATTCCACCTTGTGGATTTAATTGAGATGGCTTAGAGTGCTTCTTAACGATGTTAACACCCTCAACGATAACACGGTTTTCTTTTGGGAAAGCTGCAAGGATAACACCTTGTTTTCCTTTGTCTTTACCACTGATTACCTGTACTTTATCACCTTTTTTTACATGCATCTTACTTCTGCACCTCCTTAGCAAGGCAATACCTTAAATTATAGAACTTCTGGAGCTAAAGAAACGATCTTCATGAAGTTGCTATCACGTAATTCACGAGCTACTGGTCCGAAGATACGAGTACCACGTGGGCTCTTATCGTCTTTAATGATAACCGCTGCGTTTTCATCAAAACGAATGTAAGAACCGTCTGGACGACGAGCACCGCTCTTCGTACGTACTACTACTGCTTTAACAACGTCACCTTTTTTAACAACGCCACCTGGTGTTGCTTGTTTTACCGTAGCAACGATAATATCACCGATGTTTGCGTATTTACGACCAGAGCCGCCTAATACTTTGATTGTTAAAAGTTCACGTGCGCCAGAGTTGTCAGCTACTTTCAAACGAGATTCTTGTTGGATCATGTTATGAAACCTCCCTTCGGACTTAAAATTCCGATTCGTCTATTTAGATAATAACCGCTTCTTCAACGATTTCAACTAAACGGAAACGCTTAGTAGCAGAAAGCGGGCGAGTTTCCATGATTTTTACGATATCGCCAACTTTTGCTTGGTTTTGCTCATCATGCGCTTTGTATTTCTTAGAATACTTAACGCGTTTTCCATATAAGGAATGAGTTTTGTAAGTTTCAACTAAAACTGTAATCGTTTTGTCCATTTTGTCAGAAACAACACGACCAGTGTAAACTTTGCGTTGGTTACGTTCGCTCACTTTGCAAACCTCCCCTCAATTTATCGATTAATTCCGATCTCTCTTTCACGAACTACAGTTTTCATACGAGCAATCGCTTTACGCACTTCACGGATGCGTGTTGGATTCTCTAATTGGCCTGTAGCAAGTTGGAAGCGAAGGTTAAACAACTCTTCCTTTAATGCTTTAACTTTTGTTTCGATTTCAGCAGTGGTTAATTCACGAATATCATTAGTTTTCATTAGATTCACCACCATTTTCTTCACGTTTTACGAATTTACATTTCACTGGTAATTTGTGAGCTGCAAGACGTAATGCTTCACGTGCTACCTCTTCAGATACGCCCGCAATTTCAAACATAACCTTTCCAGGTTTTACAACTGCTACCCAACCTTCAGGAGCCCCTTTACCGGAACCCATACGTACTTCTAGAGGCTTAGCAGTGTAAGGTTTAGAAGGGAAAATTTTAATCCAGACTTTACCGCCACGTTTCATATAACGAGTCATTGCACGACGAGCTGCTTCGATTTGACGGTTTGTAATCCAAGATGCTTCTTGAGATTGTAAACCAAACTCACCAAAATGTACTTCAGCGCCACCTTTTGCGCGACCACGCATTTTACCACGATGCTCTCTACGATATTTTACGCGTTTAGGCATTAACATATTATTTTCCTCCTTCCTCAGAAGCTTTCTTTTTTGTAGGAAGGACTTCTCCACGGTAGATCCATACTTTTACACCTAATTTACCGTACGTTGTATCAGCTTCAGCTGTTGCATAGTCAATATCAGCGCGAAGTGTATGAAGTGGAACAGTTCCTTCACTGTAAGATTCTGCACGAGCGATATCAGCTCCGCCAAGACGACCAGAAACCTGTGTTTTAATACCTTTAGCTCCTGCACGCATAGCACGTTGAATTGCTTGCTTTTGTGCACGACGGAAAGATACACGGTTTTCTAATTGACGAGCGATGTTTTCGCCCACTAATTTAGCGTCAAGATCAGCTCTCTTAACTTCTAAAATGTTGATGTGTACACGTTTACCTGTTAATTGGTTAAGAGCTTTACGAAGTGCTTCAACTTCTGTACCACCTTTACCAATTACCATACCAGGTTTTGCCGTGTGAATTGTAACATTAACACGATTTGCCGCACGCTCAATTTCTACTTTAGAAACAGCAGAATCTTTTAAGCGAACGTTAATGTATTCACGAATTTTGATGTCTTCATGTAAGAACGTAGCGTAGTCTTTTTCAGCGTACCAACGAGATTCCCAATCGCGGATAATACCGACGCGAAGACCAACTGGATGAACCTTTTGACCCATCGATTATCCCTCCTTCTTTTCTGATACCACAACTGTAATGTGGCTTGTGCGTTTGTTAATTTGGCTTGCACGACCCATTGCACGTGGACGGAAACGTTTTAACGTTGGACCTTCGTCAACGAAAACTTTCTCAACAACTAAGTTGTTTACATCCATTTCGTAGTTATGTTCTGCATTTGCAATTGCAGATTTCAAAACTTTTTCTACAACTGGAGAAGCAGTTTTTGGTGTGTGGTTAAGGATAGCAATCGCTTCACCCACTTGCTTACCTCGGATTAAGTCTACTACTAAACGAACTTTACGAGGAGCAATACGAACTGTTCTCGCTACTGCTTTAGCTTGCATTGAAGTGCCTCCTCTCATTATCTTCTAGTTTTCTTATCGTCAGCATCATGACCTTTGTACGTACGAGTTGGTGCGAACTCACCTAACTTGTGGCCTACCATATCTTCAGTTACGTATACAGGAACGTGTTTACGACCATCATATACAGCGATTGTATGACCAATAAACTGTGGGAAGATCGTTGAACGACGAGACCAAGTTTTTACAACTTGCTTTTGCTCAGTTTCATTTAACTTTGTCATTTTGTTCATTAAATGATCATCGACAAATGGTCCTTTTTTCAAGCTACGAGCCATTTTGGTGCCTCCCTTCGTGATTGCCGTACGGTTCTAGAAATGAACCGTACTACAACCCCATTATTTTTTACGACGACGAACGATGAATTTGTCAGACGCTTTATTTTTCTTACGAGTCTTGAATCCAAGAGTTGGTTTACCCCATGGAGACATTGGAGACTTACGTCCGATTGGTGAGCGACCTTCACCACCACCGTGTGGGTGATCAACTGGGTTCATTACAGAACCACGAACAGTTGGGCGCTTACCTAACCAGCGAGAGCGACCTGCTTTACCAATTTTAATAAGTTCATGGTGCTCATTACCTACTTGACCTACTGTAGCGCGACAAGCAGATAACACTAAGCGTACTTCACCAGAAGTTAAACGTACAAGTACGTATTTACCTTCTTTACCAAGTACTTGAGCAGATGTACCAGCAGAACGAACTAATTGTCCACCACGACCTGGTTTAAGCTCGATGTTATGAACAACTGTACCTACTGGAATGTTGATTAATGGTAATGCATTACCGATTTTAATGTCCGCTTCTGGGCCAGACATGATTTCCATACCTACTTCTAAGTTTTTAGGAGCAAGGATGTAACGTTTTTCACCGTCAACGTAGTTAATTAATGCGATATTCGCAGAGCGGTTTGGATCGTATTCGATCGTAGCAACGCGTCCTGGAATTCCATCTTTGTTACGTTTAAAGTCGATGATACGGTATTGACGTTTGTGTCCGCCACCTTGGTGACGTACAGTAATTTTACCTTGGTTATTACGTCCAGCCTTTTTGCTTAAAGGCGCAAGTAATGATTTTTCCGGTCTATCAGTCGTGATTTCAGCGAAATCGTTCGTAGTCATGTTACGACGACCGTTAGTAGTCGGATTATACTTTTTGATTGCCATCTGATTTTCCCTCCTTCTTTAGTAAGGATTAAACTCCTTGGAAGATCTCGATTTCTTTGCTGTCAGCAGTAAGCTTAACGATTGCTTTACGACGACGGTTAGTAAAACCAGCGTGACGACCAACACGTTTTGCTTTTGGTTTGTAGTTCATGATATTTACTTTATCAACTTCAACACCAAAGATCGCTTCCACAGCATCCTTAACTTCCGTTTTATTAGCTTTAACGTCCACATCGAACGTGTATTTTTTTTCAGCCATCATTTCCATAGAACGTTCAGTGATAACTGGGCGCTTAATGATATCACGAGGATCTTTCATTATGCAAGCACCTCCTCTACTTTTTCCACTGCCGCTTTTGTCATGATTAGCTTATCATGATGAAGAACGTCTAATACGTTCACGCCATCAGCAGTGATTACTGTTACTCCAGGGATGTTGCGAGCAGATAACTCAACAGCTTCGTTTGCATCAGCAGTTACGATAAGAGCTTTCTTCTCAACAGCTAATCCTTTAAGAACTGCTACCATGTCTTTTGTTTTTGGTGCATTTAATACTAAATCCTCAAGAACTACGATGTTGTTCTCAACTACTTTAGTAGCTAATGCAGATTTGATAGCTAAGCGACGAACTTTTTTAGGTAGTTTGTAAGCATAGCTTCTTGGTGTAGGTCCGAATACCGTACCACCACCACGCCATTGAGGAGAACGGATAGAACCTTGACGAGCACGTCCAGTTCCTTTTTGACGCCATGGTTTGCGACCTCCACCGCGTACTTCAGAGCGAGTTTTTACTTTGTGTGTACCTTGACGTAAAGATGCACGTTGCATCGTTACAGCTTCAAAAAGTACAGCTTGGTTTGGTTCGATACCGAAAATAGTTTCAGCTAATTGGATTTCACCAACTTCAGAACCAGTTTGGTTAAATAACTTTACTTTTGGCATTGGGGTTCCTCCTTTCTTATAGAAAATTATTTGCTAGCCTTAACAGCACTACGAACAACTACAAGAGATTTCTTAGCGCCAGGAACATTGCCTTTTACTAATAGTAAATTACGTTCAACATCAACTTGAACGATTTCTAAGTTTTGAATAGTAACTTGGTCTCCGCCCATACGTCCAGCAAGTTTTTTGCCTTTGAATACACGGTTCGGAGCAACAGGGCCCATTGAACCAGGACGACGGTGGTAACGAGAACCGTGAGACATAGGTCCGCGAGATTGTCCGTGGCGTTTAATAACACCTTGGAAACCTTTACCTTTAGAAATACCTGTTACGTCTACAATTTCACCTGCAGTGAAAACTTCTACTTTTACCTCTTGACCAACTTCTTGTCCTTCAACGTCTGCATCGCGAAGTTCGCGAATGAAGCGCTTAGGAGCAGTAGTTGCTTTAGCAACGTGACCTTGTTCAGGTTTGTTAGCTAATTTTTCGCGTTTGTTATCAAAACCTAACTGAATTGCGTTGTAGCCATCAGTTTCAACAGTTTTCTTTTGAAGGATCACGTTTGGAGTCGCTTCGATAACAGTTACAGGAATTAGCTCGCCATTTTCAGCAAATACTTGAGTCATACCGATCTTTTTTCCTAAGATTCCTTTGGTCATGAGTTACACCTCCTACATTTTAACTTATATAAATTATAGTTTGATTTCGATATCTACACCAGATGGTAGGTCTAAACGCATTAAAGAGTCTACTGTTTGCGGAGTAGGGCTCACGATGTCGATTAGACGTTTGTGCGTGCGCATTTCAAATTGCTCACGAGAATCTTTGTATTTATGAACCGCACGAAGAATCGTGTAAACAGTTTTTTCAGTTGGTAATGGGATCGGACCAGAAACTGTCGCCCCAGAACGCTTAGCTGTTTCTACAATTTTCTCAGCTGACTGATCAAGAATACGGTGATCATAAGCTTTTAAACGAATACGAATTTTTTCTTTTGCCATTATTTTCCCTCCTTCGTTCGCCTATTTTAAAAATAGACATTCTCCATGGAAATTTCCACACACTCGCCATGGCAAAGCGGCCGGGTGTGTCAGCAACCTTCCACTTCATCGCAGTCAAAGACCAACATTGTTTATTATACAACGTTTCTAGTCTAGATGCAACACTTTATTTGTGCACATCATCATTTACTGTACTTTTGCTATTATACATGGTACTTTAATGAATTTCAAGTTTTCATCTGTCGTAATTACTTTAACAGTTTTTGGTCGCAAGGTTTTACGATTTATATATTATAGAAGAAACTCGTCAAAACTTAAAAAATAGGTTTTATCTATTATAAATAAAAAACCCAAGGGAAAATCCCTTGGGTTTCATATATCAGTTAAGATTACTCAACGATAGTTGCAACTACACCGTAACCTACTGTACGTCCACCTTCACGAATAGAGAACTTAGTTCCCTCTTCGATAGCGATTGGAGCGATAAGTTCGATAGTCATTTCGATGTTGTCACCAGGCATTACCATTTCAGTACCTTCTGGTAATTGGATGATACCAGTTACGTCAGTTGTACGGAAATAGAATTGCGGACGGTAGTTAGCGAAGAATGGAGTGTGACGTCCACCTTCTTCTTTAGATAATACGAAAACTTCAGCTTTGAATTTAGCGTGAGCTTTTACAGAGCCAGTTTTAGCAAGAACTTGTCCACGTTGGATTTCTTCACGAGCTACACCACGAAGTAGTGCACCGATATTGTCTCCAGCTTGTGCTTGGTCAAGAAGCTTACGGAACATTTCTACACCAGTTACAGTTGTAGATTTGTTTTCTTCAGTGAAGCCGATGATTTCTACTACGTCACCAACTTTAACGATACCACGCTCTACGCGACCTGTAGCAACTGTACCACGACCTGTGATAGAGAACACGTCCTCAACAGGCATTAAGAATGCTTTTTCAGTGTCACGTTCTGGAGTTGGGATGTAAGCGTCAACTTCGTTCATTAATTCGATGATTTTTGCTTCCCACTCAGCATCTCCTTGAAGAGCTTTAAGAGCAGAACCTTTAATTACAGGGATATCATCGCCTGGGAAGTCGTATTCAGATAATAGATCGCGAACTTCCATTTCTACTAATTCTAGTAGCTCTTCGTCGTCAACCATGTCGCATTTGTTTAAGAATACAACGATGTAAGGAACACCTACTTGACGAGAAAGAAGGATGTGCTCACGAGTTTGAGGCATTGGGCCATCAGCAGCAGATACTACTAAGATACCGCCGTCCATTTGAGCAGCACCAGTGATCATGTTTTTAACATAGTCAGCGTGACCTGGGCAGTCAACGTGTGCATAGTGACGAGTTTCAGTTTCGTACTCAACGTGCGCAGTTGAGATTGTGATACCGCGCTCTCTTTCTTCTGGAGCAGCATCGATTTGGTCGTAACCTTTCGCTTCAGCACCACCAGCTTTTGCAAGAACTGTAGTGATAGCAGCAGTTAATGTAGTTTTACCATGGTCAACGTGGCCGATTGTACCAATGTTAACATGTGGTTTAGAACGTTCGAATTTAGCTTTTCCCATTCTAAATTCCTCCTTGTTTATATAGATTATTTTATATTTAGACTAGAAAGTAAGGGACCTAAGCCCCGCTTTCTAAGCTTACATAAGTAGTTATACTTGAACAATCGATAAAAATCAATTATTCACCTTTATTTTTTTTAACAATTTCTTCTGAAATAGACTTCGGTACTTCTTCATAATGATCAAATGTCATTGAGAATGTTCCGCGTCCTTGCGTGTTAGAACGTAATGCCGTTGCATAACCGAACATTTCAGAAAGTGGAACCATAGCACGAACAACTTGCGCGTTACCACGAGCTTCCATACCTTCTACGCGTCCACGGCGAGAAGTTACGTCACCCATGATATCTCCCATGTACTCTTCAGGAATTACAACTTCAACTTTCATCATTGGTTCAAGAATTACTGGGTTACATTTAGAAACCGCAGCTTTAAGAGCCATAGATGCAGCGATTTTGAACGCCATCTCAGAGGAGTCAACATCATGGTAAGATCCGTCAACTAATGCAGCTTTAATGTCTACTAGAGGATAACCAGCTAGTACACCATTTTTAAGTGCATCTTCAAGACCTGCTCCTACAGCTGGGATGTATTCACGTGGAACTACACCACCAACGATCTTGTTTTGGAACTCGAATCCTTTACCTTCTTCGTTAGGTTCAAACTCAATCCAAACGTGACCGAATTGTCCACGACCACCAGATTGACGAGCGAACTTACCTTCAACTTTCGCAGCAGCGCGGAAAGTCTCACGGTATGCTACCTGAGGAGCACCAACGTTTGCTTCCACTTTGAATTCACGGCGCATACGGTCAACGATGATATCAAGGTGAAGTTCACCCATACCAGCGATGATTGTTTGGCCAGTTTCTTGGTCAGTGTGAGCACGGAATGTTGGATCTTCTTCAGAAAGCTTAGATAATGCTGTACCCATTTTATCTTGGTCAGCTTTAGATTTTGGTTCGATAGCTACAGAGATAACTGGCTCTGGGAATTCCATAGACTCAAGGATAACAAGGCTCTTCTCGTCACAAAGAGTATCACCAGTTGTAGTATCTTTTAAACCAACAGCAGCAGCGATGTCACCAGCGTAAACTGTTGAAATCTCTTCACGGCTGTTTGCGTGCATTTGTAGGATACGACCTACACGCTCACGCTTACCTTTAGTTGAGTTTTTCACGTATGATCCAGAGTTTAACACACCAGAGTACACACGGAAGAATGTTAACTTACCAACATAAGGGTCAGTCATGATTTTGAATGCTAATGCTGCGAAAGGCTCTTCATCGCTAGAATGACGTTCTACTTCTTCATCTGTGTCCGGAAGAGTACCTTTAATAGCTGGTACGTCTAATGGAGATGGTAGGTAGTCGATAACTGCATCTAACAGAATTTGAACACCTTTATTTTTGAATGCAGAACCACAGATTACTGGGAAGAATTCTACAGAAGTTGTAGCCTTACGGATACCAGCTTTAAGCTCTTCTACAGTGATTTCTTCACCTTCTAGGTACTTCATCATCATTTCTTCATCAAGCTCTGCTACCGCTTCGATAAGTTTTCCGCGGTATTCATCAGCTAATTCTTTATGTTCTGCAGGAATTTCAATACGTTGAATATCTGTTCCTAAGTCGTTTGCATACATGTATGCACACTCTTCTACTAGGTCGATAATTCCTGTAAACTGATCCTCAGCACCGATTGGTAACTGAATTGGATGTGCGTTTGCTTGTAAACGGTCATGAATTGTTCCTACAGAGTATAAGAAGTCTGCACCGATCTTGTCCATTTTGTTAACGAACACGATACGTGGTACACCGTAAGTAGTAGCTTGGCGCCAAACAGTTTCTGTTTGTGGTTCTACACCAGATTGCGCGTCAAGTACTGCTACCGCACCATCAAGTACGCGTAAAGAACGTTCTACTTCTACAGTGAAATCTACGTGTCCTGGAGTGTCAATGATGTTTACACGATGACCTTTCCATTGAGCTGTAGTTGCCGCAGAAGTAATTGTGATACCACGCTCTTGCTCTTGCTCCATCCAGTCCATCTGAGATGCACCTTCGTGAGTTTCACCGATTTTGTGAATGCGGCCTGTGTAGTACAGGATACGCTCAGTTGCTGTTGTTTTACCAGCATCGATGTGAGCCATGATACCAATATTACGAGTGTTTTCTAAGGAGAACTCTCTTGTCATTTGGTGTCTTTCTCCTTCCTAATATGGATTGGATTTTTTTATTTTAAGTAGCAAAAAAGCCACTTTATTTTGTTACATATGTCAGTATGTCTAGTACCCTCATTATGTAAAACGAGCGCCCATTGAAAGGGAGAGGAATTCTCCCTCTCCACACTTCCATAAGCGACAAATAAAGCGGTTTATGCTTATAGTTATTTTTCGTTGAATCCTACCAACGGTAATGAGCAAATGCTTTGTTAGCTTCTGCCATTTTGTGAGTGTCTTCACGTTTCTTAACAGATGCACCAGCGTTGTTAGCTGCATCTAAGATTTCGTAAGCTAAACGCTCTTCCATAGTTTTTTCACCACGAAGACGAGCGTAGTTTACTAACCAGCGAAGACCTAAAGTTGTACGGCGTTCTGGACGAACCTCAACTGGAACTTGGTAGTTAGCACCACCAACACGACGAGCGCGTACTTCAAGAACAGGCATGATGTTCTTAAGAGCTTGCTCGAATACTTCCATTGGTTCGTTACCAGTACGTTCGCGAACGATATCGAACGCATTATAAAGAATTGTTTGAGATTTACCTTTTTTACCGTCAACCATCATTTTGTTGATTAGGCGTGTTACAAGTTTAGAATTGTACATTGGATCTGGTAACACGTCACGTTTCGCAACAGGTCCTTTACGAGGCATATTGAGTTCCTCCTTTCAGTTCAGTTTTATTATTTCTTAGCAGGTTTTGGTCTCTTAGTACCATATTTAGAACGTCCTTGCATACGTTTGTCAACACCAGCTGTGTCAAGCGCACCACGAACGATGTGGTAACGTACCCCTGGTAAGTCTTTTACACGACCACCGCGAATTAATACTACGCTGTGTTCTTGTAGGTTATGACCGATACCTGGGATGTAAGCAGTAACCTCGATACCATTTGTTAAACGTACACGAGCGTATTTACGTAACGCTGAGTTCGGTTTCTTCGGAGTCATTGTACCAACACGAGTACATACACCACGTTTTTGAGGTGCAGAGATATCAGTTGCTTTTTTCTTTAAAGAGTTGAAACCTTTGTTTAACGCAGGTGATTTAGATTTCCATACTTTATCAGTACGTCCATTTCTCACTAATTGGTTAATAGTAGGCATTAATTTATCCTCCCTTCGCACGTTTGTATGACCACATATCCAGGTGGTTCATTATTAGTTGAAAACAAAGTTTTTGCAAGGGAGAGCAAATGCTCTCTCCTCACAAAAACAGTTTTAACTTGTTATTCCTATCACTGAAGCTCCTACTTGATCTCACTCATTTTCATGTTAAGATCCAGTTTTGAAAAAGTATGTTATGTTGCATTGCTAAAAGCTACGACAACGTTCTAACTATACCGTGTTGAATTACATTCAACGTTTATTAAGGAGCAACCTTGCTTATATTAACATTTTGCATCGCATAATGTCAACTAGGATTATTTTTTTTATGCAAAATTTACGACGGAAAATTTTAGTTTTCTACGTAAACCTCGTCATTTTCTACATTTATTTCTTCTTGTGCTGTTTTCACAAGATCGACTTTACGGTAACGATTCATACCTGTACCAGCTGGAACAAGCTTACCGATAATAACATTTTCTTTCAGACCAAGAAGTTCGTCACGCTTACCTTTAATTGCCGCATCAGTTAACACACGAGTTGTTTCCTGGAATGATGCTGCAGATAAGAACGAATCTGTTTCAAGTGAAGCCTTCGTAATACCAAGAAGGATTGGACGCGCCGTTGCTGGTTGCTTGCCTTGAAGCAACACTTTCGCATTTGCATCTGTAAATTGATGGATATCAAGTAATGTTCCTGGTAATACGTCTGTTTCACCAGCATCGATTACACGAACTTTACGAAGCATTTGGCGAACCATTACTTCAACGTGCTTATCACCAATTTCTACCCCTTGCATACGGTATACTTTTTGTACCTCACGAAGCAAGTATTCTTGAACTGCCGTAATATCTGTTACTTTCAGTAATTCTTTCGGATCGATAGAACCTTCAGTAAGTTCTTTACCGTGTTCGATGCGGTGTCCTGGAGCTACTTTTAAACGAGCGCCATAAGGAATTGCATACGTACGAGCTTCTACATCACCTTGTACAACAACTTCTTGGCGATCTTTCACATCGTTAATCGCTGCAACAACACCATCAATCTCACTGATAACCGCTTGCCCTTTCGGATTACGCGCTTCGAAAATCTCTTGAATACGCGGTAAACCTTGTGTGATATCGTCTCCAGCAACCCCACCTGTATGGAATGTACGCATCGTTAACTGTGTACCTGGCTCACCGATAGATTGAGCTGCGATAATACCTACCGCTTCTCCTACTTCTACGTCTGTACCAGTAGCTAAGTTACGACCATAACACTTCTTACATACGCCGTGGCGTGTGTTACATGTAAATGCAGAGCGGATGTACAATTGTTCAACGCCTGATTTTTCGATGATATGAGCGATATCTTCTGTAATTAATTCATTTTCACGAACTAACACTTCGCCTGTTTCTGGATGTTTCAGAGTTTTTCTTGCGAAACGTCCTACAAGACGATCGTATAAGGATTCGATAATTTCGTTTCCTTCTTTAATTGCGCCAATTAATAAACCACGATCTGTTCCACAGTCATCTTCACGAACGATAACATCTTGTGCAACGTCAACAAGACGACGTGTTAAGTAACCAGAATCGGCAGTTTTAAGTGCTGTATCGGCAAGACCTTTACGCGCACCATGCGTAGAGATGAAGTACTCAAGTACCGTTAAACCTTCACGGAAACTTGATTTGATTGGAAGTTCGATGATACGTCCAGATGGGTTGGCCATCAAACCACGCATACCAGCAAGCTGAGTAAAGTTCGATGCGTTACCACGGGCACCAGAATCACTCATCATGAAGATCGGGTTGCGCTTATCTAGAGTTTTCATCAGTTTTCCTTGGATAACGTCTTTTGCATTACTCCAAATAGAGATAACGCGATCATAACGTTCTTCTTCCGTGATTAAACCACGACGGAATTGTTTAATTACTGTATCTACTTTTGCTTGCGCTTCACGCAAGATTTCTTCTTTTTCACCTAATACAAGGATATCCGCTACCCCAACTGTAATACCAGCTTTTGTAGAATATTTAAATCCTAGGTTTTTCATACGATCAAGCATGCGAGACGTTTCTGTAATCTTGAAACGTTTAAATACTTCCGCAATGATATTACCAAGAATTTTCTTGCTAAATGGCGCCACTTCTTCGCGACTAGCAATAATTTCTCTTACGTTAGAACCTTTTTCAACAAAGTATTCCACTGGAGTTTCTTTCTCCAAGTTTGTTTTTGTTGGTTCATTAATGTAAGGGAATGATTTCGGTAAGATTTCATTGAATATTAACTTACCAACTGTTGTTAACAACAGCTTGCTGTTTTGCTCTTCTGTAAACGTTTCGTTATTTACAGAGCTTGCTGCAACAGCAACACGAGTATGCAAGTGTACATATCCGTTTTGGTATGCAAGTAATGCTTCGTTCGTATCTTTGAAAATCATACCTTCACCAATTGCACCCGCGCGCTCAAGCGTTAAGTAGTAGTTACCTAATACCATATCCTGAGACGGTGTAACAACTGGTTTTCCATCTTTCGGGTTCAAAATGTTTTGTGCAGCTAACATAAGAAGACGAGCTTCTGCCTGTGCTTCTGATGATAACGGAACGTGAACCGCCATTTGGTCACCGTCAAAGTCCGCGTTGTATGCAGTACATACAAGTGGATGCAGACGAATTGCACGACCTTCTACCAATGTAGGTTCAAACGCTTGAATACCAAGACGGTGAAGCGTTGGAGCACGGTTTAAAAGTACAGGGTGTTCTTTAATTACAGACTCTAAAACATCCCAAACTTCAGGTTGTACTCGTTCAATTTTACGTTTAGCACTCTTAATGTTGTGCGCTAAACCTTTTCCTACTAACTCTTTCATAACGAAAGGTTTGAACAGTTCCAGCGCCATTTCTTTTGGCAGACCGCATTGGTACATTTTCAGGTTCGGTCCTACAACGATAACGGAACGACCAGAGTAGTCAACACGTTTACCTAATAAGTTTTGACGGAAGCGTCCTTGCTTACCTTTTAACATATGGGAAAGAGATTTTAACGGACGGTTACCAGGTCCAGTAACTGGACGACCACGACGACCGTTATCAATTAAAGCATCTACTGCTTCTTGTAACATACGCTTTTCGTTTTGGACAATAATGCTTGGTGCACCTAAGTCTAATAAACGTTTTAAACGATTGTTACGGTTAATTACACGACGATATAGGTCGTTTAAGTCAGAAGTTGCAAAACGTCCACCATCTAACTGTACCATCGGGCGAAGTTCTGGTGGGATAACTGGAAGAACATCTAGAATCATCCAAGATGGTTCGTTTCCAGAGTTACGGAATGCTTCTAATACTTCTAGACGTTTAATAGCGCGCGTACGACGTTGTCCTTGCGCTGTTTTTAACTCTTCTTTTAAGAAGTCTACTTCTTTATCTAAATCGATATCTTGTAATAACTTCTTAATTGCTTCTGCGCCCATGGAAGCTTGGAAAGAGTTTCCGTATCTATCGCGATACGCACGGTATTCTTTCTCCGAAAGAAGTTGCTTCTTATCAAGTGGTGTATCTCCACTTTCTGTTACTACATAAGAAGCGAAATAAATTACTTCTTCAAGCGCGCGAGGGGACATGTCTAAGACAAGTCCCATGCGGCTTGGGATACCTTTGAAATACCAAATATGAGATACAGGAGCAGCTAATTCAATATGACCCATACGTTCACGACGAACTTTCGCACGCGTTACTTCAACGCCGCATCGATCACAAACTACACCTTTATAACGGACACGTTTATATTTACCACAATGACATTCCCAGTCTTTTGTTGGACCGAAAATACGCTCACAGAACAAACCGTCTTTCTCTGGTTTCAATGTACGATAGTTAATCGTTTCGGGTTTTTTTACTTCCCCATATGACCAAGAGCGAATTTTGTCTGGTGATGCAAGTCCAATCTTCATATATTCAAAGTTGTTTACATCTATCAAGGGGCCTACCTCCCTTTTAATCTACAGGTTATCCCAATTATTCCTTCGTTGCCTCAACTTCGACATTTAATTTATCTGCAGATTGATGATCATCGTCATCAGTATCACGCATTTCAATTTCAGTATCGTCGCTAGACATCATCTTAACATCCATACCTAAACTTTGTAATTCCTTAATCAATACTTTGAATGATTCAGGAACACCTGGTTCTGGAACGTTTTCGCCTTTTACAATCGATTCGTACGTTTTCACACGCCCAACAACATCATCCGACTTAACTGTTAAGATTTCTTGAAGAGTATATGCAGCACCGTAAGCTTCAAGTGCCCAAACCTCCATCTCACCGAAACGCTGTCCACCGAACTGCGCTTTACCTCCAAGAGGTTGCTGCGTTACAAGTGAGTATGGTCCAGTAGAACGAGCATGAAGTTTATCGTCAACCATGTGTGCAAGTTTAATCATGTACATGACACCAACAGATACACGGTTGTCGAACGGTTCACCAGTACGGCCATCGTATAAAATTGTCTTCGCATCACGCGCCATACCAGCTTCTTCAATTGTTCCCCATACATCTTCCTCACGAGCACCATCGAATACTGGTGTTGCAACGTGGATACCAAGATATCTTGCTGCCATACCTAGATGAAGCTCTAACACCTGACCGATATTCATACGAGATGGTACCCCTAATGGGTTTAACATGATATCGATTGGTGTACCATCTGGTAAGTAAGGCATATCTTCTTCCGGTAAAATACGGGAGATAACACCTTTGTTACCGTGACGGCCGGCCATCTTGTCACCTTCAGAAATTTTACGTTTTTGAACGATATATGCACGTACAAGTTGATTTACACCTGGTGGCAATTCATCGCCATCTTCACGGTTAAATACTTTTACGTCTAAGATAATACCGCCACCACCGTGTGGTACACGTAGTGATGTATCACGTACTTCACGAGCTTTCTCACCAAAGATTGCATGTAATAGGCGTTCTTCTGCTGTTAACTCCGTTACACCTTTTGGCGTTACTTTACCAACAAGCAAGTCTCCGTCTTTTACTTCTGCACCGATGCGGATGATACCGCGCTCATCAAGGTTGCGAAGCGCATCTTCCCCTACGTTTGGAATGTCTCGTGTAATTTCTTCTGGTCCTAGCTTCGTATCACGAGCTTCAGACTCATATTCTTCAATATGAATTGAAGTGTACACATCATCTTTTACAAGGCGCTCACTCATAATGATCGCATCCTCGTAGTTATAACCATCCCATGTCATAAAGCCAACAAGCACGTTACGACCAAGTGCAAGTTCACCTTTTTCCATAGAAGGACCGTCTGCAAGAATCTCCCCTTTTACAACTTCATCGCCAACACTTACGATTGGACGTTGGTTGTAACAAGTTCCTTGGTTAGAACGGATGAATTTCAACATTTTGTAGCGATCTAAGTCACCTTTTACTTGCTGACCGTCTACTTCGATATAACGGCGTACCCAAACTTCGCGAGCTTCTACACGTTCAACAATACCAGGGTGTTTACAAATTACTGCAGCACCTGAATCTTTCGCCGATACGTACTCCATACCAGTACCTACAATTGGAGATTCTGGGTTCATAAGTGGAACCGCTTGACGTTGCATGTTCGCACCCATTAGCGCACGGTTCGAGTCATCGTTTTCTAAGAACGGAATACAAGCTGTCGCAGCAGACACAACCTGTTTTGGAGAGATATCCATATAGTCGATACGTTCACGTTTTACTACAACGTTCTCATCTCGGAAACGAGCTACAACGTCTTCGTCAAGGAAATCTCCATCTTCAGATAAACGTGCGTTTGCTTGGGCAACAACATAATTATCTTGTTCATCAGCTGTTAAATAATCTACACGTGTTGTTACACGGCCAGTTTCTGGATCCACGCGGCGATATGGTGTTTCAATGAAACCAAACTCATTTACTTTCGCAAATGAAGATAAAGAGTTAATCAAACCGATGTTTGGTCCCTCTGGCGTTTCAATTGGACACATACGACCATAGTGAGAGTAGTGAACGTCACGCACTTCAAAGCCTGCGCGCTCACGCGTTAAACCACCAGGTCCTAATGCAGATAGTCTTCGTTTATGTGTTAACTCTGCTAATGGGTTTGTTTGATCCATAAACTGAGATAACTGAGAGCTACCGAAGAACTCTTTAATAGATGCAATAACCGGACGAATGTTAATTAACGCTTGCGGTGTAATTGCATTTGTATCTTGAATTGACATTCTCTCACGAACAACACGTTCCATACGAGAAAGACCGATACGGAATTGGTTTTGTAACAATTCCCCTACAGAACGTAGGCGACGGTTTCCTAAATGGTCAATATCGTCTGTGTCTCCTACTTTATATAGAAGATTAAAGAAATAGCTAATAGATGCAATAATATCGCCTGGTGTAATATGTTTTACATCGCGATCGATATTCGCATTACCAATAATATTGATAGAACGCTCTCCATCTGCATCCGGAGCATAAATCTTAATAGATTGTAATTCAACATTACCTTCTACCACTCCGCCCATTGGTTTCACTGTTTTAAAACCAATGTTCTTTTCTAAATAAGGTAAAATACGATCTAATGTACGACGATCTAGGATTGTTCCTTCTGTTGCTAAAATTTCACCTGTTTCAGGATCCACTAAAGTTTCAGCCAAACGTTGGTTAAACAATCTGTTTTTAATGTGTAATTTCTTATTAATTTTGTAGCGACCTACATTTGCTAGATCATAACGTTTTGGATCAAAGAAGCGAGAAACAAGCAAACTCTTTGCATTTTCTACTGTTGGTGGCTCACCTGGACGTAGACGCTCATAAATTTCGAGCAGCGCTTTTTCTGTGCTATCCGTGTTATCTTTTTCTAGCGTATTGCTTAAGTATTCGTTATCACCTATCAATTCGGTGATTTCTTGATCAGAGCCAAACCCTAATGCGCGTAACAAAACAGTTACAGGTAATTTACGCGTACGATCGATACGCACATAAACAACATCCTTAGCATCTGTTTCATACTCCAACCAAGCTCCGCGGTTTGGAATTACAGTAGCAGTAAATCCGCGTTTTCCGTTTTTGTCCACTTTTCCGCTGTAGTATACACTTGGTGAACGAACTAACTGAGAAACAATAACGCGTTCTGCACCGTTAATTACAAATGTTCCTGTCTCTGTCATGAGCGGGAAATCCCCCATGAACACATCTTGCTCTTTTACTTCACCAGTTTCTTTATTGATTAGACGCACTTTTACACGAAGTGGTGCTGCATACGTCACATCACGCTCTTTACACTCTTCTACAGAATATTTCGTTTCACCTAGACTGTAGTCGATAAACTCAAGCGATAGATTTCCCGTAAAGTCTTCAATCGGAGAAATGTCTTGGAACATTTCTCGCAAACCCTCATCAAGAAACCACTGATAAGAAGAGGTTTGAATTTCGATAAGATTTGGTAATTCTAATACCTCACTAATACGGGCATAACTTCTTCGTTGGCGGTGTCGTCCGTATTGAACTAGTTGACCTGTCAACTGCTTCACCCCTCAAATCAAGAGTATTATAAATGCACAAAAATGTGCAAAATCACAACTAAATACGACTAACGCAAATTACGTAGCCTTTTTCCTCTAAAAAGATAGATACGTTGAGTGTTTCTAACTGCTCAAAAAAGAAAAATGGCTTCTATAAGAAAACCATCATTCTGTTTCATAATCTGCTGATTTTACTATCTTTTCCAAGAGAAGCAAAAATATACATTGTTCTCAACGCAGAAAATCATATATTGGCATTTTATAATGTTAACACAACCCAAAATAACCGTCAACGTTTTTTTGATTTTATGATATAATAGCCTTTTTTCTTTTCTACGACTTCCACAACATCGAACACTTCTTCTAATTTTTTCATCGCAGATGGCGCACCTTGCTTTTTCTGAATTACAATCCAAAGCTCGCCGCCCGGCACAAGATGATTCACCGCTTCTTCTAAAATTTCATGCACAACTTGTTTTCCAGCACGAATTGGCGGATTTGATAAAATAGCAGCATATTCTCCACTCACATTTTCATATACACTACTTTGATAGATTTGGACATTTCCAATTCGGTTATTAGCAGCGTTTTCTTTTGCAAGCCCAAGCGCCCTTTCGTTTACATCCACCATATGAACTACGCGCCCTTGAAACTCTTTCGCTAAAGATAAACCAATTGGACCATACCCACACCCGACATCCAACACATCACCTTGAACATCTGACATTTGAAACGTTTCAATTAAAAGACGAGAACCAAAATCCACTTCATTTTTTGAAAATACTCCGTGGTCAGATAAGAAAACAAATTGAGATCCTCTAAGCGTATATTCCCAACGTTTACGATCACTTTTGCTAGAAGGATCATTAGAAAAATAATGGTCTGCCATATGGCCACCTCTTTTCTTTACAGTTAAAAAAAAAGCTCGCATGAGAGCGAGCTTTTTTTAAGCTTCAAAAGTTAATTACTTAACTTCTACAGCAGCGCCAACTTCTTCAAGTTTAGCTTTGATTTCTTCAGCTTCTTCTTTAGAAACGCCTTCTTTAACTGCTTTTGGAGTGTTGTCAGCTACTTCTTTAGCTTCTTTTAATCCAAGACCAGTGATTTCACGAACAACTTTGATAACTTTGATTTTTTGAGCGCCTGCATCAGCAAGTACTACATCAAATTCAGTTTTCTCAGCAGCAGCTTCACCAGCAGCGCCACCCATAACAGCTACAGGAGCAGCAGCAGTTACGCCGAATTCTTCCTCGATAGCTTTTACTAAGTCGTTAAGTTCTAATACAGTCATATTTTTAACTGCTTCAATGATTTGTTCTTTAGTCATTGTAAATATCCTCCCTTATTAAATAAGTTCATATTGTTTGATCGATAACACGTAATTATCTTTTAAAAAATTAAGCGCCTTGCTCTTCTTTTTGATCAGCAACAGCTTTTGCAGCAAGTGCAAGGTTGCGGATTGGAGCTTGAAGAACGCTAAGAAGCATAGAAAGTAAGCCTTCACGTGATGGAAGAGTAGCGATAGCTTTAACCTCATCAACAGTTACAAGTTTACCTTCGATTACACCAGCTTTAATTTCTAAAGCTTCGTGATTTTTCGCAAAGTCGTTTAATACTTTCGCAGGAGCAACTACATCTTCGTTACTGAACGCGATAGCGTTTGGTCCTGTTAGGAATTCATTTAACTCAGTTAGTTCAGCAACTTCTGCAGCACGACGAGTTAAAGAGTTTTTGTAAACTTTGAACTCAACGCCAGCTTCACGTAATGTTTTACGTAATTCTGTTACTTCAGAAACTGTTAAACCACGGTAGTCAACAACGATTGTTGATTTACTTTCGCTAAGTTTACCAGCGATTTCAGTTACAACATGTTGTTTTGCTTCGATTGCTTTAGTCATGTTATTACACCTCCTGTAGATTATATAGAAGATGTACCGAAAGTGCACTAAAAAGCCTCCGTGCCCAGTTATAGACATGGAGGCATATAGTCACAGAAAATTTCCGTTCCGTATATTTACACCTCGGTAGGATATTAAGCCAAGATGGCACCTACTGTCTACGGTACACTATTAAAATTCACAACATAGATGATTATATTAAAACTTCATCATGAAGTCAACTTCCAATTTTTACGCAATAGTTGAAACGTCAACGCGTACGCCAGGTCCCATTGTAGAAGCAACTGTTACGTTCTTCATGTAAGTACCTTTTGCAGCAGCTGGCTTAGCTTTTAGAAGCGCGTCAGCAACTGTTTCTAAGTTTTCAACTAATTTCGCATCTTCGAAAGATACTTTACCGATTGGCACATGGATGTTACCAGCTTTATCAACGCGGTATTCTACTTTACCAGCTTTGATTTCGTTAACTGCTTTTGTTACGTCGAAAGTAACTGTTCCAGTTTTAGGGTTTGGCATTAAACCTTTAGGTCCTAATACACGACCAAGTTTACCAACTTCACCCATCATGTCAGGAGTTGCTACTACTACATCAAAATCGAACCAACCTTGTTGGATTTTGTTGATGTAATCTGCATCACCTACGAAGTCAGCTCCAGCTGCTTCAGCTTCTTTTAATTTTTCGCCTTTAGCGAATACTAATACACGTTGTACTTTACCAGTACCGTGTGGAAGAACAACTGCACCACGAATTTGTTGGTCAGCTTTCTTAGGATCAACGCCTAAACGGAATGCAGCTTCTACACTTGCATCAAATTTAGCTGTGTTTGTTTTCTTTACTAATTCTACTGCCTCTGTTGCAGAGTAAGCAGTCGCACGATCAACAAGCTTCGCAGCTTCTACGTACTTTTTACCTCTTTTAGCCATTTTATTTCCTCCTCAATGTGGTTTTAGCGGAATAACCTCCCACGTTTACGCCTTATTTTCGATACAACCGAGGATGTGCGCCCACCCTTTTATTTAAAAAACGACATTCATTTACGATAATAAAGGTTGCGAATTGGAACTCCAGACCCGCAACCTCTTTTACAAAATAACAAATCGAATTAGTCTTCGATAACAATGCCCATACTGCGTGCAGTACCTTCAACCATACGCATTGCAGCTTCTACGCTAGCAGCGTTTAGGTCAGGCATTTTAGTTTCAGCGATTTCGCGAACTTTATCACGCTTAACAGTTGCCACTTTATTACGGTTTGGTTCACCAGAACCAGACTCGATACCAGCTACTTTCTTAAGAAGAACAGCAGCAGGAGGAGTTTTAGTAATGAAAGTGAATGAACGGTCTTCAAATACTGTAATTTCAACAGGAATGATTAGACCAGCTTGATCTGCTGTACGAGCGTTGAACTCTTTACAGAAGCCCATGATGTTAACACCCGCTTGTCCTAATGCTGGACCAACTGGTGGAGCTGGGTTAGCTTTACCTGCAGGAATTTGAAGTTTTACCATTTTAATTACCTTTTTAGCCACGAGACACACCTCCTTAAGTCCGTGATGTGGTCAATGGGCAATTATTTTTTGCCCTCCCACTTCATATTTTATCTTTAGCGATAAAATTTTTCAAAAAACGTCTCCGTTTCCGAAGACGTACTGACTTTAAAGATATTATCACTTTTTACAATTCATTTCAAGTTTGATTTTATAATTTTTCAATTTGGTGGAAGTCTAGCTCAACTGAAGTTTCGCGACCAAACATATCAACAAGTACTGTAACTCTTTGTTTTTCTAAGTCAATTTCATTAATAGCACCTGTATAGTTTGCAAATGGGCCTTCATTCACACGTACAGTCTCATGAAGTTCAAAATCAAAGTCAACTACTTCATTTTCCATCCCCATGTGTTTTAAAATCACAACTACTTCTTCTTCTAATAACGGAGATGGTTTTGAACCAGATCCAGAAGAACCAACAAACCCTGTTACCCCCGGTGTATTGCGGACAACATACCAAGAATCATCTGTCATGATAAGTTCTACTAATACGTAACCTGGAAATACTTTTCTCTTAGTTACTTTCTCTTTTCCGTTTTTCATTTCTACTTCTGTTTCCTCTGGAACAATAACACGGAAAATCTTATCTTGCATACCCATTGATTCTACACGTTTCTCTAGGTTCGTTTTTACTTTATTTTCATATCCAGAATAAGTATGGACAACATACCAACGTTTTTCCATTGATTTAGGACGACCGTCCTTCCCTCCCTGACGTACATTTTTTCGCGCAAATGAAAAAACCCGTTCACCGGGCTTTTACACAGTTCGTATAAATAACATTAACATTATATCATGTATAAGTGCTTCTTATTCAAGAATTAAACGAATTAAAGAAGAAATCCCCATATCCACCACTGCAAAGAAAACTGCACAGAATACAACGGTTGCAATTACAGTAAGTGTCGAACGGAATAATTCATCTTTTTTCGGCCAACTTACTTTTTTCATTTCACGGCTTACATCGCCAAAAAAGTTCGTCAAACGCATTTCCGGAACCTCCAGTGCATAATTACGATTATTTATTTTGTTTCCTTATGAATCATATGCGCATTGCATGTTTTACAAAATTTCTTTATCTCAAGACGCTCTACTGAGCTTATATCTTTCATTGTGGAATAGTTTCGATTATTACACTTTTCACATGCGAGTACAACTTTTTTTCTCATCTGTTACACCAGCCTTGTAACATTATTTCATTAAAAATGTATCATACAATAAAATACAATGTCAATGACACTTCCCACCTACTCCAAAAAGAAAAGGAGAGGAAAAACCTCTCTTTTCTATTAATCTACTATTTTAATATAATTTAAAGAAGCATCTATATAAACCCATTTTTGTTTCTCAACATATAAGCCGTTGCTTTATAAAGTGAAACTTCCGTCAGTGGGGGGTCTTCATCCCCCACCTATCTTCTTTAGAAAAGCGGAAGCGGCTCGCTCAGAATCGCAGGACGCCCACACCCCTGACAAAGAGGCACTTTTTGCCTCGTCGGAGGGGGCGAAACGACCGGAAATTCTAGCCACTGGAACTGGACAACACTTCTCTCTGAATCTTGAGGTGGAGGTCTTACTGCCCACGAATAGTGGGATAAAATAAAAATGACCCGCTGGCTTTCGCCCTTTATTTTAATCTGTGTATTTTTGGCAAAAGGATCTGACCGCTTCTATGTATAGCCAAATACCTTCTCCCCTCTAGAAAGGATTCGATTTTTCAATTGGCATTTATATATTTCGCTTAATGGAGGACGCATTAACAGTTGCCGCTTCTCTCATTTCCATATAACGTTCTAGTTTTCTTTTCACTCGTTGCAGAGCATTATCAATGGATTTCACATGACGATTCAATTGCTCTGAAATCTCTTGATACGATCTTCCATCTAAGTACAAAGACAATACTTTTCTTTCTAAATCGCTTAATAATTCAGATATTTTTGATTCTATATCAACATACTCTTCTTGGCTAATAATCATCTCTTCAGGATCCGTCATCTTCGCCTCAGATATAACATCTAACAGAGTTCGATCAGATTCTTCATCATAAATTGGCTTGTCTAAAGAAACGTACGAATTTAAAGGAATATGTTTCTGCCTTGTCGCAGTTTTAATAGCGGTGATAATTTGGCGTGTAATACATAATTCCGCAAAAGCTTTAAAAGAAGATAGCTTGTCCTCTTTGTAATCACGAATCGCCTTAAATAATCCAATCATACCTTCTTGAATAATATCTTCACGATCAGCACCAACTAAAAAATAAGATCTTGATTTTGCACGAACAAAGTTTTTGTACTTATGAATCAAATACTCTAGCGCATCTACATTACCTTTCCTTACTAATTCAACTATCTCTTCATCCTCTAAACCACTAAATATAACACTGTTGTCGCTTGCGAAGTCTACTTCCAATCTGATCCCTCCGACCGCTAGTTATTTAGCAATATTATACAGTAAGAAATTGGAGAGCGTCAACATTTCAACGCCCTCCTCGTCTTAATTTTTCTAATTTTTCTGTAACTTCTTCACTAAATATCGTTCGCATAGCCGGTTGCGTTTCTTTTGTTTTCTTCGTTTCATGACGTACGGTTCGTTCCATCGCCTGAACTTCTATCTCTAACTCACGCGCTGATTTACGCAGAGCACCTTGTCCAAAAATAGCCCACTGCTCTGTGTAATCAGACGTCGCAACATAAATACGCGTATTAATATTACGTAGTTCAATTGCAAGTTGCTCAATTTTCTCATCGGCCGTTTGGTTCTTTCTTGTAAAAATCACGTCAACACGCGCTTGTTTCATCTTCTTTTCAATTCCATAAACAGAATACGCATCAAACACAATCATAACTTTCGTGCCTGTATATCCTTGATAATCTGCCATTTTATCAATAAGTAAGTCGCGTGAAGCCTGCAAGTCTACATCCCTTAGCTTTCTCAAATCTGCCCAAGCCCCAATAATGTTGTAGCCATCAACGATTAAAATATCATTCATTCTTACTTACCGATTGGATGACGTTTCCGATACACTTCATACATTAACAAGCTAGCAGCAACTGAAGCATTCAAGGATGTAACTTTACCAGCCATCGGCAAATGGATGAGGAAATCGCATTTCTCGCCAATAAGGCGACTCATACCTTTCCCCTCACTACCAATCACTAAGCCAATTGGCATATTTCCATCTAAATTACGATAGTCATCTTTTCCTTTTGCATCTGTACCTGCAATCCAAAGTCCACGCTCTTTTAACTCATCAATCGTTCTCGATAAATTTGTCACACGAGCTACCGGAACATACTCAATCGCTCCCGTCGAAGCCTTTGCAACTGCCGCTGTTAAACCAACCGCTCTGCGCTTCGGAATAATAATACCGTGAGCTCCTACCGCATCTGCCGTACGCATAATAGAACCTAAGTTGTGTGGATCTTCAATCTCATCAAGAATTAAAAAGAAAGGATCTTCATTCCGCTTCGCTGCTACTGCAAATAAATCCTCTAAGTCTGCATATTCATATGCTGCCACTTGTGCAATTACACCTTGATGATTCCCCTCTACAAGTTGATCTAATTTTTTCTTTGGCGCATTCTGTACTAAAATTTTATTTTCTTTCGCTAATGCAAGTACAATTTGCACTTGTCCTTTCGCAGCACCTTCTGCAATCCAAATCTTATTAATATCACGACCTGATCTCAGCGCTTCAATTACAGGGTTACGACCAATAATATATTCACTATTCACGCTTACGCGCCTCCTTCCTTATTCTCTAATACACGAATCGCTTCACATACAATCTCTTCTATTCGCGTTTGATGATTTAATAAATAATGATATCCAATCAACGCTTCAAAAGCAGTACTATATCGATACGTTTGTACATCTGTATTTTTCGGAACAGAACCTGATTTTGCATTACGTCCTCTTCTTAATACAGCTTCCTCTTCTTCATTAAGAAATGCTGTCTCCAATAAATGATGAACCACTTTTGCTTGTGCTTTTGCAGAAACAAAGCTTGTCCCCAAACGATGTAGTTGATTTGGACGAACTGTCCCTTTTTGAAGCAAGTGATAGCGGATATACTGTTCATATACCGCATCACCCATATACGCTAACGCTAAGCTATTTAATTGCTTTGCATCAATCATGTTTAGCCTCTTTTCCATCTCGTACCTTGTGGTGTATCTTCCAAAATAATGTTACGCTCTTTTAACTCATCGCGAATCTGATCAGATAATGCAAAATCACGATTTTTACGAGCCTCAATACGTTTTTGGATTAATGCTTCAATTTCCTCATCAAGTAATTCTTCTTTCGTTAATTCTAATCCTAAGATTCCAAATAGCGTTTCAAATTGCTTCACATACGCTTCAATTACCGCTTTTGATGTATGTTGTTCTAATAAATATTGATTTGCATGATTTGCTAAGTTGTATAACTCCGTTACGGCGTTTGCTGTATTAAAATCATCATCCATTGCCTCTTCAAATGCAGCCTGGAATTTCTCCATCTCAGCTAACCACTTCTCATTGTGATCCGTTAAATCTGTACTACTTTCCATGCGATGCTTTAAGTTACCATAAGCCGTTTTAATACGATCTAATCCGTTACTTGTATGCTGCAATAATTCCTCACTAAAATTAATTGGGTGACGATAATGCACAGATAACATAAAGAAACGAATTAATTGCGGATCGTACTGCTTAATAATATCGTGAACAAGAACAAAGTTACCCAACGATTTAGACATCTTTTCATTATTAATATTAATATATCCATTGTGCATCCAGTAACGTGCAAATGTTTTTCCAGTCAATGCTTCTGATTGAGCAATTTCATTTTCATGATGCGGGAATGTTAAATCTTGCCCACCAGCATGAATATCGATTGTATCACCTAAATACTTACGTGCCATGGCTGAGCACTCAATATGCCAACCTGGGCGACCTTCCCCCCAAGGGCTATCCCAGAAGATTTCTCCTTCTTTCGCCGCTTTCCATAATGCAAAGTCAAGTGGATCTTGTTTCTTTTCTCCAACTTCTATGCGTGCACCATGACGCAGGTCTGCAATTGGTTGATGTGATAATTTACCGTACCCTTCAAATTCCTTCGTTTTGTAATACACATCCCCTTCAGACTCATATGCATATCCCTTAGCTACAAGCTCTTGAATAAATTCGATAATAATATCCATATTTTCCATTACACGAGGGTGAGCCGTTGCATGTTTGCAACCTAGTGCAGTTACGTCTTCAAAATATGCTTTAACAAAACGATCTGCAACTGTCGGAACATCTACTCCTAATTCATTGGCAACTTTAATCAATTTATCATCCACATCCGTGAAATTAGATACATATTGAACATCATAACCACGGTGCTCCAAATAACGGCGTACTGTATCAAACACAATCGGCGGCCTTCCATTCCCAATATGAATGTAGTTGTATACAGTTGGTCCGCATACATACATTTTCACTTTATTTTCTTCTAATGGAATAAATGCTTCTTTTTGACGCGTTAACGTATTATAAATGTGAATAGTCATTTTTATCCGTCCTTTCTACTTTTACTTCAAGTTGCTCTTTTAATTTCTCAATTTCAGCTTCCATCGCTTTCAACTTATCAAAAATTGGATCTGGAAGATCACAATGATTTAATTCCTGGCCTACTTTTACGCCATTTTGAATCACGACACGACCAGGAATGCCTACAACTGTAGAATGCGTAGGCACTTCTTTCAGCACAACTGAACCAGCACCAATTTTAGAATTTTCTCCAACTGTAATCGATCCAAGCACTTTCGCACCTGTCGCAATTAACACATTATCTTTAATCGTTGGGTGGCGTTTCCCTTTCTCTTTTCCTGTACCACCTAACGTAACGCCTTGATAAATCGTCACATTATCTCCAATTTCACACGTTTCTCCAATTACAACTCCCATACCATGATCGATAAAAAACTTCCGACCGATCGTTGCCCCTGGGTGAATTTCAATACCTGTAAAAAAACGGCTCATTTGCGAGATAACACGTGCAAAAAAGAAAAATTTTCGCTTATAAAAGGCGTGCGCAATACGATGTGCCCAAATTGCGTGCAATCCAGAGTAAGTTAAAATCACTTCGATATAACTTCTCGCCGCTGGATCCTGTTCAAAGACGACTTCAATATCCTCCCGAAGCCTCTTAAACATCGGTGTTCCCCCTTTTTTGTTTAAAGTAAAACTTCCCCCCATACCTTTCATGTATAGAAAAAGGCGTCTCTGTCTATAGACAGAGACGCCTTACTAGCGCGGTTCCACTCTGTTTAGGCCTAAAAAGACCTCAAACTCAAACATGATAACGGTTTATACCGCTTCTGCTTACTTTACATCATCATGACGTTTCTCGAAATACATTCGTTGTTCAGCAGAAGACTCAAAGGGGCACTTCAAAAATCCGCTTTTAAACCACTTCCAGCCAAATGGTGGTTTTCTCTGTGAAAAGCATGATTTTCTACTTCTCCTTCTCGTCGCTTTTGTTTATTTCATTTTGGAGTATTTCTATTATATTTCTAAATCCGTAAAATGTTAACCAATTACTTTACGAACACGATTTAAAACTTTTTCTTTTCCAAGAAGTGCGATTGCATTCGGAAGCTCTGGTCCGTGTGTTTGACCAGTTGTTGCAACACGAATTGGCATGAACAAACCTTTTCCTTTTTGACCAGTTTGTTTTTGAACAGCTTTAATCGCCGCTTTAACTGTTGCAGGTTCTACTTCTTCTAATGCTTCTAATTCTGCTGCAAACACGCGAAGAACTTCTGGTACTTGTTCACCTTTCAGCACCTCTTGTCCTTCTTCTTCATAATCTACATGATCTTTAAAGAACATATCAGATAGCTCAACAATTTCAGCACCAAAACTCATTTGATCATGATATAGAGCAATCACATCGCGAATCCAAGCCAATTCTTGCTCACTTGAATTTTCACTTACACGGCCAGCTTTCACTAAATGCGGTAAGCTTAATTCAACAACGCGATCTAAGTCTTGCTTTTTCATATATTGGTTGTTCATCCACTTTAATTTTTGCGAATCGAATAACGCTGGTGATTTCGATAAGCGAGCTGCATCGAACATTTCAATAAACTCATCCTTAGAGAAGATTTCCTCTTCCCCTACTGGTGACCAACCTAATAATGCGATAAAGTTAAAAATCGCTTCTGGAAGATATCCTAGCGCTTCATATTGTTCAATAAATTGAATAATTGATTCGTCGCGTTTACTTAACTTTTTACGGCTTTCATTCACGATTAACGTCATATGACCAAATTGCGGTACATCCCAACCAAATGCTTCATAAATCATCATTTGTTTTGGTGTATTGGAAATATGGTCATCACCACGAAGAACGTGCGAGATTTCCATAAAATGATCATCTGCTGCTACTGCAAAGTTATAAGTTGGAATACCATCTTTCTTCACAATAACAAAATCACCGAAATCATTTGAGTTAAAGGATACTTCACCTTTTACAATATCATTAAAAACATATTCACGGTTTTCAGGCACACGGAAACGAATACTCGGAATGCGTCCTTCTTCCTCGAATTGTTTTACTTGTTCTTCTGTTAGTTCACGGTGATTACCTGCATAACGAGGTGTTTCACCACGGGCGATTTGCCCTTCACGTTCTGCTTCCAATTCTTCTTCTGTCATATAGCATTTATAAGCTAAACCACGCTCAAGTAAATCTTCATATAAATTTTTATAAATATCTAAACGCTCCATTTGACGGTACGGACCGTATTCGCCACCAACATCGACGCTCTCATCCCAGTCCATGCCAAGCCATTTTAAGTACGTTAATTGGCTTTCTTCGCCGCCAGCAATATTACGCTTTACGTCTGTATCTTCAATACGGATAATAAATTTTCCGTTTTGACTACGAGCGAATAAATAGTTAAATAATGCCGTACGTGCATTTCCGATATGTAAGTGTCCTGTTGGACTTGGCGCATAGCGCACTCTCACTTGCTTTTCCATAATTGGTACACCTTCCATTCTTAATGTCAACAGATTCCTTAATTGTACACCAAAAAAATATGATTATCCATCTTACGAATTAAAAACAACTATTTTTTCTGTAATAATACAATAGCTTGTGAAGCAATTCCTTCTTCTCGTCCTGTAAAACCTAATTTTTCTGTCGTCGTTGCTTTTACATTCACATTCTCGATGTCTGTTTGCAGCAGCTCACTAATTCTCACACGCATACTTTCAATGTGCGGTGCCATTTTTGGCTTTTGAGCAATAATTGTACAATCTAAGTTGCCAAGTACATACCCTTGCTCTGTAACAAACTCCCATACTTTTTGCAAAAGCACAGCTGAATCCGCATCCTTAAATGCAGGATCTGTATCCGGAAAGTGCTTACCGATATCTCCCGCAGCGATTGCTCCTAAACAAGCATCCGCAATTGTATGTAAAAGGACATCAGCATCAGAGTGTCCAAGTAAACCTTTCTCATATGGAATTGTAATCCCACCAATAATTAATGGTCTTCCTTCTGCAAATGCATGCACATCAAAACCTTGTCCAATTCGAAACATTTTCAATTCCTCCTCAAACTACACTAATAAATTTTATCCCGCTCTAACGGGCAGTAAGACTCCCACCTCAAGATTCTGAGAAAACAAAGAAGATAGGTGGAAGATAAAAAACCCCCACTGATGGAAGTTTCACTTTATCCCGCTATTTATAGGCAGCTTCACATTATATTACTCGCGCGGGCCTTTATATGTCCGCGTGCCGAATTTTCCACTCTATACATAGAAAAGCTCGGTAGCTACCGAGCTTTTCTATTATAACATCGCTACTGTATTTGCAAAACTCGCAAGAAGCTTTCAGCAATCACTAAATCTTCAGGTGTTGTCACCTTAATATTGTAATAGCTTCCTTCTACAACTCCTACATCTTTAGAAAGGCGTTCTACCAAGCTGGCATCGTCAGTTCCAAGAAAATCCGCTTGTTTTGCACTCTCATGCGCCTCTAACAAAATAGGAACATGAAACCCTTGCGGTGTTTGAACCGCTCGCAGTTGGGAACGTTCTACTGTTTCAACAACAGCATCATACATCACTTTTTTAATTGTATCTTTCACAGGTACTGCACAAATAGAAGCACCCTTTTCTTTCGCCATTTGCAATACATCTTCAATCATCTTTTTCGTTACAAACGGACGTGCCCCGTCGTGGACAAGTACATACTCTATCTCTCTTACATACATAAGAGCATTATATACACTATCCTGGCGCTCATTTCCGCCTTGAACAAATCGAATATCTTTTTGAATATGATAAGTTTGAAGAAGTTCTTCAAAATAAGAACGCTCTCTCTCATTAATCGCTAAAATAATTTGTCTACATTGTTCATCTTTTTCAAAAGCCCGTAATGTATGAATAATAATGGGAACATTATCAAGTTGCAAGAATAACTTATTTTTCCCTGCGCCCATACGCTTACCTTGTCCTGCTGCTGGAATAATTAATGTATACATCGTCTTAATCCTCTACTTATAACGCTTTCTCTAACAATTTACGTTTGGCAAAGATCATACGGCCTGCAGATGTTTGCAGTACACTTGTAACAAGCACATCAAGTTGGGAACCAACATACTCTCTACCATCTTCAACAACGATCATTGTACCATCATCTAAATAAGCAACACCTTGATTTTGCTCTTTCCCGTCTTTCACGACATATACCCTTAATTCTTCACCTGGAAGTACAACTGGCTTAATGGCATTTGCTAAATCGTTAATGTTTAAAACTGTCACACCTTGCAATTCAGAAACTTTATTCAAGTTAAAATCATTGGTAACAACAGTTCCACCAGTTAATTTTGCTAGTTTCACAAGCTTACTATCGACTTCTTGAATGTCTTCAAAATCACCTTCATAAATTTCTACTGGAATAGGTAACTCTTTTTGAATACGATTTAAAATATCCAAACCTCTTCGTCCGCGATTACGCTTTAACGCATCCGAAGAATCAGCAATATGCTGTAATTCTTCTAACACAAATTGCGGAATGACAATTGTGCCTTCCAAAAATTTTGTTTGGCAAATATCCGCAATGCGCCCATCAATAATAACACTAGTGTCCAATATTTTCCAATCAGAGGTTAGCGTTTCTACTTCCTCATTTTCATTGCTAATATTTTTTTTCTTTCCTCCACGTTGCGATAATGTAAACAACCCCAACAGCTCATTTCTCTTTTTAAACCCTACTTGGAATCCTAAATAACCAAGTAATAGCGTGAAAAAGATTTGCAATACTGTACTAATGACTTGAATGGTAATTTCGCGAACCGGAATCAAGATCAAATACGCAACAATTAGCCCTGAGATTAATCCTAACGTTCCAAATAAAACATCTGTAACAGGCGCTTTTACAAGCGCTTCCTCAATATGTTTAATAAGCTGAACAATATAATCTACAAGCCAAAACGTTGTTAAAAATAAAATGATTGCACCAATAATTGCACGAATATAAGAACCTTCAAGCCAAGGAACTGCACCTATACCCAACATATCAATCACTTTTGGAATAAGAAAAATTCCTAATGCTCCTCCAATAACTAAAAAGAAAAGCTGTACGATTCGTTTTAACATTCAACCACCTCCTACTCATTATTAACCATTACTTCGCCACTCAAAACGTCGAGTGCAAAAGTGGACGTGTTTTTTTCATGATTTGTTTTATTTACCAATATATCATATCATATATAAAAAATCTTTGAGTGTCGTTATATTATGAAACCAATGTAATATTCTTAATTGTGTCTGCTCATATATAAGTGTTCTTGAATTCGTTTTAAACCCTCTCGTATCTTTTTCGCCCGCACTTCTCCAATTCCTTCCACATCATCCAATTCTGCAATTGTTGCACGGCAAATTCCTTGCAAATTCTTAAAACGATTAATTAGATTTTCGATAATAAGAGGTGGAACTCTAGAAATTTTACTTGCAATCCGATATCCACGCGGTGTAATGCTTTCTTCTAGTTTCATTTGTCCAGAATATCCAAGTAGTTTTACTAAATCGCTATCTTCTAGAAGCTGGGCATTCGCAAGCTCTTGTAACTTTTTTAAAATTTGATAGTGATCCTGTGTTTTTTCATGATAATAGTCTTTAATTAATAGTGCAGCTTCTGCTTCTACGTCAGCAAGCAACTCCGTTAACTGTAAACGAATAAGTCTTCCTTCTGTTCCTAACTCATGAATGTAACTAAAGATTTCATTTTTAATACGCAGCATCATCTCAACGCTATGCAATACATGTACAACTTCAGACATCGTAACGACTTCTTCAAATTCCAAAATACCAAGGTTTGTTATTCCTTCATTCCATACGGCCTTATACTTTTCTAATGTTTGAATTGCTTGATTTGCTTTTGTTAAAATAACCCCAATATCTTTTAATGTGTAACGTAAATTCCCTTGATATAAGGTGATTACATTCCGTCTTTGTGAAATAGCAACAACAAGGCTACCCGTTTGCTTCGCCACTCGCTCTGCTGTTCGATGGCGCATACCTGTTTCAATGGAGTCAATAGTTGGATCAGGAACTAACTGTCCATTCGCAATTAAGATTTTACTCCCCGTTTCATTTAAAATCAGAGCTCCATCCATTTTTGCTAGTTCGTATAAACTGGCAGGAGAAAAGGCACAATTAATATGAAATCCTCCATCAACAATACTTTTAATTTGTTCGTTGTATCCGAGTACAATAAGCCCACCCGTTTGTGCACGAAGCACATTATCAATTCCTTCTCTTAGCGGTGTCCCCGGTGCAACAAGCTGCAAAATATTAATAATACTTTTAGAACGTTGCTTGTTTTCTTCCATATCTTATCCTCCTAGTGCAAATCGAAGAGCTTCTCCTATATTTGATACGCCAACTACTTCAATCCCTTCCGGAATCGCCCATCCGCCCAAATTTTTCCTTGGGATAATTACACGTTGAAACCCTAATTTTGCCGCTTCTTGTACACGCTGTTCAATACGAGAGACACGGCGAACTTCTCCAGTTAAACCAACTTCACCAATAACAGCATCGCCTGGGGAAGTCGTTTTATCGCGGAAACTTGATGCGATGCTTATTGCAACCGCTAAATCCACTGCAGGTTCATCTAACTTGATTCCTCCAGCAACTTTTAAATAAGCATCTTGGTTTTGGAGCAATAACCCCGCTCTTTTTTCCAGCACTGCCATAATAAGAGAGACGCGATTATGATCAATTCCCGTTGCCATTCTCCTTGGATTCCCGAAACTTGTAGGAGAAATTAATGCTTGTATTTCTACTAAAACAGGTCTTGTTCCTTCCATAGAGGCAACAACCGTTGAACCCGCAACACCCACAGGCCTTTCTTCTAGAAAAATTTCCGAAGGATTTAACACCTCTGAAAGACCAAGTTCCTTCATTTCAAAAATCCCCATCTCATTAGTTGAACCGAAACGATTTTTTACTGCTCGTAAAATTCGATATGTATGATGACGATCCCCTTCAAAATAAAGAACAGCATCCACCATATGCTCTAACATACGAGGACCAGCAATAGCCCCTTCTTTCGTTACATGCCCTACAATAAAAATAGGAATTCCTTTTGTTTTCGCAAGCTTCATCAATTCTGCTGTACATTCACGTACTTGTGCGACACTTCCCGGTGCTGAAGTTACTTCTGGTAAATGAATCGTTTGAATAGAATCAATTACAACAAATGACGGATTCATTTCATCTATATATACTGCAATTCGTTGTAGATCTGTTTCTGATACAACAAATAAATTATCTCCATTTACATGAAGACGATCTGCCCGAAGTTTAATTTGTTTTGCGGATTCTTCCCCCGATATATATAAGACATCATAAGAAAGATCTGCTAGTTGTGATGATATTTGCAATAACAATGTCGATTTCCCAATACCAGGATCTCCCCCTATAAGTACGAGAGAGCCATCTACAATTCCTCCTCCAAGAACCCGGTTAAATTCTTGGAAATTTGTTTCAATACGCGCTTCTGTTTTCGTTTCCACTTCTTTCAAACGACGAGGCTTCGTTACTTCAGTTTGAATTGCATTTGCATAATTAAGTCGACGTGATGATACAACTGGTTCCATCTCCTCGACTAGGGTATTCCACTGTCCACATCCTGGGCACCTTCCCATGTACTTCGGTGACTGATAACCACATTCTTGACATATAAATTTTGTTTTCTTTTTAGCCATCGTTTTTTACACTTCACTTTCATGTGTAACAAAAGTATTTCTTTCTTGTACAAGAAAGAGGGCTATTGTTTAGCCCTCTTTTGTTTGTCTATACTTATTTTACCTTTTCTGCACTGCGAATGACAAATGATTCCCCTTCTGTATCAAAAACAACTTTTTGACCTTTCTCAACAACTCCTTTAAGAAGCTCTTCCGATAATCGATCTTCAACATGTTTTTGAATCGCACGACGCAGTGGACGTGCACCATACTCAGGATCAAATCCTTTATCCGCAATCGCTTCAATTGCCGCACCTGTTAACTCTAAATCAATCTCTTGTTCTCTTAAACGTTTAACTAACTGTTCTACCATAAGAGTAACAATTTCTTTAATATGTTTCTTCTCTAATGTATGGAAAACAATAATTTCATCAATACGGTTTAAAAACTCAGGGCGGAATGCTTTTTTCAACTCATCCATTACTTTACCCTTCATATCTGCATAATCACGACCTTCATCTTGTACATTAAATCCAAGATGTTTATTTCGCTTTAATGCATCTGCACCGACGTTAGAAGTCATAATCACAATTGTATTACGGAAATCGACTGTACGGCCTTTTGAATCGGTTAAACGACCATCTTCTAGTACTTGTAATAAAATATTGAATACATCTGGATGCGCTTTTTCTACCTCGTCAAGTAAGACAACAGAATATGGCTTTCGACGAACCTTTTCTGTTAATTGGCCACCTTCTTCATATCCAACATATCCTGGAGGAGAACCAACTAAACGAGAAGTAGAGTGTTTCTCCATGTACTCCGACATGTCAATACGAATCATTGCATCCTCATCACCAAACATAGATTCCGCTAACGCACGGGCAAGTTCTGTTTTACCAACACCAGTTGGTCCTAAGAAAATAAAAGAACCGATTGGACGTTTTGGATCTTTTAAGCCTGCTCTTGCACGGCGAACTGCTTTCGCAACCGCAACTACAGCTTCATCCTGTCCGATTAAACGATCATGTAGAATATTTTCTAAGTTCAATAGTTTGTCTGTTTCTGTTTGAGCTAGCTTAGAAACTGGAATTCGAGTCCACGTTGAAACAACATTTGCAATATCTTCTACTGTTACTTCTGAGTTCTCTTTACCTTGCTGCTCTTTCCATTGACGCTTCGTATCCTCTAATTTCTCACGTAGGCGCTGTTCCATATCGCGTAAAGAAGCCGCTTTCTCAAATTCCTGACTTTGCACCGCTGCATCTTTTTCTTTTCTTACTTCCTCTAAATTCAATTCAAGTTCTTTTAAATTTGGTGGTGTTGTATAAGAACGTAAACGAACCTTCGAAGCTGCTTCATCAATTAAATCAATTGCTTTATCAGGTAGGAAACGATCTGTAATGTAACGATCAGATAATTTTACAGCTGCATCAATCGCGTCATCTGAGATAGAAACGCGATGATGCGCTTCATAACGGTCACGTAATCCTTTTAAAATTTGGATTGATTCCTCTAGACTTGGTTCATCAACTTGGATTGGTTGAAAACGTCGCTCTAATGCAGCATCTTTTTCAATATATTTACGATACTCATCTAGCGTTGTTGCTCCAATACATTGCAGTTCCCCGCGTGCTAATGATGGTTTTAAAATATTTGATGCATCAATTGCTCCTTCTGCACCACCCGCACCTATTAATGTATGAAGCTCATCAATGAATAAAATAATATTACCCGCTTGACGAATTTCATCCATAACTTTCTTTAAGCGGTCTTCAAACTCACCGCGATATTTCGTACCAGCAACTACAGTTCCCATATCTAATGTCATAACACGCTTATCACGTAAAGTTTCCGGAACTTCATTGTTTACAATTTGTTGTGCTAATCCTTCAGCAATCGCCGTTTTACCAACACCAGGTTCTCCGATTAATACAGGATTATTTTTTGTTCTTCTACTTAACACTTCAATTACACGTTGAATCTCTTTACTGCGGCCAATCACTGGATCTAAACGACCTTCTCGAGCTACAACTGTTAAATCGCGAGCTAAACTATCAAGTGTCGGTGTACTTGCATTAGCAGAACCACCACCTTGATGACCAGACGCAGTCTCATTACTACCAAGAAGCTGCAGTACTTGTTGGCGTGCTTTATTTAAACTTACACCTAAATTATTTAAAACACGGGCTGCAACCCCTTCTCCTTCTCGAATAAGACCGAGTAAAATATGCTCCGTTCCCACGTAAGAATGACCTAGTTTACGTGCTTCATCCATGGACAACTCTATCACTTTTTTTGCACGTGGCGTATAGTGAACTGTTTGAGACATCTCTGTACCACGCCCAATTAACGCCTCTACTTCCTTTTGAACTTTCTCCGGGCTTAATCCAAGTGCGACCAATGCTTTCGCAGCAATTCCTTCTCCTTCTCGTACAAGACCGAGTAAAATATGCTCTGTACCGATATTATTATGACCAATGCGAATTGCTTCTTCTTGGGATAACGCTAATACTTTTTGTGCTCGCTCTGTAAATCTTCCAAACATCATATAAATCACACTCCTACTTCGCTCGATTTTGTTCAATTTGCAATCTTTCACGAATAAGTGCTGCTCTGCGGTAATCTCTTTCATCAGGTTGCAGTGGACCACCAGCATATTGCTGCAAAATTCCCGGCTGTGTAAGTACCATTAACTCTGTTAAAATATTTCTGGATATATTTTCGATATAGCCAAGATCAATACCAAGTCGCACATCCGATAAACATGTTGCAGCCTCAGCAGATTCAATTAAGCGGCTATTTGCCAATACACCATAAGAACGATATACCTTATCCTCAAGCTCTACGCCTGAATTTTTCATGATAGATTCCCTCGCTGTTCGCTCTTGTTGAATAAGTTGCTGAACAACACTTTTTAAATCTTCTACAATATCTTCTTCAGGTTTTCCTAGCGTCATTTGATTCGAAAGTTGAAATATATTTCCTAGCGCTTCACTACCTTCACCATATATCCCTCTTACCACTAAACCAAGTTGATTAATTGCTTGAACGATACGATTCATTTGTCCTGTCAACACAAGAGCAGGCAAATGTATCATCACTGAAGCTCGTAAACCCGTTCCTATATTTGTAGGACAACTCGTTAAATAACCAACTTGTTCATCAAATGCGTATTCAACCTGACTTTCTATCCAATCATCAATTCGATTTGCACTATGCAGCGCTTCTGATAATTGTAATCCCGGAAATAAACATTGAATTCGAATATGATCTTCTTCATTAAGCATAATGCTTACTTGTTCATTCTCAGATAATAAACAAGCACCATATTCTGTTCCCACTAAATCTGGACTTACAAGGTGCTTTTCTACTAATACTCTGCGCTGCAGCGGCTGAATGCTATTCATTTGTAAAAGTTCAAATATCCCAAAAGGTTCGACCGTTTGATTAGCAAACCTTTCTTGAAATACTTTAATCATTTGCTCTGCTTCTTCATTTGTTAACATAGTCGGGAATTGGTAATCTCGTAAATTCCGAGCCAATCGAACGCGACTGCTTAAAACAATATCGGAATCAGGACCATCTTCCCTCATCCACGGGCTAATTGCTTCGCTCATAATACGATCGAGTGACATAGAACTATTCCCCCTCTCTATGCTCACGAAGCTGATTTTCTAAGCTGCGAATTTTATCGCGTAATTCTGCAGCCTGTTCAAACTCTTCTTGTTGTATGCATTCCTGCAATTTTAGTTTTAACTCATCTAATTCTTTTTTTAGATGAATATTTCCTCCTATACGGTTAGGAATTTTCCCATTGTGACTTGTATGCCCGCCATGAAGCCGCTTTAGCATCGGTTGTAATTGTTCTTTAAATGTTTCATAACAAGAAGAGCAACCAAATCTACCGGCCTTTGCAAATTGCGAATACGTCATATTACATTTCGAACATTGCAAAGGATCCGTATTCGAAAAGCCATTTGTTTTTTTCTCAAGCGTAGGTTGTTCAACATGCAGTAAACCTGCTAATAAATTATGAAATGAAAAACTGGACTTGTTTGATTGAAAGAAAGACGTATATTCATTTTCTTGTGCACACTGCTCACAAAGATGAATCTCCGTCTTTTCTCCATTCATTACTTTTGTAAAATGTAGCGTTGCTGATCGTGAATTACAGTTTTGACAAATCAACGTATTTCCCCACCTTTACAATAGGAACGAATTATGAATTTATAACCTTATTCGTTCAACTAACCTTTAGGAGATAGATCATTCCTAAAAGAAGTTTTACTTATACTTCAGTGTTCTAAGCATTGCTCGAAGCATACGTGCTCGCAATTCATCTCGAAGCGGTAAGTCTGTTAGTAGTACAGATCGATCTATCACACTAAACATGAGCTTTGCTTCCCTGGTTGTAACAATGCCTTCTTCAGCTAAACGCCTTATTATACTCTCCGCACTCGACTGTGCAATACTATACTGAATCATTTGTAACATTTGATCAATAATGTCTATATCATCATGCAATTTGACTTTTATAATGCGAATGTAACCTCCGCCACCACGTTTACTTTCCACTACAAATCCTCTTTCTAGCGTAAAACGAGTATTAATAACGTAGTTAATTTGAGATGGCACGCAATCAAACTTATCAGCAATTTCGCTTCTTTTAATTTCAATTGCATTATTATTACTTAAGTCAATAACTTGCTTTAGATATTGTTCAATAATATCAGATATATTTCTCATTTATCCTCCACCTTTATTGACTTTGACTATCTTTGACTTTAATTATATACGTATTAAAAAATTTTGCAACTCTTTTGCTTCCTTCTCTATCCTATCCATATTTTCTCACGTTTAATCAGCTGTTCTTTATTTTATGAATAAAGAATGTAAAGTTTCCTAATTATAAAACGAAACTTCCCCTCATGAAGGTTTTCAATTCAGTTTTTTCAGGATAAAGTGAAACTTCCATCAGTGGGGGTTTTTTCATTCCCCTACTGATGGAAAGCTCGCCCAATCGAGCACATGCCTGCAGTTATCCCCCACCTATCTTCTTTAGAAAAGCGGAAGTGGCTCGTCCAGAATGTGAGGGAGGATGGAGCTTCTGACGTAGAGGTGTTTTTTACCTCGTAGGAAGAAGCAAAGCCACCGAACATTCTAGCCACTGGAACTGGACAATACTCTCTCTCAATCTTGAGGTGGGGGTCTTACTACCCACGAATAGCGGGATACAAAACACAAAAAAAGACGAGTCCATTGACTCGTCTTTCGTTTGCCTGGCAACGTCCTACTCTCACAGGGACAAAGTCCCAACTACCATCGGCGCTAGAGAGCTTAACTTCCGTGTTCGGTATGGGAACGGGTGTGACCTCTCTGCCATCATTACCAGACTTATGAAGGTATATTCCTTCAAAACTAGATAACATTTGCTTCATATTATTTGGTTAAGTCCTCGATCTATTAGTATTCGTCAGCTCCACGTGTCACCACGCTTCCACCTCGAACCTATCAACCTGATCATCTTTCAGGGATCTTACTAGCTTAACGCTATGGGAAATCTCATCTTGA
>NZ_JBAWSX010000022.1:0-59886 GCF_037104725.1 Bacillus bruguierae | reverse complement strand
TATTCATACAAACCAGAGACATATTCGTTATACACTTTTCGTTCACATCCAAACGATTTTTCTAATTTCGTTACTTGTTCAGGTGTGGGAAAAATAGCGTATCGAAATGCATAGGTAGACCATCCATCCGGTAACGACTTTTTTGTTCCTTTTATATGTACACCCTCTTTTGTGGTTGCCATATACTTTCTCCTTTCTTTCGAATTTTCATATTTATTATATCGCATAGCCTCAAAAGTACATACAAAGAACATATGTAGGCGATCACCTACCGAAAATTCATCCCCCACCTACTCGCTGGGCTACGCCCTTCTCGCTCCTTGAGGAAGGGGACTTCTTTTCGGAAAATATGTTAAAAAAGAAAAAAGCAGCGATATTTCGCTACTTTTTCGACCGAACAACCTCTTTTAAAAATTCAACTAATACAAGCTGACGACGCCAGCGCGTTGGATTACTGCACAAACGGTAAAACCACTCTAAATGAATAGCTTGAATCCATTTTGGAGCACGCTTTACTTCTCCGGCCCAAACATCAAAGCTCCCCCCAACGCCAACAGCTACTTTCGCATGTAAACGATGTTTATTATTTTGAATAAAATTTTCCTGTCTCGGAAATCCAAGTGCAACTAGTAAGATGTCCGGCTTCATTTCTTGAATACGTTCGATAATTTCTTCTTCTTTCTCTTGTTCAAAATATCCATCTTGTGTTCCAACAATAGATACAGCTGCATATCTTTCTGTTAAAGTTCGAGCAGCTCTTTCGATAACGTGCGGCTTTGCTCCAAGTAAAAAAACAGATACAGCTTTCTTTTCTTGTGATAATGTTTCAAACAAATTACACATGAAATCAAAACCTGCCACACGTTCTTTTAACGGTGTTCCAAGCATACCACTTGCCTTTACAACACCAATTCCGTCTGGTGTAATAAGATCTACTTGAAGAAGCGTTTGCTGAAATGCAGCATCTCTTTTGGCACACATCACAATTTCAGGATTGGCCGTTACAACTTGAAACGTATTCTCTTGTTTTTTTTCCAGCTGCTGCATTACATACCGAACTGTTTCTTCCATTGTCATCGTTGAAAAGGGCACGCCTAAAATATCAACTGTTTGCACTGCCATATTTACAATCCTCTCTATTTTAAATATCTTTTTTCACCACTGATTAGTCTAACCTCTTACTTTTGCATATTCATTACCGCCAGGCAAAACCTTCTTATACGCTTCATACGTATTTTCATATAAATTCCGTAACGAAAAATGAGAAGACGCATGAGTATATAAACGCTCACCCATTTCTACTAATTCACCATTTTTCCACTTTTCATATGCCTCTTCTAACGCACGAGTAAGCGCCGTAGCATCACCAATTGGAATAATCCATCCATATGTATCATCAACAATAAGTTGTGACATATCACCAACATCTGTAGCAATAGATGTTAAATGTTGATTCGCCCCTTCTAATAAAACGAGGGGAAAACTTTCACTATACGATGTTAATACATTGATATGTGCTGCGGCATATAAATTCTTTGCATCTTCACGATGTCCTAAAAATAGAACTTTATCTTCCAACCCTTTTTGTTTCACTGTTGCTTTTAATTCATTCTCAATTGGTCCATCACCAAGTAACAGCACTTTAATTTTGGGAATTTTTGTGTTTTGCAACGCTTCAAATAATATTTCATGTCCTTTAACAGGATGTAAACGGGCTACTTGAATTGCTGTAAATACATCTTCTTGTATACCAAAATTCTCCTTTACATCATAAGGCTCTGCTGGAATATGATCATATTCAATTCCGTTATAGATTGTACAAATTTTCTCTTCTGGTACACCTAGCGTTACCGTATTCATCTTAAAACGTTCTGTAATAGCAAAAAATAAATCAACTTTCTTAAACGAACGCAAGTTTAACTTTGTAAAAACCCAACCTTTTAAACCACGTTTCATAAAATCCAATGTTGGATCACTGTGAATGGTTGTAACCCATTTGGCATTTATCTTTCTTCTTAATAAAGAAAGATAAAAGTTGGCTCTTGCCCCGTGGGTATGGACAATATCAAAATCTTCTTTATTAATAAAAGAACGTATTTTTGAAAGAATGGATATATCATAACGAGATGATTGTGAAAAAACATGTACTTTTATTCCTAATGCTCTCGCCTCACTTGCTATTGCACCTTCTTCAAATACCGCTAATTCTACTACATCTTTCGGGAATTGCGACAAAAGTGAAATAATATGCGTTTTTCCGCCACCTGTTTCTGCTCCAGCATTCATATGTAACACTTTCATCTTTTTTTCCTCCATTAAATATATTTTCTTATTTTTTACTATAGCAAAAAATAAAAGCTAACATAGTGCTAGCTTTTATTTTTCCATTATTCTATTTCTAAATCAACGATTAAATATGCTAATAATACGACAAAGTAAATACTTACTCCTGGTGCCGTTAACACATGACCTGCTGTAAAAGCAATTCCTAATGCTAACCCAAGACCAGCAGCTAACAATGCGTACTTGACCGTAAATACTTCACGGAACCTTGTTATTAACACCATTAGAATTCTCAAACCATAATACAGAAACGGAATCATAAGAAAAATGAAACCGATAATGCCAAAAGTATAAAACCAATCATGGAAATCTCTTTCAATTAATTTTGGGGCATCTTTAAAGTTACCACCATATCCCATACCAAGTAACTTCTGAGACATAGGCGCTTGTTTATAAAAGTCTTCATACGTTTTTGTAAATAATTCACGCCCACTAAAAATGAGAGCTTGTGTCTCAGCCTTTTTCTCTTCTTCTTTCGCTTTTTCTTTCTCTTTTGCAGTATCCTCTTGTTTAACATGGTTATTATGTTGCTTTTTTTCCTCTTGTACTTTTTCAAATACTTGATGATGAATCCCTGTATTTTTATATATTGGCGAGAATGGAAAATATCCTACTACTCCTGCAAATATAACTATCGCGACTAAACCATTTAACAAATATGGCTTTTTATTACGTTCTTTCCGTTGTAAAAACGCTTGTATAAAGCACATAAAAATACCAATAACAAATGTACAAACAATAGCACCGGCCCCTACTTTTGTTCCAATTGCAAACAATGAAAATACAATTAAAAGAGACGGAATCCAGAAATAACTCTTTGCTAAGCTTGTTGTTTTTTCAATAGAATACAATACAACAACTGGGCATACAATCGCTAAGATCGATCCAAGTTCATTCCCTGCAAAAAACCAGCCGCGAGAACCTTCTTTAAAATAGTCATAACTATTATAATCCGTTCCAGTTGCGATAGCTGCAACCATAGTTACATTTATAATTAAAGCTGCATATGCTATATAGTTTCTCATCTTTGTATGCATTGTTTCTTTCGTCTTTAATGACTTGAATACGAGAATATAGCAACTTATCATCACAAATGGATATAACGCCTTTGCTATAAACTTAAGATCTTCCATTTGTAACATCGGATGCTTAATCATTTTGTTATTTAAAAATCCTAATCCAAGGACAATTCCTAACCCAAGTAAATATATAATATATTTTCGATTTTCTTTTATACGGGCTTGCGTAAGAATATAAATACCACCAAGAGCCATAACAAATAAGCGTGTTATCACTCCAACCGTTGCATCGATTTTTAGCTCTAAAATACAAAACGATGTAAGTAAATCTATAATTGGTTGTAATATAATAAAAATCAATAGAAAACGTTCAAATTTATAACTTAAACTATTGCGATTTAACATTTTTACCCCCCATAAATATTGTTGCTTCTTTCCAAATACCTATTATAGCATAAGTTATGAATTGACTAGATGGGATTTTAATTGAATCATAAAATCTTTGAGGGCGTCACCTTTCTCCTATATCAATTGTATTTACTTTGAAAACAACACTTTCAAACGCTTTCTTTCCTTATTCTTTCGCTTTTTTTACATGTAGCGAAACAGGAATTGTTATTTTGATAACTTTAGTGTATATTCTTTCCTTGGAACATCTTTAGAAGGAAGGGATCGGAGCGATGTTTTTAATTGATGTATTTACATTTCTCGGTATTATCGCAGCTGCCATTTCTGGTACATTAGTAGGTTTAAAAAAAGAACTCGATTTATTTGGTGTCCTTTGTTTGTCTGTAGCAACTGCACTTGGCGGCGGAATCATTCGAGATGTTATGATTGGAAACTTACCTCCAGTTGCATTTGTTCAACCAATTTACTTTTTTATTAGTATCTTAGCAGCATTATTTACTTGTATGTTTTTTGAACGAATTCATAAATTACAAGTTGTTATTATGCTATCAGATGCTGTCGGTCTAGGCGTATTTACTGCTATCGGTGCAAATGCGGCCATTACTCATCATATGAATGCTTCTTTCTTAGTTGTTTCTATGGGAGTCATCACAGGTATTGGCGGTGGAATTTTACGTGATATGTGTGCGCAAGATATCCCATATGTCTTTCGTAAAGAAATTTATGCAATTGCCTCCATTCTAGGTGCAATTAGCTTTCTTATTACTTATGAAATGGGATCACACGTATTAGCTTTCTATATTTGTTTACTCGTAACATTTGTTATACGTGTAGTAACTTTTATCTATAATGTACATTTCCCAGTCTTTTTTAAAACACATGCGAAAATCCATAAAGGTCATTGATCTATTTTTATAAAAAGAGAATTCTTTCATGAATTCTCCTTTTTTATATACAAGTTAAAAAACAACATAAACATTATCTTTCTATTTAAGGGGGAACGAGAGCGCATAGAAATAGTCATGTCAGGACCCTTCCCTACCATATGTGACGTTTAAAACAAAAGAAGAAGCTAGCGCAGGTCATGTTTTATTCTACATGACAGCGAATTACATGTTGAAAAATTTAAATGGATACATAATATATTACATAAATCCTTCGAGTTTTATATAAAAATAAGGTATAGAAAAATAGATATAATAAATAAAGAAAGATTAGAAGCGATTCATAAAACAAATTGACGATTAGTGGGGGTTTTACTATCCACGAATAACGTGATAAAACAAAATTCCTATGAGTGAGGAATAAAATCATCCACACTCATAGGAACTTTACTTTTTAAAAAATAGCTTTTGACAATATTGATTTATCATATATATCCCATAGCTTTGTAATATCAATAGACTTGGGACTAATACACCCTCATATAAAATATGCATGTTCATAAACTTTGTATACAAATGGCTCGCAATTATGAGTAGAAACAGCATATAATTTCTATTTCCCTGTTTTTGAACTAGAAGATGTAACATAGAGATTGCCGCGAATATCGTAATCATCATGTATATAAAATATCCACCTTTTATAAAGGTGTTTTTCATTTCTTGTTTCTCTAGCTTTCCTAAACTCATTTGAATAGAAGAAAAACGATCCTTCTCTATTTTATTCAACTTTTTGTTTATAAAATCCATATTATATTCTTTTTTCTCTTGTTCTGCTCTTTTTTCATTTTTTCCTACTAGGACAGATTGAATATACCCTTCGTTTGTAAAGGTGTATCGCGAATTACTTGATGTTCCAAGTGCATAACTTACTGCGTAATGAACACCATAAAATATAACACATACACCTATTAGTCTAATCAACATTCCTTTTCTATCTGGACTTTGCAAAACTTCTACTAATACAAGATACAAAACAAGAACTATAATTAAAAATAAGCCTAATGGACGAATCATATTACTGAAAGCAAATAAAGCAACGGCGACTCCCCACATATACGAATGACTTAATCCTTTATGTATAATAAGTAAGTAACAGGCAAAATAAAATAAACATGTTGCCAAATGCTCATTCGTTAACACAGAACAAAGCATGATATTAGGAATATACAAAGCGTATAATACCGCTGCAATTCGGCCACATTCTTCATGAAATAGTTTTGAAGCAAGCTGATAAATAAAATAAGCGGTAGCTCCGCAATATAAAACATTACATACCTTTAAGACAAACGTTGCATCTCCGAAAAAACGAATTAAAAAAGATTCGTACATAATAAAAGGAGATTGAACTACAGTTTCTAGACTGCTAAAAATAGTATTTCCTTGTGCAACTTGTTTAGCAGCTTCATACATCACATTCATATCACTTTCGATCGGATCTTTCATTAACACAATAGATAGAAATCGGAGTAACACAGTACCAGAAATGAGAAAAATAATAAATTGTTTATCCGTAAATCGATATTGTAAAATAGAGGTAGTCAGCAAAAGTAAAATGATACAAACACCTAATACAATCGCTAAACTAGAAGATTTTACATCAAAAACAGTTTTTACTTCTCCAAAAGAATACCAAAAGGAATATGCAAAAAAGAGGAACATGAGTCCAACTACTACCTTGTAAAAAAAAGCTGAAAAACCTATCTGCATCTTGTCCATAACTTTATTCTATCGCACCTCTTTTTTCTCTCGTTAATAGGTATCTATACCCTTAACTTCGTATTTGTAACAAAACGATTTTATCACGAATAAAGAGAATACCGGTACCCTATTTCTATAACAAAGTTCGTAACATCATATATTCTCCTTGCAATGTAAGCGAAATCTCTTTTACACTACAATCTATATACAGAGAAATTTTCGTTCACTGTTTATAACGAATGATGGACGAAATAAATTAAGTTCCGATGAATATCATAAGAACAAACAAAACAGGAGTAGATAATATGGAAAAGAAATTTATGAGAGAGTCAAGAGCGATAAAAACAACACGTGTTTTTCCAAATGACTTAAATAACCATCAAACATTATTTGGCGGAAAATTATTAGCGGAAATTGACAGCATTGCTTCTATCGCTGCTGCACGCCATAGCCGTCAGCATTGTGTAACTGCTTCTATCGATTCTGTTGACTTCTTAACACCAATTCACCAAACCGATTCTGTTTGCTATGAAGCATTCGTTTGTTATACAGGAAAATCTTCCATGGAAGTATTCGTAAAAATCGTTGCAGAGGATTTATTAGGAGGAGAACGCCGTATTGCAGCTACTTGCTTCATCACTTTCGTCGCATTAAAAGATGGAAAACCAGCCTCTGTACCAGGTGTGATCGCTGAAACAGAAGAAGAGCTCTGGTTATATAACACAGGCGGGGAACGTGCAGAAAAACGAAAAATGAACCGATTAAAAAGTAAGGAAATGGCAGAAGTACTAACAATTCAAAAACCATGGAATGTGTAATTCCACAACCTCTTCTTGGCGAATGTATTCGCCAAGTTTTTTATATTATGAAGAAATACTAAGCTTTCTTATCTGCTATTTTTATACATTGTATGCCATTTTTAATGCAATTAAGAAAAGAATCCACTGTTGCTTTACAAAGTTTATCTGCGGTAAACTTATATCCGTAATTACTTAAAATTAATTTACTTACATAACTTATTAGCCAGAGGAACATTCCATGAATATCACTCAATAAAAAAATCCTATGCTATATATACAAGTTACAAAACCGACACAAAAATCCTTTTCTTTTTAGGAGGGAAGAGAGCATCTAGCCGCGCATAGAGGCGGTCAGGGCCTTTTCCTGCCACATGCAAGATTTAAAACAAAAGGAGACAGCAAGTGCAGATCATGTTGTATTCTGCATCGCATCGACTTACAAAGAAAAGCGGAGCCGACTGTTTAGGCCCGTTGGCTAAGGTTCTTTCACACAAAAGGTGTTTTTTACCTTCTTGTGTGGAAGGTTCTTAGACATGAGGGCTTAGGAGGCAGAGCTAGACAAAGATGTCGAAAAATTAAAATGAATATATGTACAAGTTAAAACCCCCTTTCTTTTTAAGAGGGACGAGAACATCTGGCCGCACATAGAAACGGTCAGGGTCTTTTCTTGCCACATGCAAGGTAAAGCAAAAACAGACAGCGAGTGCAGATCATGACAGTCAAAATTATAGGATTAAAAATGCAAATTAGACTTCCAATATTGAATTCCTTTCAATAGAAAACACAAAAGCATTTTATTTTAAGAACTATCGATGAAAGGTGAAATTATGCAAAAATCAATTGTATCAAATATTTTTTATAAATTATTGCTCAACACCTTTAATATTATCCTTCCGCTTCTCGTGGGCCCCTATGCATATCGAATGCTTGGACCTCATTCAATGGGAATGGTTAACAATAGCGAAACAATTTTTAATTTTTTCTTTCTTTTTGCTACATTTGGTGTGTATCAATATGGCTTACGCGAAATTAGCTTAGTAAAAAAGGATAAGAAAAAAACTTCCCAATTGTTCACAAGCTTATATCTTATTAACTTTACAACTAGCATTCTTGCTTTACTTGCATTTTTAGTTTTTAGTTATATTGGATATGGAAGTAAAGAAGAATTTCCGGTCCTTCTTATTTTTGGATTCAACTTTATTTCAAGTTTATTTTATGTAGAATGGTACAATGAAGCACATGAAAATTATGATTTCATTGCGAAAAAAACAGTTATTGTTCGGCTCATTTATGTTGTCCTTCTATTTATTTTCATCCATGGTGCAAATGATTACAAACAATTTGCAGGTTTATTAGTTTTATCAACATTTTTGAACCATTTTATCAGTTTTATATATGTAAAACGTCAGGTTAAGTTCGATTTTTCCGGCATAACCATTATCCCGCATTTAAAACCATTATTTTTAGTTGTTATCTTTTCAAATGCAACTATTCTATATACACAATTAGACCGACTATTATTAGGAGAGTATGTTGGTAAATCCGAACTTTCTTACTATGTCATGTCTTTCCAAATTATGACAATTATTAATACACTGATGTTAAGCGTAATTCAAGTTACCGTTCCACGGCTCTCTTATTTATCAGGAAATGCCGATGAAAAAGAGTATGAATCATTATTAAATAAAATCTCAAAAGTGTACTTTATTACGCTATTCCCAGCAGCTATTGGCTTAATGCTTATTGCCCATGGAGTTGTTATTATTTACGGGGGCAATGAATTTGCTAGCGCTGGTAGTACATTAGTTGCTTTTGCATTATATATGATTGCACTCGGTATCGAATCTATTTTATCGAATCAAATTATTTACGTAAAAAAGAAAGAAAACATTTTAGTACGGTTTTTATTCATTGGTGGTTTTCTAAACCTGATTTTAAATATCTCGCTGATCGTCTTTCATGTATTCACACCGACAACAGCGATTTTCACAACTACGATTTCATACTGCTTGCTAATTGCACTGGAATATATATATGTAAAAAAGAAATTAAAAGTAAATTACACATTATTCGATATATCGAAACTAAAATATCTCTTCTATTCACTTACATTTATACCGTTATCATTTCTCGTCCATATAACAATAACAGGAAAAATCCTTCCTGTTATTATTACAATCATCACATGCGGATGTGTATATGCCTTGATTTTATTGATAACAAAAGATGAGATATTGTTTATGTTTTTAGATAAAATTAAAGAAAAGCTGAAGAAAAAATGATGTAAGTAACACAACACCATCTTGCATGCTTAAGTGAATGAAACTTCTTTAAAGGAGCTGTTCCGATTGAAATTCTCTTTAATCATGGCGACTTGCGGCAGACGTGATGATATTATAGATTTACTAAAATCGTTAGAAAAACAAACATATAAAAGCTTTGAACTCATTGTAGTCGATCAAAACGATACACCAATCTCTGATTTATTTGATAACTATAAAGAAAAGTTCTCAATTAATTATATATACACACCAATCAAAGGACTCTCCCGTGCGCGAAACACAGGATTAAAAGTAGCTAATGGTGATATTATCGCTTTTCCAGATGACGACTGTATTTATGAAACGAATGTGTTAGAAAACATTCAAGAAACGTTTAAACAAAATAAAAATATTCATTTTATTTCTACCAACACAACAAATATAGAAGGGACAGGCTCCTTAATACACGCTCCTAAAACAGATATTATTTTAAATAATAAATATGGATTCATGGGTCCTTCCTTCGCCCTCTTCTTCACAAAACAATTTGTACAAGATGTAGGCACCTTTGATGAAGACTTAGGAGTTGGATCAGGAACAATTTACGGAGCTGGTGAAGAAACTGACTTTGTACTTCGCGGTATGAAGAATGGATATACAGGTTTATTTAAGAAAGACCTTTTCGTGTATCATCCAGTAAAAGAAGAGATTATTAATGAGCAATCATTAATAAGAGCAATTTCCTATGCTGGTGGTTTCGGAAGAGTCATTCGCTTACATTATGGATTTCCTTACTTTTTACGTGCCATCGCCGCCGCTACATTCCGCGCGATGCAAAACATCTCTAACGATAAACGAAAATTCCATACAAATCGCTTAAAAGGGATTGTTAGAGGATACTTTAAATAAAATGAAATTAACCATCAGTTGGTGTTTTCATGATTTCCTACTGATGGTTAGTTGAACCAATCGGGCTTTTACGGGCCGTTGTCCCCCACCTATCTTCTTTAGAAAAGCGGAAGCGGCTCGCTCAGAATCGCAGGACGTCGGAGGGGGAGAAACGACCGGAGATTCTAGCCGCTAGAGCTGGACAACGTTTCTCTCCGAATCTTGAGGTGGGGGTCTTACTGCCCGTTAATGCGGGATAAAAAAAGAGCAACTTTCCAATACAGGAACAGTTGCTCTTTTTTACAAGGGGTCTTTTCATAAAAACAAGGGGGGTTTTTATACTCTCTAAACAATTATAAAATGAGTAAACTAACGACTATTTATTATCTTGGTATACAGCACACATTATTGTATTTTTATCATTATACTTACTCATCTTTACAGCGTTTGTACCGCCTTACTAACTAAAGTGTATAATATATACAAGGACTCAACTATCGATTTATCTTACACTAACATTACATTGTTGTAATGAAAAAATCCCATAAAGTTACAGGCCCTTTTCATAAGGAATACGTGAAAATTCAAAGATAAAAGATAGCATTATATTTAAGAATTTAGTATCATGATTCAAGATACTATTATAAATAGCAATTGAAAAACTTACCTAAAACCTCTTCTTTTAGGTAGGTGAGAGCATCTGGCCATGCTAGGGCCTTTCCCTCCCATATGCAGGTCATTTTTTATGCTGCGTATTAGTAACTTTTATGTTAAAAAATTAAAATAGATTTATATATTTCAAACAGAGCGGAGGACACTATGAGCTTATTAACAGTTGAAAATCTAGGTCATACTTTTGGTGATCGTACACTATTTAAAGATGTATCAATGCGTTTATTAGCAGGAGAACATGTTGGATTAGTCGGTGCAAACGGTGTTGGTAAATCAACATTTATGAATATTATTACAGGGCAACTGATTCATGATCAAGGGCGTGTAGAATGGACACCTGGCACCCATTATGGATATTTAGATCAGCACACAATTTTAACACCTGGACGAACTATTCGTGATGTATTAACAGATGCGTTCTTACCTTTATTCGAAAAAGAAAAAGAATTAAATACGATTGCTGAAAACATGGCAACAGCGTCGCCAGAAGAATTAGAAGAACTACTTGAAAAAATGGCAGGAGTGCAAGATGCACTTGAAGCAGGCGGCTTCTATTTATTAGATATTAAAATTGAAGAAGCGGCACGTGGTCTTGGAATTGATGCAATTGGCTTAGATCGTGATGTTTCGGCGTTAAGTGGTGGACAACGTACGAAGGTATTGCTTGCAAAGCTATTGCTTGAGCAACCTGAAGTACTATTACTCGACGAGCCAACTAACTATTTAGACGTTGAACATATTCAATGGTTAACAAACTATTTAAAGGAATATCCTCACGCGTTCCTTTTAATTTCCCATGATACAGAGTTTATGAACAAATGTGTTAATGTTATTTTCCATCTTGAATTTTCAAAAATGTCACGTTATACAGCAACATATGAAAAGTTCTTAGAACTAGCAGAAATCAACAAAAATCAACATTTACAAGCGTATCAAAAACAACAAGAGTTCATTAAACAACAAGAGGATTTTATTTCGCGAAATAAAGCGCGTTACTCAACTACTGGACGTGCAAAAAGTCGCCAAAAACAACTCGATCGCATGGAACGTATTGATCGTCCAGAAACTGCTATGAAACCGGAGTTTTCTTTTAAAGAATGCCGTGCAAGCAGCCGTTTTGTCTTTGAAGGAGAAGAGGTAGAAATCGGCTATACGTATCCTCTCCTACCGAAATTAACAATGACTGTTGAACGTGGTGAAAAAATTGCCATTGTTGGATGTAACGGGGTCGGAAAATCAACATTACTCAAAACGATTCTTGGAAAAATTAAACCGCTAAACGGGAAAATTAGTCTTGGTGATTTTTTAGAGCCTGCTTATTTTGAACAAGAAGTTAAGGCTGAAAATATTACACCAATTGATGATGTATGGAATGCGTTCCCGCATTTAGACCAACATCAAGTACGTGCAATGCTTGCGAAATGCGGCTTAAAAAATGAACATATTTCTCGCCCAATGAGCCAATTAAGTGGTGGTGAACAAGCAAAAGTTCGTTTATGTAAATTAATGGCAACGGAAAGCAACTGGCTATTATTTGACGAGCCAACAAACCATCTTGACGTGACAGCTAAAGAAGAATTACAGCGTGCTATGAAAGCATATAAAGGTACAATTATTCTTGTTTGCCATGAACCTGACTTTTATGAAGGCTGGATTACAAAAGTTTGGAACGTAGAAGAATGGGCAGAGAAAGCAGCTCAGCAATAAAGTCTAATCCATCGGGGCCTCACTGCTCACAAATAGTGGGATAAAAATATGCCTCTTGTCTAAGACAAGAGGCATATTTCATTATTTTTTCTATCTAAAAAACATTTTACCTTACTAAAAAAATTGTATTCTTATAAAATAAAACTTCAAGCTTTTAAGCGGAATACATAATATGCTTTCTTCCTGTATAAATCATTCTATTACAACAAGGGGTGTAACAAATCATGTTAACCATACAATGGAAGCGCTTCAATTCGTTGTTAGCAAAATGCCTCGTAATTTTGTGTTTACTTATCTTTGCTTTTACTATTTGGGATTCTTATTTAACTGTTAAAGAAACTCTATTCGTTCGAACACTTATTAGTGCTCCCATTATAATTCTCATCATGATTTTGCTTATACTACTAACTTATCTTTGTAATACATACTTTTCAAAAACGACATTTATTATTTTATTAACACTTTGTGCGTTTACCGCTCGATTCATTTGGATTCTAAAAATCCCAACACCAATTGAATCTGACTTCGCATTAATGTATGAGAGTGCTGTACAAGCTGCTCACGGCGACTATAGTTTTTCAAGTTCTCCATACTACACAACATGGGTGTATCAACTAGGATTTGCGATGTATCAAGCTTTTATCATCAAATTATTTGGTAACCATATATTCATTTTAAAGTTGTTAAATGTCCTTTATTGTACGGGAACTACACTATGTGTATATGGCATTACAAGCAAAATTTTCAATGAGTGGACTGGGCGTGTAGCTGGAATATTATATGCTTTTTTTATTTCAAGCATTATGATGAGTTCGGTCTTAACCAACGAACACCTTGCAACATTTTTATTTTATTTAGGATTCTATTTATTAATAACAAAAGGATTACACAGTAAATATACTTGGATTTTTATAGGAATTACACTAGCGCTTGGTAATATCATACGCCCTCTAGGTAGTCTCGTCTTATTAGCTGTTATCATTTATCTATTCCTTCATGGATTTCTTGGAAAAGATAAACAAACAATGTTTACTACAACAAAGAAACTTATTGGTATTCTTATTGTCTTTTATGCTGTCCATTATATTGTAAGCTCTATGTTCATTGCTACAGGAATTACAAAGTATCCTTTATCTAATCGTGACCCTCTTTGGAAATTTGTCATAGGGCTTAACCACGAAACAACAGGATCATATTCAGTGTCAGATGCTGAACAAATCTTGCGTCTAGAAATAGGTGAAGAACGAAAAGCATTAGAAATGAAACTCATTAAAGAACGAATTGCAGATAAAGAAAAGCTATTCACACTCTTTGGAGATAAATTTTCCTATATGTGGGGGGATCTTGACTCCGCTGGTTACTGGAGCTTAAATCAATTAAACAAAAAAGATTTATCTGATACATCTATGGAATATGAAAAATATATGTATATTGCAACCATGTTATTTGGTGTAATTGGATTATTATCTCTTCTTTTCACAAAACAGAAAAACTTTCATTATACATTATTTCTCTTACTTATTATTGGATATATAACTGTTCATTTTTTAATAGAGGTGCAGACAAGGTATCGATATTTTATCATTCCAAGCTTCTTCATTATTCAAAGCTATGGAATCTATGTAATTCATCGATGTATGGGAAAAAAACTATATAAATGCAAGTTGAAAAAATGACATAAAAACCTCTTTCTTTTTAGGGGGGACGGGAGCATCTGGCTGTGCATAGAAGCGGCCAAGGCCTTTTCCTGCCACATGTAAGGGTTAAAAACAAAGAGAGAAAGCGAGTGCAGGTCCTGTTTTAGTCTGCATAGCAGTGATCTATATGTTGAAAAAGCTACTATATATAAATGTGTAGAATTCATTGTCCTTTACATCAAATGTCAAATATTTACATCCGAAAAGATACTAGAGATTTCCGAATCATTAATCGTACCGGATATGTTCCAATATAATAACAGCCTGTTCCAAAAATGAAATAAACGGAATAGGCTGTTATATTTTTTAGCGTCTAAACAAGATGAGAAAATCTCCATACCCTTCTTTCTCTAAATCCTCTTTAGGGATAAAGCGTAATGCAGCAGAGTTAATACAATAGCGCAAACCATTTGGTCCTGGTCCATCTGGGAATACGTGTCCCAAATGAGAATCTGCTTCTTTACTGCGTACTTCCGTTCTCGTCATGTTATGACTTACATCTATTTTTTCTTTTATACTTGCTGATAACATCGGTTTCGTAAAACTAGGCCACCCACAACCACTATCAAATTTATCTAACGAACTAAATAAAGGCTCTCCTGACACGATATCAACGTAAATACCATCCTCTTTATGGTCCCAATATTTATTTTGAAAGGATGGTTCTGTTCCATTTTCTTGTGTAACATAAAATTGCATGTCAGTAAGCTTTTCCTTTAAATGATTATTATCTTTTGGCCAATATTTTTTGATAAACGCATCACGCCCTGAACCTTGGCGATATAACGCGTATCGAAATGGATTTTTCTCATGATAGCCCTGATGATATTCTTCCGCAAGATAAAATGGTGTAGCTGGTAAAATTTTCGTAACAATTGGCTTCGAAAAGCGTTCACTTTCTTCTAACTTACGTTTAGACATCTCTGCGTCTTTACGTTGCTCTTCGCTATGATAAAAAATGACTGTTTCATACGATTGTCCGCGATCATGAAATTGACCTCCAGCATCAGTTGGATCAATTTGCTGCCAATATAAGCGAAGCAATTGCTCATACGGCATACGCTCTGGATCAAAAGTAATTTGTACCGCTTCATAATGCCCAGTTGTCTCTGAGCAAACTTCTTTGTATGTTGGATTTTCCTTATGTCCACCTGTATATCCAGATACAACCTTTATAATGCCATCCATTTCCTCAAATGGCGATACCATGCACCAAAAACAGCCTCCAGCAAATGTTGCAAATTCATATTTTTCGTTTACACCCACTTCTTCACCCCATTATCTTTTCTTACAGTATGGCATACGAAAATGTAAATTATAAAGTGAAACTTTAATCAGTGGGGGTTTCTTCATCCCCCACTGATTATTAGCCCACCCAATCGGGCGCATGCCAGCAGTTTATCTCCCACCTAACTTCTTAAGCTCGTTCAGAATGTGAGGGGGATGGAGCTTCTGACGTAGAGGTGTTTTTTACCTCGTAGGAAGAAGCGAAGCCACTGAAGCTGGACAATACTTTCGCTGAATTTTAAGGTGGGGGCTATTATTGCCCGTTAATGCGGAATAAATAAAAAAGCATCAAAATAGATGCTTTTTATTTATTATTTACCATTTCTTCTTTCTCGTCACTTATTACTTCTAACACATCGAGTAAAAACATAAAAATTGGAATCCCTATAATCAATCCCCATACACCTAAAAAATGTTCAGAGAAAATTAAAATCATAAATGTATAAAATATAGGTAAATTTGTCTTTTCTGACATAAACTTTGGATTTAAGAAATAACTTTCAATCGCATGAATGACTGCTACAATAATTAAAACGTACAAAATATACACCATACCACCGGTATTATAAGCAATTATACAAAGTGGAAACAGCGAAATAATTACACCTGCGACTGGAATAAGCCCCAGCAAGAAGATCATTAAGGCTAACCCGAGCAACTGCGGGAAACCTAAAATCCAAAGTGCAATAGTCGATAACACACAATTTACAATGGCAATAAGAAATTGCGCCTCAATCACTTTTCCGAATGAGCGAGCGAATTTTCTTCCAAAATACTCAATTTCATTATAGAAAACAGCTAGTTTACTTTCTTTGAACTTCGCTGTAAACATAACAATTCTTGACTTTTCTAACAAGAAAAATAAGCTCAAAATAAGTGAAAGTAAAATTTGCAAACTTACTTTCCAAACATTTGCTAGCGAATTATAAATAATATCAACGCCTTGATTCACGTACTTCGATAATTCCACGTGATCAATTGCAGAAACTAGATATCTAATTACCTCATTATCAGGTGGATTTCGTACAAATACATTGAACTGATACACAAGTTGCGTAATTTGTACCATTAAAATTGGTACATATTTGTATAATGTAATAACGATTCCACTAATCAATGCTGTATATAAAAATGCAATAATTATTTTTCTATTAATCGGTAAAAAATGTTCCAATTTGCGAGAAATAAATTTTTGAAATCTATCCATCAAATACGTAAGAATAAATGTTATCAAAATTAAATTAAACATGCTTTTCATCCCATATAAGATGAGTACAAGTAACCCTAATACAACTAACCTCTGAAATCCTTTACTTTGAAACAGGTTTTTCATTTGCATAATCGAAGCGTGATCTCTCCTGTCCATTCATTTTTATCTTAATTTCATTTTACAATATAAATGGTACTTTCAGAACGTATTATTATAAACTAAATAAAAAGTTTTATTATGAAACGTTAAAAACCGACATATAAACAGTTAAGTTCAAGGTTTAAGAAAACCAGCACATGCCACAGTGACTTATAGAAAAATTTAAATGAATAGAAAAAACACCTCCAATTTGTCGTTTATATTTACATACGACAGTGGGGGTGTTTTATCCTTGTCTCGCTTTACTGGATCATTATATTAACAATAGATGAGGTTTTTAGTCATATACTCTACTTGCTTCTGTTTCATTTTAATTTTTTTACTAAAGAGTAGAGCAAATCTTTTTGTTGTCCAGTTGTCATAGTAAACCACAAGTTTTACAAACTTTTATCCTTATAGAGTAGGTATTTTCTTTCTGCTCCTTCTACAAATTGCGTATGCTCAGCAACTAAACGATAATTTTCACGAAGATAAGGAACTGTAACCTGATTTGGGCTCATTTTTGGATCAACTCTTAATACAACAAATTTAACTTTTCTCTCTTTTATATAACGATGTTGTTCATCCATATTTTCGGGATATTCATTATAATCAATATTTTGTCTTTCAAAATAGCGGATATTCGGTACAATATCTGCCACCAAATAAAATCCCCCGTCTAACTCGCCATAATTTAATAGCGTTGGATTCGGTTCTTGATGCATAATTTCTGCAAATTTTTCTTGTGCAAGAGGTTCCTTCTGATAGAACTTTGAAGACTTCATGTTGGAATTATAACCGAAGCAAAAGAAAATTGTTGCCATCGCCATCATTGATAGGGCAAACCATTTATTTTTACCAAGAGTAATCTGCGACTTGATGTTAACATTTTGAATAAAATGAGCGATTGCTATCAATCCAAATAGCCCTAAAGGAGTTATAATAAGAAAATAGTATGGATAGCCTCTTCCTCCAATATATACCCCTACTATTAAGAAAATGATAGTACTTAAAAGCATCCACTTTTGACTTCTATCTTTAAAATACTTCCATGTAAACATAAAATCAATTAAACCAACAAGAATTAACACTTTACTTTCGAAATTACCATTAAATGCATCTCCAAAAGTAAACGCAAAATTGGCTAGTTTTTCAACTTTACCAACTTGTGATGAATAAGTACCGAGATTAAATTTTAAATACACATCTATCAAATCTTGAATTGCATGATTCATACCAAAATAGATAAACCATGGAATACTTGCAAGAACTAGCCCCGCAAACGTGAAAGCAATTGCGTTCATTAAGTCCTTCCATCTTTTTTCACCTATACAAATAAATAAAATTGCAAGGTAGAATCCAATCCAAGCCCCAACAAGGGTAAATTTAATCCAAAATACGCAGGCAATCATAATCCCATTTAGAAGAAAAATTCCTCGTTTAAATAGAGAGTCGGAGCCATACTTATAATATTTAAATATCATATAAAGAAGTGTCATTATGAAAGGAATTGAAAACTCTTCAGCACTATCCCCAAAACGAAATGCATTTTGATTCAATACTAATACTGGGAAAAATATAGATATAAGTGCAGAAGGCATCCAATTCAAATAAAGGCGGGAAATCTTGAATGCTAACACAACGTTAGCAAACATCGCAAGACTTTCCAGTATGTATACTCCAACGAAAGTAGTATGAGAAAACGAATAAGCTAATGCATGTAAACCATATAACAAAGGACCCTTTTGTTCAAAAATGTCTTGATAAGGGACTACTCCATTAGCCATACCTTTTCCAACTGTAAAAAAGGCATTAGAATCTACCCACTCACTTAACGTAAAGAACGGCGATGTCTGTGTAAAAAACAACATAATAAAAAAGGAATAAAAAAATAAAAAGATATTTAGTTTTTCAAATGATGATTTATTTATCCTGAGATCATTAAACCTAACTGACTTTTCCATTTCTTTTAAGTCTTCCTCTCATTCATTTAATTACAGCCGGGAACATTTCATAAAAAGCTTTTGCCCCGATCAAACTTAATACCTATCCTAAAAATTCATCCCCATCTTCAGGCACGTGCTAGGCAATAACCCAGCAGTAAGATGGGGATGATTTTAATTAAACACAGCCTAAAATAATTGTTAGTAAATACTTATAAGGTTTATCCATCCTAAAAATACTCTTCTATGGAATTCTCCTTAGCTATACATTCAACGAAAAACCAATACTAGACTAATAGATTTTTTTACGAATACCCACTCCAAAATACTTTTGTGAGGATGAGTTTTCTTACTTTCTATTTACTTTTTAACCAATTCTGATACGTATTCTTTTTGTTTCTCAAGAACACTATTTTTTTCAATGGTATATCTCGGGCGTCCTTTTGTTTCTTTAAAGATTTTCCCTATATATTCACCAATAATTCCAATTGCCAACAACTGTACTCCTCCAACAATCCAAATGGATAGCATCAATGAAGTCCAGCCACTAGTTGTATATGAAAAAACTTTTGCAAATAATGCATAAAGAGCAATTCCTATCCCGATAAGCACCATCAAAAACCCTAAATATGAAACAAATCTTATTGGTGCAACGCTAAATGAAGTAAGTCCGTCAAAAGCGAAGGCAATCATTTTCTTTAATGGGTACTTTGATTCGCCAGCAAATCTTTCTTTACGGTCATAATAAACATTAGTAGATTTAAAGCCTAATAAGGGAACAATTCCACGAATGAATAAGTTTTCTTCTTGATATTTTATAAATTCATCTAATGCCCTTTTGCTCATTAAACGATAATCTGCATGGTTAGGTACTAACTTAACACCCATTTTTCCCATTAGACTGTAAAACCATAAAGCAGTATTTCTTTTAAATTTAGTATCAGTGTCTCGCTTATCTCGAACTCCGTATACAATCTCATAACCTTCTTGATATTTATCAATAAATTGATATATAACATTTACATCATCTTGAAGGTCAGCATCTATTGAAACCACACAATCTGAAAAATCTCTTGCCGATTCCAGACCAGCGATTAATGCTCCTTGATGGCCAAAATTTCTACTTAATTTTAATCCTTGAACATACGGATTTATTGCTGTTTTCTCTTCAATTATGCCCCAAGTATTATCAGAGCTTCCATCATCTACATAAAAAATGATACTTTCATCACTTATTTTGTGATTTGCAACTAAATCGTCCATAACCCTTGTCAGTTCTTTTGTTGTTTCCTCTAATGTAGCTTCTTCATTATAGCAAGGAACAACAATCGTCAATAAAGGTACATTGCGCGCCATTCTTCCACCCCTTAATTTTCAAAAAACTCCATTTCATATATCCCAAAAATTTCTATCTTTAGTAATACCCCAACCATTTTAACATATCCAGTCATAAAATGTAATAATACCCATTGGCTTTCCGATAAAATTATTGTTAATTATTTCTTCATCGTCTCTCCCAAACAATGAGAATCTCATTTGCTTATGGTAAAATTTTCTCTGACTAATTTAATTTAGTTATAAAGTGAAACTTCCATCAGTAGGGGGTTACTGCCCGTTAATGCGAGATAAATTTCTTAGCAACACCTTAACAAAGATTAATTTTTTATCCCTTTCAAATTCCAAAACAAAAAAGAAGAGAAATATTGATTCCTTTCCTCCTCTTCTTCCTTTCATTCAGTTGATACTCTTAAAAGGATAACAACCTTATTTATTTATGGTAAGGTTCATTACGATTGATTCGAAATGCTCTATACACCTGTTCTAACAGTACCAAACGCATCAACTGATGAGGCAGCGTCATTTTCGAGAACGACAATGACTCATTGGAGCGCTTCATCACTTCTTTACTTAATCCAAGCGATCCTCCGATAACAAACGCCACTTTACTTTTTCCATATGTAGCAAGACAGTCTAAACTTGCAGCAAATTCTTCTGATGATTTTTGTTTCCCTTCAATTGCTAATGCAATCACATGCGTATCATCAGAAATTCTATCTAAAATACGAATTCCTTCTTTTTCTTTTACCATTTGCATTTCTGCTTCACTTAGATTTTCTGGTGCTTTTTCATCTGGTAATTCAACAACTTCCACTTTCGCATAAGAAGATAATCGTTTTAAGTATTCTTCAATACCTTGTTTTAAATATTTTTCTTTTAACTTTCCGATTGAGATAATTAAGATATTCACATGTACTCCCCACCTTACAAACACATTATCCACAAAAGTTATCCACATATCCACATGCATCATCCACATATTGTATGAGAATCTGTGTTCGACACAACATATATCGCCTTATTTTGACAAAATTCACATGTTTTTTTCTTATCTTCTTCGTTATCCACATTGTGGATAACTGGAGCTACTTCACATTCATCCACAATGATATCTAGCGCTAACTCCACATGTTCTAAACAACAAGGTAACTTCATAGTTTCACCTCACTTATCCACAACAGAAAACAGGAGGGGCTGCCTCCTGTTTTAATACTGTTGACTGCCTAATTTTACAGTTGTTGTTTCTCGTTTTGCCCCACGATAATATGTAATCGTCATTTTATCGTCAATTTTCTTATTATATAGGACTTTCCGGAATGCAATAATATCTTGCACTGTTTTTCCATCAACCGCTACAATGACATCATATTCATGTAAACCTGCATCGCTACCTGGCGATGGACTTTTTACATCTAAAATACATACACCTTCCGCTATATTTGCTGGGAGGTGCAATGTTTTATCCCAATAATAAGTAGGAATTTCATTTAAAGATCTAAGCTCAATCCCAACATAAGGCCGTCTTACCTTCCCATACTTTTCGAGTTCATTCATCACAGGGACAGCTCTTGCAACAGGAATTGCAAGTCCGATCCCCTCTACCTCTTTTGCAGCAATTTTCATGGAATTGATGCCAATAAGTTGCCCAGCTTCATTTACAAGAGCCCCGCCACTATTACCTGGATTAATAGCAGCATCTGTCTGCAATACTTCTACTTGCCAATCATAATGTCCATCTTGATCTAAATCAACCGGTACAATGCGTTCATTTGCTGAAATAATCCCTTGTGTTACAGTACCTGAAAATTGTAAACCAAGCGGATTTCCGATTGCAAGCGCAGCTTCACCGCGTTTTACTTTCGTAGAATCACCAAGGTCAATGACCTTTTTCGCATATTTTTCTTCAATTTGTAAGACAGCTAAATCTGTTACAACATCGGTTCCTAAAATCTTTCCAGGAACTTTTTTTCCATCACTCAAACTTACTTCAATGCGATTTGCTCCTGCTACAACATGATTATTCGTTACAATATATGCGTTTCCTTTTTCCTTCTTGTAAATTACACCAGATCCTGTTCCTGCTTCTGCATCTGCCTCTGAAAAATTATCACGCTGAATATTAATAACACCAACAACCGCTTCTGAAGCACGGTCAACAGCTTTAACGAAGCCATCTCCTGTATTCACAGATTGAGGAGTAGACTGTGCTATATACTGTTTCTCTTCACTTGCTTCAGTTTCTCTTATTGTAGTCCAACCTAATTTTGAAAACGTTGGAATGGCAAAAGCAAATAATGTAGCACCAATGACAGTTCCCGCTACACCAGAAATAAAAATATGTTTATGCTTTTGCTTTCTTTTTCGTTTCATCTGAACATCTTCTTCATCAATAAAGGACATTTATGCTCACCTAGCCTTCCGAAAGCATTTATATTCTCCTTTATTGTTTACCAAAATGAAGAATTATACGTATTGAATTTTAGTTGGTGTTTTCGGATCAGTATCGTGCAATTGAAATGCTTCTCCTACAGCTAGTCCTTTTTCTTCAAGAACTTGTGCAACAGACATACGAGCAAGTTCTTTCATATTGTTATCTAAACTAAGGTGAGCCAAATAAATGTGCTTTGTTTCATCTGTAATTACATCAGTCATTGCAAGAGCTGCATCTTCATTAGAAACATGCCCTACATCACTTAAAATTCTTCGTTTAATGCTCCATGGATAACGTCCCATTCGCAGCATCTCAACGTCGTGATTACTTTCAAACACAAAAGCATTGGCTCCCTTAATAATCCCTTTCATTCGATCACTAACATACCCCGTATCTGTAATAAGCACTAACTTTCTTCCGTTATGATGAAACGCATAAAACATTGGCTCTGCAGCGTCATGTGAAACGCCAAATGATTCCACTTCAATATCTCCAAATGTTTTAACTTCTCCAATCGAGAAAATAAATTTTTGCTCCGTTGGAATATTACCGATTAAGTGTTCCATTGCACTCCATGTCTTCTCATTTGCATAAATGGGTAAATGATACTTACGAGCTAATACACCTAGCCCTTTAATATGATCACTATGTTCATGTGTGACAAGAATACCAGATATACTATTTATATCTAATTCAGCTTGTTGAAACAAAGCTTCTGTCGCTTTTCCACTCAATCCTGCGTCTACTAATAACTTTTCACGTTCTGTCCCTACATACAGGGCATTTCCCGTACTGCCGCTTGCAAGTACACTAAAATGCAAACTCATTTACCCTCACTCCATTGCTCAGTGTCCTTGTTGTCCTTACCTAATTGAATAATTTGTCCTTCTATTGCATTTACAAAGTAGTCCATTTTATCTGTATACAAATTCCATGTTGGAACAAGAACTTGCACATTTGAAGAAGAAGGAGCTACCACTGTTGCATATCCTAATTTTGCTCCTTTTATATGACTTCCTTGCCTTAATTCGTTTTTCTTATACAATGTTTCTAATGCATTGGGAGCAGAAATAATATCCAATTCTTTATTCTTTTCTCCCATCTCTTTAAAGTCATATAGCATTGTTTGTGTATACGATATAATTTCCTTCTTTTCATTTAGTTCAGCAACAATCATCCCATGTTGATTATAAAAAAGTGGTTTATCCTTATATTTTTGAAAAAAATACACTTTCGATCCTTCTGCTTTTCCTACAGCATTGTATTTTTGTCCATCAATTACATAAGAACGTAGAAATTCACTATAGTTATCACTTGTTGTTGCTTTTGCATTCCAAAATGGCTCTTTAAGTTTACTTACAAGTGTATTTGTCTCTTGTAAAGATCCTGTTTGATTTTTTAAAGAATGTATGTCTTCATCGGAAAAAACTCTATTTTTCGCCATAATATACGTATCTTTCGTCGGTTCTTTCGGAAAATCCTCAAATATAATTTTATCTGCTTTCATTTGTTCTTCAATATTCGTTTCCGTCGTATACTCAAGTTGATTACTATCTCGTTTTTGCACGAACTGAAAGACAAGGAAGAGGTCTAAAATGAAAAAGGTAACAATAAAGATTGTTTTAATCCTATTCCAATCCAATGAGCTCTCCCCCTTTCTCTTCACACCACTCTTTAACTTTATTGTCTTCACCATACACAACATACCAAATAGGTTTTAAATTTACTGCAGCAATATTTTTCCCATCTGTCCCTGACTCTGGTATAAGCTTATATCCTAATCGAATATCTTGAATTAATTTCATATCCACATTTTCATTCTTCTCTAAAGATTGTATAACTGTCTTACCATCCGGAAGAGAGATTGTTTGATCATCACCATACTTTAATGATGATAGCTTAAATAATGGACGCTGATAGGAAATTAATTCTTCCGCCCCCCATACTTGTTCTAACGTTGTCATACCACTTTCATTAAATACAGGTAAGCTATCAACATATAAACGATATGTTGTTTGTCCTTTTTTAGAGTCCATATAATCAAAACGATAAGAATCTGTTAAACCACCATGACCATTAATAAAATCGAAACTGCGTTGAGCAAGCGTATTTGCATACTTATGCGCTTGATCTGATACAGCTGAATTTGTGTACTGCAGCATTCGCTTTTTCTTTAATACTTGCATGAGTCGAATTCCATCTGTATATGTGTTTTCACGGTCATCAGATACTTTTTTTACATAACGAGGATCTGTAAATAATGCATTTATAAATGTATCTTCCGGTATTTCACTTACTAAATACCCCATACTTTGCATATCTGTTTTCGTATCTGGTAAAAATATCTCTCTCGTATCACTTAATGTGTATTGAGAGTAGTCCCTCGCACTTGCTGCAAATTGATCACGTGCCGTTTCAAGGTCCTTAAGCATAATTCCTTTTAATACCATATGATATACCTTGCGGTGTTCATATGAAATGAAATAGACAGGAATATTACCATCGCGACTTTTTTGTAGATCAATCATTATACGATTAAAGCTAGATAACTCTGGGATTTTTTCTTTAATTGTAAAAACGTCTTTCATGGAATCCAATGGTATATCTGTAGGGAAAATCATTTCAATCTTGTTTTTACCACGAATAAAGGAGAAGAATTGCTGTTTCGGAATATCATTTGATATATCTTTAAAATCGTACAATTCTCCTTTTTCCAGTAATTTATATAATGGGTCAATACTATTTATATTTTCGCTTCCAAGATGCGTATTCTCTTTATGAAAAAGAACCATAGAAGGCAAAATTACATTCGCAAGGCTCTTCTGTTCCCCCTCTGTATTGTCTTGTAAATATTTCGCATTTTGCAATTTACTAGAATCAGGTACATAGGTCCATAAATTAAAGGTAAGAAATACACTAATAACAACCAAGTTAATCAGCAAGACTGATTTTAAGTTTTCAATATTCATTCCCAGTCATCCTCTTCGTCCTTTTCCATTGGAAGCATGAAATAAATGGTCGTTCCTTTTCCTTCTTCGCTTTTTGCCCAAATCGAACCGCCATGAGCTTGAATCATTTCCTTGGCAATTGCTAGACCTAATCCTGTTCCGCCCAATTTACGTGAACGAGCTTTGTCAACGCGATAGAAACGTTCAAAAATCTTATCAACGTTCTCTTTCGGAATTCCCACTCCTTGGTCGCTAATGCTTATTTCTAACATATCTTCTCTTTCCCGTAAACGATATGTTATTGTTCCACCTTCTGGAGAATACTTTAATGCGTTTGAAATAATATTATAAAGAACTTGTGTAATTTTATCTTCATCAATCTCAATGAAACGTGATCTCTTAGAAAATGAACGTTTAAAAGATACGTTTTGTTCTTTTGACATTTCAAAACGATCAATGATATTACTAAAGAATTGTGTAAAGTCTACCCATTCTTTCATTAGACGATATTCCGTACTATCTAATTTTGAAAGCTGTAGCAGCGCATTAACAAGTCGAATCATTCGCTCCGTTTCTTCTTGTGTTACCTGTAAGAATTGCGGCGCAATATTCGGATCTTGCCACGCTCCTTCCCCCAATGCTTCCAAATAGCTTCGCATCGTTGTTAATGGTGTACGAAGTTCATGAGAAACGTTTGCCACAAATTCACGGCGTTCCCTCTCAATTCGCTCCTGTTCCGTTACATCATATAATACAGCGATAAAACCATTTATCTTTCCATTCTCTTTTTGAATAATAGAAAAGCTAGCTCGTAGAATATACGGCTCATCTCTTGTACTAAAATCTAATATGACAGAGTCTGGTTCTTCATATAAATTATCTAATGTGTACTCTTCTTGAATGCCTAATATTTCTAGAATAGATTGATCTAATGCTGTTTCACGTGAAACGTTAAGCATTTTTTCTGCCGGATCATTTAATAAGATAATATCTCCTTTTCGATCTGTTGCAATTACTCCATCTGTCATATGAGATAATACAGACGAAAGCTTCCTTCTCTCACTCTCCGTAGAAGAACGAGCTTGCTGCAACTTCTTCGACAAGTTGTTAAATGCCAACGCTAATTGACCAATTTCATCATGACCATGTACTTTTACTTTACGAGAGTAATTTCCCTTTGCCATTTCAATGGCTTGCTTTCTCATATCTGAAATTGGTCTTGTAATAGTTTGCGCCAATAAAATACCTAGCACAGCTGTTACTAATAATGCAATAACCGTTCCCGTTGCAAAGATTTGATTAATAAGCTTCATTTGTTTATAAACATCTTCCATAGAAGCAACAATATAAATTACACAACGTTTCTCATTACTTACTTTAATAGGAGTAGCAACAACTTGCACACGATTTCCTGTATTACGGTCTATTTCCAGTTTTTCAACAGGCTTTCCTTGCACCAAGGCTCGCTTTACCAATAAATCTGTTGTTTTTTTTCCGACAATACCTTGATTATATTGATGTGATGTTGCTAATACACGACTACTCTCATCAATTACACGAACCTCTTGAATATCAGCTTTTCGATCAGAAGAAAAATCTTCTATACTCGTTTTCAGTGCCTCTTCAATGGAGGGACCTTTTGTTTTATCTCTTTCTTTTGCAAATTCCTGCTTTAAGTTGTAAGCAAGTAAATTCGTTCGTTGTGTTAATGATTCCTTAAAACTCTTCACAAGATTCTTCTCTAACTCCCGAACGAAATATACACCAATAATTTGCATTGCCATTAAAATTAATAGCATGTAAATTAATACGAACTTTAAGTGAATAGACTGAAAAAAACCAACTTTCTTCATATATTACTCCTGCTCTGGATCGCGTAAGTAATATCCCACACCACGTCTTGTTACAATTAAAGTCGGATGACTTGGATTATCTTCAATTTTCTCCCGTAAACGACGAACTGTTACATCTACTGTACGCACATCACCAAAATAATCATAACCCCAAACAGTTTGTAATAAATGTTCACGGGTCATAACTTGTCCTAAATGCTTTGCTAAATAATGAAGTAATTCAAATTCGCGATGTGTTAACTCAATATTTTCCTCGCGTTTTGTTACACTATATGCATTTGGATTAATGATAATCGGACCAATAACCATCTCTGCATTTTCTTCTTTTTCAGCTGCTGCCCCTTGTTGATGACGACGTAAATTCGCTTTTACGCGTGCTAATAACTCACGTGTACTAAACGGCTTCGTTACATAGTCATCTGCCCCCAGTTCTAGTCCAAGAACTTTATCAATTTCAGAATCCTTAGCTGTTAGCATAATAATTGGCATTTCATAGTTTTTTCGTATTTCACGACAAACTTCTAAGCCATCTTTTCCCGGTAACATAATATCTAATAAAACCATATCTGGTTGTTCTTCATTTGCTTTTTCAATTGCTTCATCACCATCATGAGCCATTACAATTTCAAAACCTTCTTTTTCTAAATTAAACTTTAAAATATCTGCAATTGGTTTTTCATCATCAACGACTAAAATTTTCTTTCCCATCATCTTAGTTTCCTCCTGAACGTTTAATGCCTTCCTTACAGAAAAACCTCTAGCTTCAACTGCTAGAGGCTTCCCTTCATTCTATTTTAAAAGAACTAATCTCATTTGTAAAATTGTACAATATAAAAAGGATATTAAGCGGGCCCACTTAATATCCTGAAAGTGGCTCGGGACGGAATCGAACCGCCGACACGAGGATTTTCAGTCCTCTGCTCTACCGACTGAGCTACCGAGCCAAAACATATATATAAAACCACTAATTGTGGTATTAAACAAAAGTGGCGGTCCCGACCGGGGTCGAACCGGCGATCTCCTGCGTGACAGGCAGGCATGTTAACCACTACACCACGGGACCAAAACACAATATATACAAAAGTGACCCGTACGGGATTCGAACCCGTGTTACCGCCGTGAAAGGGCGGTGTCTTAACCACTTGACCAACGGGCCACGAAAATAAAATGGTGAGCCATGAAGGACTCGAACCTTCGACCCTCTGATTAAAAGTCAGATGCTCTACCAACTGAGCTAATGGCTCATATTCACCAATGTCATGTTTTCGTGACGACAAGACTTATAATATCATAAAATGCTTTCTTTTTGCAATACTTTTTTATATTTTTTTATAAGAACATGAAAAAAGAACCCATTTAAATGCGGGTTCTTCTTTCAATATACCGTATTTTTAAGAAAAAAACAAGATTAGATACCGTATACGTTACGAACAATATTTGTTTGACTACGGTCTGGACCAACTGAGAACATAGCTAATGAAATACCTGTTAATTGAGATACACGTTCTACATAATGTCTTGCATTTTCAGGAAGTTCAGCTAATGTTTTTACGCCTGTAATATCTTCTGTCCAACCTGGAAGCTCTTCGTATACTGGCTCACATTTCGCTAAAATATTTAAGTTTGCTGGAACTTCATCAAGAATTTCACCGTTATATTTGTATGCAATACAGATTTTCACAGTTGGAATACCTGTTAATACGTCGATAGAGTTTAAAGATAAATCTGTTAAACCACTAACGCGGCGTGCGTGTCTTACAACAACACTATCAAACCAACCTACACGGCGTGGACGACCAGTTGTTGTACCATATTCACGACCAACTTCACGAATTTGATCACCAATTTCGTCATGAAGCTCAGTTGGGAATGGACCGTCACCTACACGGCTTGTATATGCTTTACATACACCTACTACGCGTTTAATTTTAGAAGGGCCTACACCAGAACCGATTGTTACACCACCAGCAACTGGATTAGAAGATGTAACGAACGGATACGTACCTTGGTCAATATCAAGCATAACACCTTGTGCACCTTCAAATAATACGCGGCGACCTTCATCTAATGCATCATTTAGTACAACAGATGTATCACATACGTATTGTGCGATTTGTTGACCATATTCGAAATACTCTTCGAAAATTTCTTCTGCACTAAATCCTTCTGCATCATACATTTTTTCGAATAAACGATTTTTTTCCGCTAGATTACGCTCAAGCTTTTCTTTAAATGCCTCACGGTCTAAAAGGTCTGCCATACGAATACCTATGCGAGCAGCTTTGTCCATGTATGCAGGACCGATACCTTTTTTCGTTGTACCAATTTTATTATCACCTTTACGCTCTTCTTCTAACTCGTCTTGTTTTAAGTGATAAGGTAAGATAACGTGTGCACGGTTACTAATACGTAAATTATCAGTGCTTACGTCACGATCATGTAAGTATTTTAATTCCTCAAGCAAAGCTTTTGGATCTACTACCATACCGTTTCCGATAACACAAATTTTTTCTTTATAGAAAATACCAGATGGAATTAAATGCAATTTATATTTAACACCGTTAAAAACAATTGTATGTCCTGCGTTATTTCCGCCTTGATAGCGCGCAACTACTTCCGCATGTTCAGAAAGGAAATCAGTAATTTTACCTTTTCCTTCGTCGCCCCACTGTGTTCCTACAACTACTACTGAAGACATTATTCAAGCACCTCCGAAATTTTCAAACGAACTTTTCAAACAATATAATTGTACCAAAATGCAAAGAGAAGTCAATTTAAAAACGAACATTTTTTTCTCTTTTATCTTTTTCGTTCGTAAGAATGCCTCTTTACTTATGAAATCATTATTCTCACAAACAAAAAAAGAAACACATTTTATTATAAGAAATGTGCTTCTTTTTTATACTCTCACTATGCTGGCGGTGCATGTCCATTATCAAAGCGTCGTTCTAAGTTTACGAATTTGTTAAATTCCTTCACAAACGCCAACTCAACTGAACCTACTGGACCATTACGCTGCTTAGCAATAATAATTTCAATTGTATTTTTGTTTTCCGTTTCTCGGTCATAGTAGTCTTCACGATATAAGAATGCTACTATATCAGCATCTTGCTCAATACTTCCTGATTCACGAATGTCCGACATCATCGGACGTTTATCTTGACGAGACTCTACACCACGAGAAAGCTGAGATAAAGCAATAACTGGAACTTCTAGTTCACGCGCAAGCCCTTTTAATGTACGAGAAATTTCTGATACTTCTTGCTGGCGGTTTTCACCAGATTTCCCGCTACCCTGAATAAGCTGTAAATAATCGATTAAAATCATTCCAAGGCCATGTTCTTGTTTTAAACGTCTACACTTTGCTCGAATTTCACTAACGCGAATTCCTGGTGTATCATCAATAAAAATACCTGCATTTGAGAGGCTACCCATTGCCATCGTCAGTTTCGCCCAGTCTTCCGAAGTTAAAGTCCCCGTACGAAGACGCTGTGCATCAATATTTCCTTCTGCACAAAGCATACGCATAACGAGCTGATCAGCCCCCATCTCTAAACTAAAAATCGCAACATTTTCGTCCGTTTTGGTAGCAACATTTTGGGCAATATTTAAAGAAAATGCTGTTTTCCCTACAGATGGACGTGCCGCTACAATAATTAAATCATTCCGCTGGAAACCTGCTGTCATACGATCTAACTCTGTGAAACCAGTTGGAATTCCTGTAATTTCACCTTTTTGATTATGCAGTAATTCAATTTTATCGTAAGCTGCTACAAGAACATCTTTAATATTTTGAAAACCTTTTGTATTCGTACGCTGAGATACTTCTAATATTTTTTTCTCAGCTTCATTTAATAGACTCTCTACATCATCTTCTCGTTCATAACCATCCGACACAATATGCGTTGCTGTCCGAATAAGCCGACGCAAAATCGATTTTTCTGCGATAATACGTGCATAATATTCTACGTTAGCAGCCGTCGGTACAGCTTCTGCTAGTTCAGCTAAATAAGAAACACCGCCAACTTCTTCTAATAAGTTTTGATCAGCAAGTGCTGCTGTTGCGGTAACTAAATCAATTGGCTCTCCTTTGTCAGAAAGATCAAGCATCATTTGATAAATTTTTTGATGCGCCGTTCGATAGAAATCTTCTGGCATTAGCATTTCCGAAGCTGATGTTAACGCTTCTTGATCGAGAAAAATAGCTCCTAAAACGGCTTGCTCAGCCTCTATATTATGCGGAGGGGTACGATCAGCAAATACGTCACTCATGCGCAAACCTCCTCTTCAATCTTTTGTTTATTGTTCAGTAACATGTACTTTCACTGTTGCTGTTACTTGTGGATGTAATTTCACGGTAACGTTCGTATATCCTAATGCACGAATTGCATCGTCCATTTCAAATTTACGTTTATCAAGCTTAATATTATGAGTTTTTTGTAAGCCATCTACAATTTGTTTACTTGTAATAGAACCAAATAAACGGCCACCTTCACCCGATTTTGCTTTTAATTCTACTGTTAACTTTTCTAGAGTTTCTTTTAATTCCTTGCATTTTTCAAGCTCTAATTCTGCATCTTTTTCTTCTTTACGCTTTTTCGCATCTAATGTTTTCACATTTGCATTTGTCGCTTCAATTGCAAGTCCTTGTTTTAATAAAAAGTTATTCGCATAACCGTCTGGTACATTTTTTACTTCCCCTTTTTTCCCTTTACCTTTTACGTCTTTTAAAAAGATTACTTTCATGATTGTATTCCTCCCTCTAAATACTCATTTATAACAGATTGTAAGTTTGCTTCTGCTTCATCAATTGATATGTTTTGTATTTGCGTTGCAGCATTTGTTAAATGACCGCCTCCGCCTAAATTTTCCATAATAAGCTGTACATTTACTTCCCCTAAAGAACGTCCACTAATCCCAATCACGCTTTCACTACGCTGTGCAATTACGAAAGAAGCAATCACTCCTGTCATTGTGAGTAATGTATCAGCTGATTGGGCAATTAATACTTGATCATAAAACCCATCACCATCTACCTTTGCAATCGCAATCCCATTTTTATAAATGTACGCATTTCGAATTGTTTTTGCAATTTGTAAATAATGGGCCATATCTTCTTTTAATAACTTTTGTACTAATATAGTATCTGCGCCATGAGAACGAAGATAGGAAGCTGCATCAAACGTACGTGCTCCAGTACGGAATGTAAAACTCTTCGTATCCACTATAATACCTGCCAGTAAAGCTGTTGCCTCTAGCATATTCATTTTCAAACGCTTAGGCTGATATTCCAACAACTCCGTTACAAGTTCTGCTGTAGATGATGCATATGGCTCCATATAAACAAGCAACGGATCTTCAATGAAGTCCTCACCGCGGCGATGATGATCAATTACAACAACATTTTCAATCTTATCAAGTAACTTTCTTTCCATAACCATAGATGGTTTATGGGTATCTACTACAACAAGAAGCGAATCATCATTCGCAAATTCAAGAGCCTGCTGCGGTGTAATAAAGCGCGACCATAATTCCTCATGCTGCTTAACTTCGTCCATTAAACGCTTAATTCCTTTATCAGAATCATTTTCATCTAATACGATATATCCTTCTCGTTCATTAAGCTGTGCTACTTTCAAAATCCCAATTGCAGCTCCAATTGCATCCATATCCGGTGCCCGATGCCCCATAATAATGATATTGCTACTTTCTAACACAAGATCTTTTAAAGCATGAGAAATTACACGTGCACGTACACGAGTACGCTTTTCTACCGGATTCGTTTTCCCACCATAAAACTTCACTTTCCCTGTTGCTTGTTTAATAGCCACTTGATCTCCACCCCGGCCAAGTGCTAAATCGAGACCAGATTGCGCCATAGACCCAAGCTCTACTAGTGACAAATCACCAGAACCAACACCGATACTAAGAGTCAGGGGAATATTTCGTTTAGACGTTTCTTCACGTACTTGATCTAAAATATCAAATTTCCCTTTCTCCATTTGCGTTAAAATACTTTCATTTAACACAACAAAATATCGTTCAGATGAAGCACGTTTTAAATACGCCCCATACTTCACAGCCCATTCATTTAGTAAAGATGTAACGTGACTTGTAATATTTGTACGCAATTGATCATCTAATCCTTGTGTTACTTCATCATAGTTATCTAAATAGATAACAGCAAGTACCGTCCTTTGGTCTTCATACATTTTCTCAATTTCTGTTTGCTCTGTCACATCAAAGAAATAAATTAACTTCTCTTCTTTCCTCGCAAATACACGAAATTTTCGATTGTTTAAAGATACAATATCATTAGCTGTTTCCCCTTTTGTAAATAAAAGTAAGGTTTCTGATAGATCATACAAGTGCCATCCAGCTAACGAATGTTGCCCTAAACAAGAAGATAGATATGGATTTGCCCAGTCGATTCCATAATCTTTATTATATAGTAAAATTCCAATTGGCATTTGATTGAAAGCCTCATTACTTACCTTTTTCACTCTTGTAATCGTATCATTCGTATACTTTTCAACGCTTTTTTGAAATGCAAGTTCAAATTTTATAACAAAAAATAAGACGATACAAAAGACAACAAAGGAAATCATACCCGTCATCCAATGAAAATAAACGAGAATGGTAATGAGTAAAAGCGCTAAAAACGCCAATACATAAACAGGATATAGAAACCGCTGTTTCTTATAAAATTCAGGCATATATACAACTCCTATAAAGTGAAACTTCTATCAGAGAGTTTTTTACATCTCCACTGATAGTTAGTTGAACTAATCGGGCACATGCTAGCAGTTATCCTCGACCGATCTTCTTTGACTCCTCAAATTTTTGAAGCGGGAGTCCTACTGCCTATTCATAGCGGGATAAAATAAACCATCCATTAATTAAACCCTTATCCTCTACCGATATTTAGTTGAGTCAACTACACTTATTCCCCGCTTACAAAGTCTAATCGTTCTATTAAGCGTAGGATAAAAGCTTTGATTTCTATGGTTCGTTACAAAGGGCTTATAAAAAGTACTTTGTTTCAAATACTTATTTTACCTGTATTTTCAATCGTAACGAAAAGCCTAAATCAATTATACCTAAGATTGTCATAAGAGGAAACAAAACTGGCACAAACAACCCTACAACAAAAGTTAAGATTGGAACAACTTTAGTATATCCTTTTGCATTTGTAAAAAAAGCTAGGAATGAAAACCCTTGAAACAACAGTAAAAAAGTAAAAATTGTTGATAAATTTAAGAACACCATTTCTACATATGACCCTGCTTCGATTTTGGTAAAAGAAGCTAGCAAAATAATCACGACATACAACCAAACAATGCTCTTAGGAATTTGTATATCACGAAATTTCGGCCAAGATACCGCCGTGTACTTTAATCGTTTTAAAACACGATTAGCAATTAAAATAGTAATCCAAGAAGAGAATAGCGAAGCCATAGCAAGTACGGTTGGTAAAAGCATTCCAATTGTATTAACCGCTTTTTTCAATTCAGCTAGCTGCCCTTCATTTACAGATGCACCCGCCATCTTCATAAATTTCTCGCTTTGTTCCATTGATTGTTTGAACATATCTTGCATCTGTTTCACAATATCTATATTAAAAAACTGCACACTAACAATATACAGCAATACAAAACTCACAAGATATACAAGTGTCCCTACCAATAAAATTTCAATAACACTTTTTTTCTTTTTATACATGTGTCCTAATATAATTCCTGTTATTCCGAACATAAGTGTATTCGCAATACTAAGAGGCGAACTCACAATAAGTGTTACAAGAATTGCCGCTCCTAATAACATACAAGCACTACTTAACTGGTATCTGATTGAAAAAATAAGAAATGGTAACGGCAGTGCAAATATAACTATAGCACCTAAAACAGGCATATACAGAGAAGCTAAAAGCAAGACAGCATATAAAGCAAGTAATACTGCTCCTTCTGTAATGAGTCGTGTGCGTTTCATTCTTCACACCCTCTTTCTATAAAGTGAAACTTCTATCATGGTTAACAAAAAGAAAAGAATAGCAAAATGCACAGTAGAGTAATACTCTACTGTGCATTTCATACGTTATTATTCACCAACATATGGTAAAAGTGCCATTTGACGAGCACGTTTAATTGCAACTGTTAATTTGCGTTGGTATTTTGCGCTAGTACCTGTTACACGACGTGGTAAAATTTTACCACGCTCAGAAACAAAGCGTTTTAGTAAATCAACATCTTTATAGTCGATGCGAGTGATGCCGTTAGATGTAAAGAAACACACCTTACGACGTTTCGCACGTCCACCTTTGCGTCCTCCTGCCATGTTCATTTCCCTCCATTCCGTTTTAAAATATTCGGTCTATACCATTAGAATGGTAAGTCATCGTCTGAAATATCAATCGGTTGACCTACATTTGCAAATGGATCGTCATTTCTAGTAAATCCAGCATTATTGCCATTGTTACCAGATTGACCAAATGGATTTTGAGAGCCTTGATTTCCGAATCCTGCTCCCGATGGTTGCGGATTAAATGAACCACGTTGCTCACCAGCGCTACTGCGCGGCTCTAAAAATTGTACGTTCTCTGCAACCACTTCTGTTACATATACACGTTTTCCATCTTGTCCCTCGTAATTACGAGTTTGAAGACGACCATCTACGCCTGCTAAACTACCTTTTTTCAAGAAGTTCGCTACGTTTTCTGCTTGTTTTCGCCATATAACACAGTTAATAAAGTCAGCCTCACGCTCACCTTGCTGGTTTGTATATGTGCGATTTACAGCTAATGAAAAAGTAGCTACTGCAACACCGTTTGGCGTGTAACGTAAATCAGGGTCTTTAGTTAAACGACCAACGAGTAAAACGCGATTCATCAATCGAACCACTCTCCCTATATATCTTAATGATTATTCTTCTTCTTTAATAACGATGTGACGAATGATATCTTCGTTGATCTTAGCTAAACGATCGAATTCTTTAACCGCTTCTGGGTTAGAATTTACGTTTAAGATCATGTAGAAACCGTCACGTAAGTCGTTGATTTCGTAAGCTAAACGACGCTTACCCCACTCTTTTGTGTTAATGATTTCTGCACCATTTTCAGTTAAAACGCCTGCAAAACGTTCAACTAAAGCTTTTTGAGCTTCTTCTTCCATGTTTGGACGAATGATGTACATGATTTCGTACTTTTTCATTACACTTTCACCTCCTTTTGGTCTAAACGGCCCACATTGGGCAAGGAGCAATTAATTTATAGTAATTACTCACGAGTTTAGATTATATCATAGTAAGTTAGAGGAATCAACTCACGAAAACATAAAAAACTTGGCAAATCCAGTGAATTTGCCAAGTTAGATACTTTATTTTTTCCTAGGAAATAAAAGATTATACATTAAAGCGGAAGTGTACAACATCTCCGTCTTTCATAATGTATTCTTTTCCTTCTAAGCGTACTTTTCCAGCTTCTTTAGCAGCTGTCATCGAACCATTTTCCATTAAATCGTCATAAGACACTGTTTCTGCACGAATAAATCCACGTTCAAAATCTGTATGAATGATTCCAGCGCATTGCGGTGCTTTCATTCCTGTTTTAAATGTCCAAGCACGAACTTCTTGTACCCCAGCTGTAAAATAAGTAGCCAATCCTAATAAATCATATGCTGCGCGAATTAGTTGATCAAGACCAGATTCTTCAATACCCAGCTCTTCAAGGAAGACTTTTTTCTCTTCCTCGTCTAACTCAGAAATTTCTGATTCAATTTTTGCACAAACAACAATTACTTGTGAATTTTCTTTTGCAGCAAACTCTTTTACAATTTGTACATATTCATTTCCAGACGGATCGATTACATCGTCTTCAGAAACGTTTGCTACATATAACATTTCTTTTATTGTTAATAAATGAAGACCTTTTACTACTTTCATTTGCTCTTCAGTAAATTCAACTGTACGAGCCGGATTTCCTTCTTCAAATGCTTCTTTTAAGCGAACTAAAATTTCATGTTCAAATACAGCATCTTTATCTTTTTGTTTCGCTAATTTTGTAACGCGTTCAAGACGCTTATCAACAGATTCTAAATCCGCTAAAATAAGCTCTAAATTAATTGTTTCAATATCTGCAATTGGATCTACTTTTCCTGCTACATGCGTAATATTCTCATCTTCAAAACAACGAACTACTTGGCAAATTGCATCTACTTGACGAATATGAGATAAGAATTTATTTCCTAATCCTTCCCCTTTACTCGCACCTTTTACAATACCTGCGATATCTGTAAATTCAAAGACAGTTGGCACAGTTTTCTTCGGTTCTACAAGCTCAGTTAATTTATTTAAACGATGATCTGGAACTTCTACGATTCCAACGTTTGGATCTATTGTACAGAATGGGTAGTTCGCAGATTCTGCACCTGCTTGTGTAATTGCATTAAATAGTGTTGACTTACCTACGTTCGGCAATCCAACGATACCAGCCGTTAATCCCATATAATTCACTCCTATGACTCAATCTTCCATCATTATAGTTAGTAACGAATAAAATGACAAGCTTCATCCAAATTTATCAAGTGAAACGAATAATCTTTTACAGACAATTTCTCTCCTTCTATCTTCTGCGGATTCTTTACAAATTTGAAGCGAGAATCTTACTGCCCATTAATCGCTAAATAAAAAACAGCAGCAACAATGCCGCTGTTTCCTATTTCATCTATTCTTCATGCTTTACAAGTACTTTCTTCACCTTACGATCAAATTCTCTTCGAGGAATTAATACCGAATGGTCACACCCCTCGCACTTAATACGGATGTCCATTCCCATACGGATAATCTTCCAGCGATTTTCGCCACATGGATGAGCTTTCTTCATTTCCACTACATCATGCAAATTATATTGTTTTTGCTCCATTCCCTAAGCTCCTCTCACTGCTAATTTACTTTTTCATTCATCAGCTCTTCACGATTGTATAGAACCATACGCGGATATGGAATTTCAATTCCGTGTAAATCTAGGCGATTTTTAATTTCTTTACGTAGTGCTCTCGCTACCGCAAAATGTTCCATCGGTTCTACTTCAGCTGTAACCCTCAAAACAACCTCTGATGCTGCTAAACTCTGTACACCTAATAATTGCGGACGAGTAACCATTTGCTCATACCTTGTTGGTAATTCATCTAACAATTTTTCAAGAACTTGTTCTGCATGTTCAATATCACTTTCATATGAAATAGATACATCTACAAAGGCAACGCTATTACTAACAGAGAAATTTGTTACTTCCTTAATACTTCCATTTGGAATAATGTGAATTTCTCCTGTCCATTTCTTCATTTTTGTTGTACGTAAACCAATTTCTTGAATAACTCCTTCAAATTGACCTAGGCGGACATAGTCCCCTACTGAAAATTGATCCTCTAATAAAATAAAGAATCCAGTGATAACGTCTTTGACTAAGTTTTGCGCACCAAAACCAACCGCCAAACCAACAACCCCTGCACCGGCTAATAATCCTTTTGTATCAATTCCAAATACTCCTAAAATCGCAATTATTACAATGAAAAAGATGACATATGTTAAAATGTTTTCTAATAATTTCGCTACTGTCATCGTTCGTCTTTCGGAAATTTGAATTGGCGATTTGGCCTTCATTTTAAAAGCATTACGAATAATCACTCTACCAACTCGAATAACTACACTCGAGATAAGCCAAATAAGTATGAGTTTCAGTAAACCAAGACCAATTTTCTCCCATAATCCTATATCTAATAACCAATTCATAAAGTCTGTATATAAGTCGTGAAGTCCTTTCATCGCGACCTACCTTTCTATCTCATATTCATTATTCATTGTAACAGAATTTCTCCTTATTTTACGAAAAAAGTTCTTTCATACACTTTTATTTTCGCACTCCATAAGGTATAAAATAACACATTTTTTTATATACTAGTACTAGTATTCTACAGACTACATGATACGCTTCATCCTTTTTTATACTTTATAAATCTCTAAATCCAAGAGTATCCTTCTCTTCTGCCCATATCAGATCTTTTGAAACGATCTTATCCTATAAGAAAGCGACATCTGCACAATAGGAATACTAGAAACACTTTCTAATTATTACCTAACATAAAATGATGTTTCTCCTAAACTAAAAGTAAAATAGTCATTACCTCAAGAGAAATATGTAATATGCAAAAATCAGGTTTATATGAAATACACTAAATTCTATTAAAAAGGATGGATGCTTCGTGAATATCGGAAGTTTTCGTTTACCTTTTTTTGAAAAAGATTCGCAGCAGGTTATGTATCATGATGTGAATTGCAATCAAACCATTAGTAGTTTTCTACTTTCTCATCTCCCAATCGAACAAGATTCTCCACTTATTATACTTTGTATCGGAACAGATCGCTCAACTGGTGATGCATTAGGACCCCTTGTTGGTTCAAAACTACAAGATCACAACATTCAAAATTTCCATTTATACGGAACATTAGAATCACCCGTCCATGCTTTAAATTTGGAAGAAACAATTACAGAAATACACAAATCATTTATAAATCCCTTTATCATTGCAATTGATGCCTGTCTAGGAAAATCACAAAACATTGGTTCAATTACAGTTGGAAAAGGGCCTAGTAAGCCTGGAGCAGCTATGAATAAAAACCTTCCCGCAATTGGTGATATGCATATTCATGGTATTGTAAATTTAAATGGTTTTATGGAGTTTTTTGTACTACAAAATACAAGACTAAATCTTGTTATGAAAATGGCTACTGGCATTGCCGAAAGTATTATTGAAATTGATAAAAAAATTGCTGTAATGAAAAAAATAAACCATCTATAATCGAAGATGGTTTATTTTTTATCATTCTCCCGATAAAATCTCTAAAATGCGTTGCAAATCATCTTTATTGAAAAATTGAATTTCAATTTTTCCTTTTTCTTGTTTCGTTTCTTTAATTTTTACAGATGTTCCAAATCGTTCTCGTAACACCGTTTCTTGTTCCTCAAAAAAGATATTTCTTTGTGGTTTTTGTTTCTTTGTTTCACGTGAAACATATTCATTCATCTGCTGAATAATTTGTTCCAACTGACGGACATTTAATCCTTCTTCTTTAATTCGTTGTAATAAACTATTGATTTTTGTTTTATCTTTTAATGCAAGTAGTGTTCGTCCATGTCCCATAGAAATGCTTCCATTTACAATCATTTCTTGTACGAAAAGTGGGAGAGAAAGTAAACGAATGTGATTTGCAATATGTGGTCTGCTTTTTCCAAGCCGCTTTGCTAACTGTTCTTGCGTTACCTTAAGCTCTTCCATGAGCATTTGATAAGCTAATGCTTCTTCAATAGGCGTTAAATCTTCACGTTGCAAATTCTCTAGTAGCGCAAACTCCATCATTTGTTGATCATTTAACTCTCGAACAACAGCAGGAACTGTTTTAAGCTTTGCTTCTTTTGCAGCACGAAATCTCCGTTCTCCTGCAACGATTTCATATCCTTTAATACTTTTTCGAACAATAAGAGGTTGTAAAATCCCATGTTCTTTAATTGATAACGCTAACTCTTGAATTGCTTCACTATGAAAATATTTACGCGGCTGATATGGGTTAGGACGTAATTGATTTACTTGCAATTCTTGAATTGTTTCTCCCTCTTTCACATCTAAATCTGGAAAAAACGCATTAATTCCTCTTCCTAGTCCTTTAGCCACCTGCAATCACTTCCTTCGCTAAATCTAAATACACTTCTGCCCCCCTTGACTTAGCATCATACATCATAATTGGCTTTCCATGACTCGGTGCCTCACTTAAACGTACATTACGCGGAATAATGGATCTATATACTTTATCTCGGAAGTATTTCTTCACTTCATCAATTACTTGTAACCCTAAATTTGTACGAGCGTCTAGCATTGTTAGTAAAACACCTTGAATTGCTAAATTTTTATTTAAATGCTTTTGTACAAGGCGAACTGTATTTAATAATTGACTTAACCCCTCTAGGGCATAATACTCACATTGAACAGGAATAATAACAGAATCTGCAGCAGTTAATGCATTAATGGTTAATAAACCTAAAGATGGGGGACAATCAATAATAATATAATCATATTCATCACGAATCGGCTTCAGTGCACGCTGCAGGCGAACTTCCCGGGAAATTGTCGGTACAAGTTCAATCTCGGCTCCTGCTAGTTGAATGGTAGCAGGGAGTACATCTAAATTCTCAGTTGTTGTTCGCTGTATAACAACACGAACGTCCATGTCTTCTACAAGCACATTATAAATACATTCATTTAAATCTGATTTTTCAATTCCGACTCCTGTCGTTGCATTCCCTTGTGCATCAATATCAACAAGAAGTACTTTTTTTCCTACTTGTGCCAATCCAGCTCCTAAATTTACCGATGTTGTTGTCTTTCCAACCCCACCTTTTTGATTAGCAATGGCAATGATTTTCCCCATGATGTCACCTACTTTCAACCTTTATATCTTATTCTACAAATGATTATTTTCATTTTAACATGAAACAATCACGCTTCTTTTGTTTCTGTATATTAAACTTCAAAATTTATTTACAAACTCCTTCTTAATTTTAAAAGAAAATATAGTACTTATAAAGTGAAACTTCTATCAACGGGGTGCTTTTCCCCGTTGATAGTTAGTTGAACCAATCGGGCTCTTAGGGGCAGTTATCTCTCACCTTACTTCTTTTTCTCCCTTGAAATCTTAAAGTGAGGGATATTACTGCCCGTTAGTAGCGGGATAAAGTGAAACTTCCATCAGTAAGACCTTACTATATAAATTGATTTTGATTTTTCAACATATAGATTGCTGCTATGCAGAAAAAAGGACCTTTCACTCGCTTTCTCCCTTTGTTTGAACTTCATATGTGGTAGGAAAAGGCCCTGATCGCTTCTATGCATGGCCAGATGCTCTCGCTCATCTAAAAAGAGAGGGGGGTTTGTCATTTTTCAATTTGAATTTATATAGTTTTTAATGCGTGACAAAATAAAAAGACCTCTTTCAATGATTGAGGTCTTTCTGTTTTCTTACTTCTTTTTTGGAATTTTAATTGTAATTTGATAGTATTCATCAAATTCTTCTTCTTCTGAATTCACATTTAAGCCACTATTCGTAACCATTTGTAAAGATTGACGAATGGTATTCATTGCAATACGCATATCACGGCTTACCGCTTTTTGTTTTGCTTTTCGTTTCGGTTTCGTTTCTTCTAACAATTTAGCAATTCTATCTTCTGCTTGTTTCACATTCAATTGCTTTTCAACAATTTCCTGTAAAACCTTTAATTGAATCTCTTCATTTTTAAGTGGAATAAGAGCACGAGCATGACGTTCTGTAATACTCTTCTCTAATAGCGCTTGTTTAATCTCTTCAGGTAACTTTAATAGCCTTAACTTGTTCGCAATTGTAGATTGCCCTTTACCTAGTCGCTGCGCTAATGCTTCTTGCGTTAAATTATGTAATTCAATTAACTTCTGATAAGCAACAGCTTCTTCAATTGCTGTAAGTTCTTCTCGTTGCAAGTTTTCAATTAAAGCAACAGAAGCGGTCTCAGTATCGTTCAAATTTTTTATAATAGCCGGAACAGTTTCCCAACCTAATTTTGTAGCAGCTCGAAAACGTCTTTCACCAGCGATAATCTCATATTTATCCCCTTCATACTTTCGAACAACAATTGGTTGAATTAATCCATGTGTATGAATTGTAAGAGCAAGCTCTTCAATACGAGCATCATCAAAAATTGTCCGTGGCTGATAGCGATTTGGAATGATATTTGCTAACGCAATTTGTTTAATTTCTTCACGGCTTTCTTCTTGTAACGCTAATTCAGCCTCTTTGTCTCCAAAGCCAAATAAACGAGAAAATGTGTTTTTCATACATATTCCACCACCTTGAATCCTATTGAATACTCTATACAAAAATGTTCCATGTGAAACATTTACGTTTTTATCCCGCTATTCGTGGGCAGTAGTATCCCCATCTCAAAGTTTTTCCATACACAAAGAAGATAGGTGGAGATAAACTGTCCGCAAAAGCCCAATTTGTTGAACTAACGATTAGTGAGAAGTGCAGCCTCCCTACTAATCAAAGTTTCACTTTATTTTTTTCGCTCTAACGGGCAGTAAGCCCACGCCTCAATATTGTAAGAAATCTAAAAAGATAGGTGGTGGATAACTGCCTGTAAAAGCCCGATTCGTTCAACTAATCATCAGTGCTGATGAACTAGCTTACTGATATATAACTTAATCTTACGTCTAATAAGATTTATTTTTCAATAGGTAATTTATTCGGTGTTCCTGGCTTACGAGGATATTTCTTTGGCGTTTTTCTCTTTTTCTCAATCAATAAAATGTTACGTTCACTTTCCTCGAATGGTAATTTAAACGTAGACATATCCTTCAATTCACCACCAAGCACTTGCAGAGCATACTTACCATTTTCAATTTCTTCGTTTGCAGCTGCACCTTTCATTGCAATAAATGTTCCCCCTACTTTCACAAGTGGTAAACACAATTCACTTAAGACAGAAAGGCGAGCAACGGCGCGTGCCATTACAATATCAAAAGACTCACGTACTCCTTCTTTTTGTCCAAATGTTTCAGCACGATCATGACAAAATGCTACGTCTTGTAATTCTAATTTTGTTGCTAAATGATTTAAAAACGTAATGCGCTTTTGCAAGGAGTCGACAATTGTAATTTTTAAATTTGGAAAACATATTTTTAATGGAATACTAGGAAATCCCGCTCCTGCACCCACATCACAAATAGAAAATGGCTTTGAAAAGTCATGATGGAAAGCAGCTGTAATAGAATCAAAAAAGTGTTTTAAATACACTTCTTCTTTCTCCGTAATTGCTGTTAAGTTCATTTTTTCATTCCAGTCAACTAATGTCTCAAAATAGATTTCGAATTGTTCTAACTGCCTAGTAGAAAGAGTAATCCCTCTTTCTACTAGCATAGATTGAAATTGTTCTATATTCATCTCGCTATATCTCCTAACTATTTATTGGTTCGATACTCGTGCAATTTTTCCTTGTTCTATATACACAAGTAAAATGGAAATATCAGCTGGATTTACCCCAGAAATACGAGATGCTTGCCCCATAGATAGCGGACGGACATCTTTTAATTTTTGACGTGCTTCAGAAGCTATTCCAGAAATTGCATCGTAATCAATATCAACCGGAATCTTTTTGCTTTCCATACGCTTCATACGTTCTACTTGTTGTAAAGATTTTTCAATATATCCTTCATATTTAAGCTGAATCTCAACTTGCTCTGCTACTTCAGCACTAACTTCTACTTCACTTGGAGCAAGAAGATGAATATGCTCATATGTCATTTCTGGACGACGTAATAAATCGCTCGCACGTATACCATCCTTTAGCTCGCTTCCACCAGCTCCGCGAATGAGCTCTTGTACTTCAGGACGCGGCTTAATAATAATACTTGCTAAACGTTCTTTTTCTTTTTCAATTTTCTCTTTCTTTGTTGTAAAACGTTCATAACGTTCTTCTGGAATTAAACCAATTTCATGGCCAATCTCTGTTAAACGCAGGTCTGCGTTGTCATGGCGTAATAATAATCGGTATTCTGCACGGGATGTTAATAGACGATATGGTTCATTTGTACCTTTTGTAACTAAATCGTCGATTAAAACACCAATGTATGCATCTGAACGATTTAAAATCACTTCTTTTTTACCTAATGAACGGCACGCAGCATTAATACCCGCCATTAAACCTTGCCCTGCCGCTTCTTCATAACCAGATGTTCCATTAATTTGGCCTGCTGTATATAAATTTTGTATTTTCTTCGTTTCAAGTGTTGGCCACAGCTGCGTTGGTACAATTGCGTCATATTCAATTGCATATCCTGTACGCATCATCTCTACGTTCTCTAGGCCAGGAATAGTCTTTAACATCTCACGTTGTACATCTTCTGGTAAGCTTGTCGATAAGCCTTGTACGTATACTTCCTGTGTATTACGACCTTCTGGTTCTAAGAAAATTTGATGACGCGGCTTATCATGGAAACGAACAACCTTATCTTCAATGGAAGGGCAATATCGTGGACCTGTTCCTTTAATCATGCCAGAATACATAGCGGAACGATGTAAGTTTCCATCAATTAAACGATGCGTTTCTTCACTTGTATATGTTAACCAGCATGGAATTTGATCCATGATAAACTTTGTTGTTTCAAAAGAGAACGCACGTGGTGTATCATCACCTGGTTGAATTTCTGTTTTACTATAATCAATTGTACTACTATCTACACGCGGAGGCGTACCTGTTTTAAAACGAACTAGCTCAAATCCAAGATCTTCTAGATGCTCCGATAATTTCACAGATGGTTGTTGATTATTGGGACCGCTTGAATATTTTAAATCCCCAACGATAATTTCACCGCGTAAAAACGTACCTGTTGTAATAACAACTGTTTTCGCTGTATATTCTGCTCCAGTTTGTGTAACAACACCTTTACATACACCATCTTCTACAACTAAGCGTTCAACCATCGCTTGACATAATGTTAAATTCGGCGTTTCTTCGATTGTTTTTTTCAATTCATGCTGATACGCAAATTTATCTGCCTGGGCACGAAGTGCACGTACCGCTGGACCTTTTCCTGTATTTAGCATACGCATTTGAATATGTGTTTTATCAATATTTTTTCCCATCTCGCCGCCAAGCGCATCAATTTCACGAACAACAATTCCCTTTGCAGGTCCACCAACTGAAGGGTTACACGGCATAAACGCAACCATATCTAAGTTAATTGTTAACATTAATGTTTTTGCTCCCATACGAGCTGCTGCCAAACCTGCTTCACATCCTGCATGGCCCGCACCGATTACAATAACATCATAAGAACCAGCGTTGTATCCCATTTTCTATTCCTCCTTACAATTACTTTCCTAAACAAAATTGAGAGAATAACTGATCAATTAAACTTTCGTGTACAGTGTCTCCCGTAATTTCACCGAGTATTTCCCACGTTCTTGTTAAATCAATCTGCACCATATCAATCGGCACGCCGCTATGAATAGCCGCGATTGCATCACCAATCGTCTTTTCTGCTTGTGTTAATAAACCAATGTGACGAGCATTCGATACATATGTCATATCAGCTGCTTCAATTGCTCCTTCAAAGAAGAGATCAGCAATTGCCTGTTCTAGCTCATCTACACCTTTCTCTTCAAGTAAAGCTGTTGTAATAACACGAGCTGAACCAGCTAATTTTGTAACATACTCCATATCAATTCGCTGCGGTAAATCTGTTTTATTTACAATGACGATAAAGTCTTTCCCTTGCACCGCTCGGAATAACTCTTCATCTTCACTTGTTAACGCTTCGCTATAATTGACAACAAGAAGAACTAGATCTGCTTTAGTCATCATCTCTTTTGAACGCTCGACACCAATTTGTTCTACAATATCCTCTGTCTCACGAATACCAGCTGTATCAATAAGTTTAAGAGGTACACCGCGCACGTTCACATATTCTTCAATAACATCTCGGGTTGTTCCTGCTATATCCGTTACAATTGCCTTCTTTTCTTGTACAAGGCTATTTAATAGCGATGACTTTCCAACATTCGGTCTTCCGATAATAGCCGTTGCAATTCCTTCACGCAAAATTTTCCCTTGCTTTGAAGTTTGTAACAACTTTTCAATTTCTGCTTTAACATAGGTTGCCTTCTCAATTAAAACACCATGAGTCATTTCTTCTACGTCATCGTATTCCGGATAATCAATGTTCACTTCTACATGAGCTAACGTTTCTAAAATTTCTTGTCGCAAACGACCAATTAATTTTGATAATCGACCTTCCATTTGATTAATCGCAACGTTCATTGCACGATCCGTTTTAGCGCGAATTAAATCCATAACCGCTTCTGCTTGCGATAAGTCAATACGCCCATTTAAAAAAGCACGCTTTGTAAATTCTCCAGGCTCTGCTAAGCGAACACCTTGTGATAAAATAAGCTGTAATACTTTATTTACAGAAACAAGGCCACCATGACAATTTACCTCAACAATATCTTCACGCGTAAATGTCTTTGGTGCCCGCATAATTGAAACCATAACTTCTTCAATAACTTTATTTGTATCTAAATCCACAATATGCCCATACTGAATCGTATGAGATGGAACTGTTGTTAAATCTTTCCCTTTAAAAATGCGGTTTACCTTCTCTACCGCATCATCTCCACTTACTCGAACAATGGCAATTGCACCTTCCCCAAGAGCTGTAGAAATCGCAGCAATTGTATCAAATTCCATGTTCTTTCACCTCACTTGCTTATTTCTCTATATTTCAACACGTTTTTTCTTTCACTAAATTATTAGGATACCATAACGAAACTGCGTAAAAAAGAATAATAACTTATTTTATTATGTCCTCACCTAAATCGCACTAAACTTATCCATTGTGCATAAGTTTAGTGCGATTTATTTATCCACAGCTCATTCTCTGTCTTTATATTTTATCCAGTAAAAAACCGGCACTCAAACGAGTTACCGGTTTATCCCGCTCTAAAAGGCAGTAAAACTCCTACTTCAATCTTCTAAGAAATGTAAAGCAGATAGGTTACCTATAAGAGACTGGTTTGTTCAACTAGCCAGCCCTCTAGAATCAATTCCTCAGGATGGAAGTTTCATTTTATTTCGGAGATACAACAACATGTCGATGTGGTTCTTTACCTTCAGACGTCGTAATTACATATGGATGATTCGAAAGTGCTTGATGTATAATTTTTCTTTCAAAAGAAGGCATCGGTTCTAACACAACCCTTTTTTTCGTATTGCTAACTTGCTTTGCTAACCGAAGCGCAAGCGATTCTAACGTATTTTTTCGTTTATCGCGATAATTTTCAGCATCGATTGTTACACCGATATATTGTTTCGTGCTACGATTCGCAACAAGTTTTGTTACATATTGTAAAGAATTTAATATATTCCCTCTTTTTCCAATCATTACACCAACATCACTACCAGAAAGTGTAAAGTGGATATCACGCCCTTTTACATCTACTCCAACAGTTACATCAACAGCCATTTCTTTTATGATACTTTTCAAATAAAGTTCTGCTTCTTCTACAGGATCTTTTTTTACAATGACCTCTACAATAGCAGACCGTCCTCCAATAAAACCAAGAAAAGCTTTTTTCCCTTCATCAATGACATGTATCTCAACTTTATCTCTTGATACTTGCAATTGTTCTAATGCGAATTGCACTGCCAGTTCGACTGTTTGTCCTTTAGCAGTAATCATACTCACTTATTTGATCCTCCTGCCTTACTAGCCTTAAGATCCGGCCCTTTGATCAAATATGTTTGAGCGATACCAAAGATGTTACCTACTACCCAGTAAAGAGATAATGCAGCTGGGAAGTTAATTGCGAAAACTAAAATCATAATAGGCATAAGCCAAAGCATCATTGCCATTTGTGGATTTTGTCCAGCAGTACCAGCCATTGCAAGCTTTTGTTGAATAAACGTTGTGATCGCTGCAACAATTGGAAGAATATAATATGGATCAGCATGACCTAAATCAAACCATAAAAAACTATGTTGTTTAATTTCTGATGTTCTGATAATTGCATGATAAAATGCAAATAAAATTGGCATTTGAATAAATATTGGTAAACAACCTGCTAATGGATTGATACCATGTTTTTGATACAATTGCATCATTTCTTGTTGCAATTTTTGTTGAGTTGCTTGGTCTTTAGAGCTATATTTTTCTTTTAATTTTGCCATTTCAGGTTGTAACACTTGCATTGCTTTCGTACTCTTCGTTTGCTTAATCATTAATGGTAATAAAGCAAAACGAATGATAAGAGTCGTAACAACAATCGCTAAACCATAGTTATTGCCAAATAATTTTGCAAAATACGTGATTAACTGAGAAAGTGGATATACGAAATATTCATTCCAAATTCCCGTACTTTGCGATGTAATCGGCTGATTTGTTTGATTACAGCCAGCAGCAATTGCCATAACAGCAATAAGCATGACTAGTAAGCCTATCTTTTTTTTCACAGCCTGCTCCTCCTTATTTCGGTATGTATATAGTGTAATTCATTTTCCTCTTTTTTCGTCACTTTTTGCTCGTTTAATTCCTGAGCGCTGCAGAGCATGAATTAAGCTTTTCTTTAATTGTTCATAGTTCATATCTGAACAAGGCTTCCTTGCTATTATAACAAAATCTTTTCCAGAATCTATCTCATCTTTTAATTCTGTAAAGGCTTGACGGATCATACGTTTAATGCGATTACGCACGACTGCATTCCCTAATTTCTTACTAACGGAAAGACCAATTCGAAAATACGGTTGATCAGGCTTCTCTAACTGATATATGACAAATTGACGATTGGCATTTGATTTTTCATTTTGAAAAACAGCTTGAAATTCCTCATTCTTCTTTACACGATTCTTTTTCTTCATATCAATTGAACACTCCTGTATTTCGCCAGTGGAAAATTCATAATTACTAGAAAAAAGACCACTGAACGATCAGTGGCCTACGCAGATAATACTTTTCTACCTTTACGACGACGAGCTGCTAGAACTTTACGTCCGTTCGCTGTGCTCATACGGCTACGGAAACCATGTACTTTGCTGCGCTTACGTTTATTTGGTTGATAAGTTCTTTTCATTATATGACACCTCCCTGAGGAATAACTGTTAAAGACAGTCCTATAAATTATAGTTAATTTGTTAGGAGAATGTCAATGCTTCTAAAAATTTTAATCAAATATTCATTTTCTCCCTATTCACAATGTTGTTCACAGCAGACTCTATTTGTTGTGGATAATTTTTTTCGCCACTTTTTTCTATCCACAAATATTTTTTTCGTTTTTACACAGTATATCGTATTGTGGACAAGTTTATTCCACAAGGTATTGATTTTGTGGATAACTTTCCGAAATACATTGCTAACGCTATCTTTTTTTGATATTATAGTTGTGTTTTCACCTTGGACAAGTTTTTTCTAATTGTTATTTATCCACAATTTGTGTATAACTTGTGGACATGTATAATCACATGTGTATAAAAAGTTTTCCACAGTATGTTTTTTTGTCGAAAACTCTATTTCGTATTTAAAGCACTTTTTTTCTTTTAAAAAGTGTTACGTATAAATATACAGCGCTTTTCGTTTACGTTATACAAATATTAAACATCCTATTTACTCATCATCTTTTGTAAAGGAGGGACACCTTTGGAAAATATTTCGGATTTATGGAATAGCACCTTAAAAGAATTAGAAAAAAAAGTGAGTAAGCCTAGTTATGAAACATGGCTTAAGTCTACAAAAGCGTATTCTTTAAAAAAGGACGTATTAACAATTACTGCGCCAAATGAATTTGCACGTGATTGGTTGGAATCCCATTATTCTGATCTTATTTCAGAAACAATTATTCATTTAATGGGAGCAGAACTTACAATTCGCTTTATCATTCCACAAAGTCAAACAGAAGAGGAATTTGACTATCCTCCTGTTCAAAAGAATAAAACAATGCATGATGAACCTAATCATTTCCCACAAAGTATGCTTAATCCTAAATATATATTTGATACTTTTGTAATAGGTTCTGGCAATCGTTTTGCCCATGCTGCTTCTTTAGCTGTAGCGGAAGCACCCGCTAAAGCATACAATCCCTTATTTATTTACGGGGGAGTCGGACTCGGAAAGACACATTTAATGCATGCGATTGGTCATTATGTCATCGAACATAATCCAAACGCAAAAGTCGTTTATCTATCATCTGAAAAATTTACAAATGAGTTTATTAATTCTATTCGTGATAATAAAGCAGTCGATTTTCGCAATAAATATCGAAACGTCGATGTTTTGCTTATAGATGATATTCAATTTCTTGCTGGAAAAGAACAGACGCAAGAAGAGTTCTTCCATACGTTTAATGCATTGCACGAAGAAAGTAAACAAATTGTAATTTCAAGTGATCGTCCACCAAAAGAAATTCCAACATTAGAAGATCGCTTACGCTCACGTTTTGAATGGGGACTCATTACAGATATTACTCCTCCAGATTTAGAAACAAGGATTGCGATTTTACGCAAGAAAGCAAAAGCTGAGGGGCTTGATATCCCGAATGAAGTTATGCTTTATATCGCCAATCAAATCGACTCTAACATTCGTGAATTAGAAGGTGCCCTAATTCGTGTTGTAGCGTATTCTTCTTTAATTAATAAGGATATTAATGCAGATTTAGCTGCTGAGGCATTAAAACATATTATTCCAAACTCAAAACCAAAAATTATTTCAATTTATGACATTCAGAAGGCTGTAGGGGATGTTTTCCAAGTAAAATTAGAAGACTTTAAAGCAAAAAAGCGCACAAAATCTGTCGCTTTCCCTCGTCAAATTGCAATGTATCTGTCTCGTGAATTAACTGATTCCTCTTTACCAAAAATCGGTGAAGAATTTGGAGGACGTGATCATACTACAGTCATTCATGCGCATGAAAAAATTTCAAAACTGTTAAAAACAGATACACAATTACAAAGACAACTCGAAGAAATTCACGATATTTTAAAGTAATAACTAAATAATGTGAACAACGTGAATAACTTTTCTTGTTTTACACACAGTCTATCCACATGTAGATAGACTGTTTTTCCGTCTTTCTAATGAGTTATCCACATATCCACAAGTACTATTACTATTACTACTAATTTTTTATTATTATTAAATAAACTTAATTTTATACTTACCGGAGGTTTTCGATATGCATTTTTTAATTCAAAAAGACTACCTTGTCAGAAGTGTACAAGATGTAATGAAAGCTGTTTCCTCTCGTACAACAATTCCAATTCTTACGGGGATTAAACTTGTAGCAAATGAAGAAGGTGTTACATTAACAGGTAGTGATGCAGATATATCCATTGAATCTTTTATCCCAGTCGAAGAAGATGGCAAAGAAATTGTAGAAATAAAACAATTTGGAAGTATTGTTTTACAAGCAAAATATTTCAGTGAAATTGTAAAAAAATTACCAAGAGATACAGTTGAAATTTCTGTAGAAAGTCATTTTATGACAAAAATAAAATCTGGAAAATCTGAGTTTAATCTAAATGGTTTAGATTCAGCTGAATATCCATTATTACCACAGATTGAAGAACATCATGTATTTCAAATCCCAACAGATCTTTTAAAACATATGATTCGTCAAACTGTATTTGCTGTATCTACATCAGAAACACGTCCAATCTTGACAGGTGTAAACTGGAAGGTATATAACAGCGAGTTAACTTGTATTGCAACAGATAGTCATCGCTTAGCACTTCGTAAAGCAAAAATTGCAGGACAAACTATTGCAAATGAATTCCAAGCTAATGTTGTTATTCCAGGAAAAAGTTTAAATGAGTTAAGTAAAATTCTTGATGAGTCAGAAGAGATGGTAGATATTGTTATCACGGAGTATCAAGTTTTATTCCGTACAAAGCATTTGTTATTTTTCTCTAGACTATTAGAGGGTAGCTATCCTGACACTACAAGATTAATTCCGCCTGATAGTAAAACAGATATTTTCGTAAATACAAAAGAATTTTTGCAAGCAATTGATCGAGCATCATTATTAGCGAGAGATGGACGTAATAATGTTGTGAAATTATCAACTTTAGAAAATCAAATGTTGGAAATTTCATCAAATTCTCCAGAAATCGGAAAAGTAGTAGAAGAAGTTCAATGTGAGCAATTTGCTGGGGAAGAGTTAAAAATTTCGTTTAGTGCAAAATATATGATGGATGCATTAAAAGCGTTGGATAGTACAGAAATCAAAGTTAGTTTTACTGGTGCGATGAGACCATTTTTAATTCGTACTGTGAACGATGAATCCATCATTCAATTAATTTTACCAGTACGTACGTACTAAATTTATGATAAGGGTTACTAGTGCAAATCTACTGGTAACCCTTTTGATTTCTCGCTATTACTTTCCTAATGCTTGTTTATTTAGTACAATGAAAGAATGAACACTTTTAGAAAGTGAGCGATTTATGATGAAACGTATTCAAATTTCGACAGAATATATTACATTAGGACAATTTTTAAAACTGGCTGACGTGATTGATACAGGTGGAGCGGTAAAGTGGTTTTTACAAGAGTACGAAGTGTATGTAAATAAAGAGCTTGAAAATCGACGAGGCCGAAAATTATATACAAATGACATTATTGAAATTCCGGAGATCGGAACATTTCAAGTTCAAGGATAAAGGGGGATCCCTTTGTATATTACAGAATTACATTTACAAAACTATCGCAATTACGAGAAGTTAGATCTCTCCTTCGAAGATAAAGTAAACGTAATTATTGGTGAAAATGCGCAAGGAAAAACCAATTTGATGGAAGCGATCTACGTATTAGCGATGGCGAAATCTCATCGAACTTCTAATGATCGTGAACTTATCCGATGGGATGAGGATTATGGTAAAATAAAAGGGAAACTACAAAAAAGAAACAACTCTTTGTCTTTAGAGCTAAACATTTCCAAGAAAGGAAAAAAGGCAAAGTTAAATGGGCTTGAGCAACAAAAATTAAGTCAATATATTGGTATGATGAATGTTGTTATGTTTGCACCAGAAGATTTAAACCTTGTCAAAGGAAGTCCTCAAGTAAGAAGACGGTTTTTAGACATGGAGCTTGGACAAATAGCTCCTGTATATTTGTATGAATTAAGTCAATATCAAAAAGTCCTTACTCAGCGTAATCATTTGCTAAAAAAAATGCAAGGAAGCAGTAAGAGTGATGAAGCTATGCTAGATGTGTTTACACTTCAACTCGTTGAACATGGTGTAAAAGTGTTAAAAAAACGTTTTGAATTTTTGCGTCTATTGCAAGAATGGGCATCTCCAATTCATCGAGGCATTAGCAGAGGACTTGAAGAATTAGAAATAGTTTATAAACCAAGCATAGATGTATCAGAATCCATGGATTTGTCGAAAATAGAAGAAGTATACTATGAAAGTTTCCAATCTGTGAAACAACGTGAAATCTTCCGTGGTACAACCTTAATTGGGCCTCATCGTGACGATTTGCAATTCTTCGTTAATGGGAAAAACGTTCAAGTTTTTGGTTCGCAAGGACAACAACGAACGACCGCGCTTTCCCTGAAGTTAGCTGAGATCGAATTGATTTATTCAGAAGTTAACGAATATCCAATCCTTTTATTAGATGATGTGTTATCGGAACTGGATGATTACAGGCAATCACATCTGCTTAATACGATTCAAGGAAAAGTGCAAACGTTTGTAACAACGACAAGTGTTGATGGAATTGAGCATGATACATTAAAGCAAGCAAAAACAATTCATGTAACGAACGGCACAGTGGATTGTGGAGAAGAAGATAAATAACTTCTGTCTAAATGGAAAAGTAGGTGATCTTTGTGTCAATGGAACAAAAGCAAATGCAAGAGAATGCATATGATGAAAGTCAAATACAGGTGTTGGAAGGACTAGAAGCAGTTCGAAAACGTCCAGGGATGTACATTGGTTCGACGAGTGGAAAAGGTCTTCATCACCTTGTATGGGAAATTGTTGATAATAGTATTGACGAGGCATTAGCAGGATATTGTGATGAGATTAATCTAGTTATTGAAGAAGATAATAGTATTACAGTAACAGATAATGGTCGTGGTATTCCAGTTGGTACGCACGAGAAAATGGGGCGCCCCGCTGTAGAAGTTATTATGACTGTTCTTCATGCAGGCGGTAAATTCGGCGGAGGCGGTTATAAAGTTTCTGGCGGTTTACATGGTGTAGGTGCTTCTGTCGTGAATGCATTATCAACGGAGTTAGAGGTATTTGTTCATCGTGATGGGCAAATCCATTATCAAAAGTATGAACGTGGTATTCCAGTTGCAGACTTAAAGGTGATTGGGGATACAGATCACACAGGAACAGTGACGCGTTTCAAACCAGATGCAGAAATTTTTACTGAAACTACGGAATATGAATTTGATACGTTAGCAACTCGTTTACGAGAACTAGCGTTTTTAAATCGTAATATTAAACTAACAATTGAAGATAAACGTGAACATAAACAAAAGAAAGAATTCCATTATGAAGGCGGAATTAAGTCTTATGTCGAGCATTTAAACCGCTCTAAAGAACCAATACATGAAGAACCAGTATATGTAGAAGGTTCAAAAGATGGAATTCAAGTTGAGGTTGCTCTTCAATATAACGAAGGATATACAACGAACATTTATTCATTTACAAATAATATTCATACGTATGAAGGTGGTACGCATGAAGTAGGATTTAAAACAGCGTTAACACGTGTAATTAATGATTATGGTCGAAAAAATAATATTTTAAAAGATGCTGATAGTAATTTAACTGGTGAAGATGTTCGTGAAGGTTTAACAGCCATTGTATCCATTAAACACCCAGATCCACAATTTGAAGGGCAAACGAAAACAAAACTTGGAAATAGCGAAGCAAGAACAATTACGGAATCAGTTTTCTCTGAAGCACTTGAAAAGTTTTTACTTGAAAATCCAAATGTCGCTCGAAAAATTGTAGATAAGGGAACGATGGCAGCACGCGCGCGTGTAGCAGCGAAAAAGGCTCGTGAATTAACACGTAGAAAAAGTGCGCTAGAAGTATCAAGCTTACCGGGAAAACTTGCAGATTGCTCTTCTAAAGATCCTTCTATTAGTGAAATTTATATCGTAGAGGGTGATTCAGCGGGTGGTTCAGCAAAGCAAGGGCGCGATCGTCATTTCCAAGCAATTTTACCGCTTAAAGGGAAAATTATTAACGTTGAAAAAGCTCGTTTAGATAAAATTTTATCAAACGATGAAGTACGTACAATTATTACTGCGCTTGGTACGGGTATTAGCGGAGACTTTGATATTGAAAAGGCACGTTATCATAAAGTTATTATTATGACTGATGCTGACGTCGATGGTGCTCATATTCGCACCCTATTATTAACGTTCTTCTATCGTTATATGCGTCAAATTCTTGAGCACGGTTATGTATATATTGCACAGCCACCATTATACAAAGTGCAACAAGGTAAGCGAGTTGAGTATGCTTACAATGATAGAGAACTTGAAACGATATTAGCGGAGCTTCCGAAACAGCCAAAACCAGGTATTCAGCGCTATAAAGGTCTTGGAGAAATGAATCCAACGCAGCTATGGGAAACAACAATGGATCCAGAAGTACGTTCACTTCTTCAAGTTTCGCTTCAAGATGCAATTGAAGCAGATGAAACATTTGAAATTTTAATGGGTGATAAAGTTGAACCACGTCGTAACTTTATCCAAGAAAATGCAAAATATGTGAAAAACCTTGATATTTAATGACTGATGACAGGAATCGGAGTATTCCTGTCTTCTACGTATAAATGAACATGATATATCGATCGGAAATGTAATGAGGAGGTGCTGGTTGATGTCAGACAACCAACAACAAGGCCGAATTCGAGAAATTAATATTAGCCAGGAAATGCGTACCTCGTTTTTAGATTATGCGATGAGCGTTATCGTATCTCGTGCACTGCCAGATGTTCGAGATGGGCTAAAACCTGTACATCGTAGGGTTTTATATGCAATGAATGATTTAGGGATTACTGCCGATAAAGCGTATAAGAAATCAGCGCGTATTGTTGGTGAAGTAATCGGTAAGTATCATCCACACGGTGATTCAGCGGTATATGAAACAATGGTGCGAATGGCCCAAGACTTTAGTCAACGTTATATGCTAGTAAACGGACATGGTAATTTCGGTTCTGTCGATGGTGATTCGGCGGCTGCGATGCGTTATACAGAGGCAAAAATGTCCAAGATTTCTATGGAATTATTGCGTGATATCACCAAAAATACAATTGATTATCAAGATAACTACGATGGTTCAGAAAGAGAACCAATTGTATTACCTGCACGCTTTCCTAATTTATTAGTAAATGGTGCAACTGGTATTGCCGTTGGGATGGCAACGAATATTCCGCCGCATCAGCTTGGTGAAGTAATTGATGGGGTATTAGCGTTAAGTCACAATCCGGAGATTACAATCGCAGAATTAATGGAGTATATTCCCGGCCCAGATTTCCCAACAGCTGGTCAAATTCTTGGACGGAGTGGAATTCGAAGAGCGTATGAAACAGGGCGTGGTACAGTAATTCTTCGTGCAAGAGTAGAGATCGAAGAGAAGGCAAATGGGAAACAATCTATTATTGTAACTGAACTACCATATCAAGTGAATAAAGCAAGGTTGATTGAAAAGATTGCGGAGCTTGTTCGAGACAAAAAGATTGATGGTATTACAGATTTACGTGATGAATCAGATCGAAATGGTATGCGTATCGTCATGGAATTACGACGAGATGTAAATGCAAATGTGTTATTGAATAACTTATATAAACATACAGCACTTCAGACAAGCTTTGGTATTAATATGCTATCGCTCGTAAATGGGGAACCAAAAGTATTAAATTTAAAAGAATGTCTATATCATTACTTGGAGCATCAAAAGGTTGTTATCCGTAGACGTACTGCATATGAATTAGAGAAAGCAGAAGCTCGTGCTCATATTTTAGAAGGTTTACGCATCGCGTTAGATCATCTTGATGAAGTAATTACTCTAATTCGTAATTCGAAGACAGCAGACATTGCAAAGCAAGGATTAATGGAACGTTTTGGTTTAAGTGAAAAGCAAGCACAAGCAATTTTAGATATGCGTTTGCAACGTTTAACAGGGTTAGAGCGTGAAAAAATCGAACAAGAATATCAAGAACTACTTGCATTGATTGCGGAGTTAAAAGCAATTCTCGCAGATGAAGAGAAAGTTCTTGAAATTATTCGTGAAGAATTAACAGAAGTTAAAGATCGCTTCAATGATACACGAAGATCAGAAATTACAATTGGCGGTATGGAAGCAATCGAGGATGAAGATTTAATTCCAGAGCAAAACATTGTAATCACACTTACTCATAATGGATATGTGAAACGATTACCAGCTTCGACGTACAAAACGCAAAATCGTGGTGGACGTGGAGTTCAAGGTATGGGGACAAACGATGATGATTTTGTAGAACATTTATTAACAACATCTACACATGATCACATTTTATTCTTTACAAACAAAGGGAAAGTATACCGTACGAAAGGGTATGAAATTCCTGAGTATAGTCGGACAGCAAAAGGTATACCGATTATTAACTTATTAGAAGTAGATAAAGATGAATGGGTAAATGCAATTATCCCAATCCGAGAATTTAATGATAACCAATTTTTATTCTTTACAACAAAATACGGTATTGCAAAAAGAACGCCGCTTTCCTCATTTGCTAATATTCGTAACAATGGTTTAATTGCTATTTCTCTTCGTGAAGAAGATGAATTAATTTCTGTCCGTTTAACAACGGGTGAAAAAGATATGATTGTTGGGACGAGCAATGGGATGTTAATTCGTTTCCATGAACAAGATGTTCGGTCAATGGGACGTAATGCAGCGGGTGTTAAAGCTATTACACTCGGCGATGAAGATCAAGTTGTGGGTATGGAAATTGTAGAAGAAAGTATGGATGTTTTAATTGTTACGAAAAATGGTTATGGTAAACGTACTCCAGTTGAGGAATATCGTTTACAAAGTCGCGGTGGTAAAGGGCTTAAAACATGTAATATTACAGATAAAAATGGTAAGTTAATTGCTGTTAAGTCTGTGCACGGCGAAGAAGATATTATGCTTATTACAGCAGCAGGTGTGTTAATTCGTATGCCAGTTAATCAAATTTCTCAAATGGGACGTAATACACAAGGTGTTCGTTTAATTCGTTTAGAGGGCGATCAGGAAGTCGCGACAGTGGCAAAAGCACAAAAAGAAGATGAAGAAGAGAATCAAGGAAATGAAGAAGAATAAGGGAGAACCTCTCCCTTATTTTTTTTTTGAAAATAGGACTTGCTTATAAATTAGAAAATGTATATAATAAGCGAAGTCAGCAATTTTAGTTAATGAAAAGTTAAAAGAAATTGTTGACGGGAACAGAATATCATGTTATATTATAAAGGTCGCTAAAACGCGGCATTGAACTTTGAAAACTAAACGAAACAAACAACGTGAAACGTCAATTTTTATTTATGATGCTAGACAAACTTTATTGGAGAGTTTGATCCTGGCTCAGGATGAACGCTGGCGGCGTGCCTAATACATGCAAGTCGAGCGAACCGATTAAGAGCTTGCTCTTAAGAAGTTAGCGGCGGACGGGTGAGTAACACGTA
>NZ_JBAWSX010000021.1:0-68683 GCF_037104725.1 Bacillus bruguierae | reverse complement strand
CCATGTATCATCACGATTGGTATACCATCCCCTATATCTTCATAATAGATATTAGCTTGACGAACTTTGCAATATGCCATATTCACTCCTGCTTTCTTAATTAATTTTATTTTAACATATAGAGGCAATGACACATTGCCATCAACTTAAGAAATTAAATGTTCCCCAAAACGAAAAAAATGAACTAAATTCTCATGGACACCTATGAAAAGATGAAATTTTCGTTTTGGGGGCACTTCAAAATGTTAGCTTGATGGGCATGGGGTAGCACCAATATTTCGCAGATTCTGTACGTTAAGGATAAATCCCTTGAATATGACAAGGATTTGGTTATAAGTACCGAAAACGGGTTCTGGTGCGAAAATAGCTTAATAGGAATATAGAACAGCAATCTCCTGTTAATTTTGAGATTAAGCGGCTAATCCAAATAACTTATGAATGACTCTAACCTCATTTTGGGCAGATTTCATCCTTTGGTGAAGTTGCCCTTTTTTTCATCATATGCATGGCTTCGATACCTCTCAAAATCAAGGTTGCTGTACGAAATGATTTCAATCCTAACATGGAACGAACCCTCTTCTTTATAAAACGATGATCCTGTTCCACGATATTATTGAGATATTTACATTGCCTTATCTGCATGCCTTCAGGCATACGTTTCTCCTCTTTTAATTCTTGTATCGCCAGCGGATAAGCCGCGTTCCTCCATCATTTCCACTAAATCACGAAAACTGAGGTTGTACCGTAGGTACCATCTTACCGTTAACAAAATAAAGTCAGGCTGATAATGCTTCCATTTGAACAAATTTTGGTTTTCTATACCGATCACATCCCTCATTTAGAGTAATAGTATCAGTATGTCCAAGATTTAGAGATTACTTGCAATTACCTTGAAGTTTTTTCTCCAGAACCATAAAGAATGCATTCAATCTTAAAAACTTTAATAAATAAAAGAGTACCAGTTTGTTAAACATATATTTAAGCAATCGGTACTCTTTTTGTATTTGTTTTAATTAAATTCAAAGGGAAAAAATATTAAACAGCTTGCAAAGGCTTCTTTTCAAGTTGGATAGATTTTCTGAAGTCTTCAGCTTCAGCTAACTTTGTAAATTCAACCGTCTTGTTGTGGTTTTTCTTCACAACATTTTCTATTTCAGCCAACTCAACCCGGAAGAATTCTTTTCTTGCATTTACCTTGTTCACTCGTTTATCGGCAAATGCTTGATGAAGGGCATTTTCCAAAGCAGGAGCATCTTCACTAAAGATCATTCCATGTACATCAAACGTAAATGGAACCGATGCATCACCCAATTCTTTCACACGATCCATAGGTTCTAAACGACGAGTCATACCGATTTTAAATACGTTTTCACCAAATGAACCTATATTTGAAATGATATACACGTAACCGGCACGAGTGTTTTGTACTCTGTACAATACATCTTCTTTATTTTTCCGCGTTTGCTCCAGCTGTGCTTCCAATTCTTTAAGCTTCTCAATTAATTTAGCTTGTTGGTTTTCAGTTGTTTCAGTCATTTGCATTTTTAACTTTTCAATTGCTTGCTCGAAGTGCTTTTCTTCTTTTTCCACTTTCTCTTTTGCTTTTTCTAACTCTTTTAATGCTTTCGCTTCTTCTCTCATGCGTTCTTTTATCTCAAGCTGCTCTTCTTTTTCTTCCTGTTTCATTTGTTCAAATGAATACTTTAAGTACAACTCTTCGATCTTTAATTTTAAATAATCTGGCGTAATTGATACCTGTTGCATATCAGTGAGTTTGTTTAATTCATCAAAAATCTTTTTAATCCTTTTCTCACTTGCTTCCAGGTTAGAGTATTTTACTTTTGTAATGATATTGTCGCATTCATTATTGAATGCTCTCAAGGTAAGTTTAATTGTATCAAGTATGAATTCCTTACCTTTCTTTCTATCATCTCCAATTGTCCAGTCCAAGCGATGAAATGTAGCTTCTCTATCCTTAACCATTTTCTTTTGTTTTTGTCGGATCTCATTCAATTTGATTTGGAATGCCTCTGACGTTTCAAAACCATATTTCGGATTTGTAAATCCAAATGATTGCATAAGTATGTCCTCTTTTAGAAGGATAACTTCTCTTTGCAAACTATCAATCTCTTGAATAATTGCTTGTTTATTGGATGTGAATCCTTCAATCTCCTCGCTCAATTTTTGTTTAGATTCGGTTAAATTTACAAGTGATTGAACATCCTCAATTCTTTTTGCAAGGGCATCCTTTTCTTTATTCATATTATCAATTTGAGAGGAAAGGCTATTTTTCACTTCCGTTAGGTCTGTAATAGGCTTGAAAGTTTCAAGCTCCGCTAGAACTTCTTGTTTAGCTAATGTTAGCTTTTGCAACTCTTCACTAAGACTGGCAATTTGCTCTTTAACATCTACAACTTTATCAAATCCATTTCCTTCCCAAACTTGTTGTACTTTCTTCATTTCCTTATTTCGGTTAATGATAAGGATGATTGCGATGATAGGGGGGATGATGAGGAACCATAAAGCAAATAAAATTCCAGTTACCCATGGTGAGTGCAGAAATTTTTCTTTATACATAGTTTTCTTTTCTCCTTTATTTATTTCTCTATCTTTATATTATAAACCCCCTAACATATTATAAAAAGAAGCTATTTTTATTAGGCTCTTTTCGCAAAGATTGTTGCCAATGGATTATGTAAGAGTTGTTAAGCTTATTTAAAAACCAAAAAAGCGCCTAAAAAGGCATTTTTTTGTGATTAACATAATCAGTGTTATCGGTAGCGAAGACAAGGCGGAATCCTACTCTCACAAGTAATCCGCCTTTTTCTATGACTCTATGCATTTTTTATACATTCCTATCCTGGCATGGGTTTTAGGGTTCTCGTTTGTTAATGGATTAGCAAAAAACTGTATAAAACCTTGTATGCTCTTAGAGGTCACCATACATGCCCATAAACTTAAGAGTTTTTAATACTCTTAAGTACTAAAAAACGTTATTCTTTCTAAACAAGCTAGATTAGAAGGAATAACGTTTTCTGTGAATTATGGATATAAATTTATCTTAGGTTGATAGAGATGTGTTTGAACAACCTACTCCTGACAATAACATGACTGGAACAACTAAAGCTAACATTTTACGTTTCATACTCACCTACCCCTTTGTTTGTTTATCTGTTACTTAATCTTTTTCATTTCCTTATGCCCTTCATCTATTAACTTAGAAGCGGTTTTTAGTTCATCAACTGCTATTTCTACGCTTACTTTGTCTCCCATAGATAAAGCAGTTTGCATATGGTCTACCCCTGCTTTTACATATGTCATTGCTTCATCTACCTTATTGTGTACAGGAAAGTATTTTTGGTCGTACTCTAATTTTTTTACCTTGTCTACTGTATCTAGGAAAGGTTCAGAAAGCTCTCTAAACTCAGTTGCTTTTTTATACTGTGATTTCTTGCTATTGATAAGATTATCAATATCTCTAGCTTGGTCTGTAAAATCTTTCATTAGATATTTTAGGTTTTTAGGGTAGTCTTCTGGTTTATTTTGCTCTATTGAAACTTTAATTTTTTCTTTTTCTTTCTGATTGTTTACACAACCTACCGCTGATAATAACATGACTGGAACTATTAAAGCTAACATTTTACGTTTCATTATGTATACTCCTTCTTAACAGTGTTGTAATTGACTAACATATGGAACTGTAACATAAAATAAATAAACAAATATAAGCTCATTTTTTGTCCTTAAAGGGAATCCCTCCTTTTTTTTCGTATTTTCATTTAATGAAAAGTAATTCTCCAAATAAAATAAAAGAACTTGTAGCAGGCCCCGCTACAAGTTCTTTTAGCTAAATATTTTAGCTCAGCAAAACAAAATATACATTCTACACAATCGGGGTAATTCCTAAAATATGGTTTGTTAACATCATTATATAACATAATTATGAATTTTTGTTAAAAATTATATATTCTTAGATAAATTGCACTCCACTTTCTTACTTTTTTTTAATTTGTTCAGCAATAGTTGAAGCAACAGCTGCAACATGAATACATTCCATATATAGGTCGTCAGCATCTGTATCTTTCACGCTAACTTTTATACTTGTATACTCAAAATCCCTTTGATTTGTTTTTGGATGGTAAAACATGTTTCTCTACTCTTTCATATAGAGTAAGCAATTGCTTGATAAAAGAAAATTCCGGTACTAACCAATACGAAAATAACGCTGAAACACATCCTATTAAAGCCCCTATTGCAACATCAAAAGGATAATGAACCCCTACCCAAATACGAGAGATCGCTACACAAAATGCAAGTATAAGCCATAACCATCCAGTCTTTTTACGAACAAGCCAAAACGAAAAACAAATCGAAAAAAAGAGAATCGTATGGTCACTAGGAAATGAATTATCTACAGCATGTTCGACAAGTTTATTAACATCAGGCAATACTGCAAACGGTTGATAATTCAAATGAAATTTCCCTGCTATTTTTCCAAGCACCTCAGCAATCACAAAAGCAACCATCGCTTGAATAACCATCATCCTGCTTTTTCTGGACCCGGTAAACCAATAAGCTATAATAATTAAACCAAAAATATATACCATATATTCTGCCAAAAATACCATGGCTGAGTTTAGGAATGAATATTGTTTACCTAAATCATTAATTGCTCGAAAAATATCAATATTGAATTGAGAAAAAGACATTTTCAAATCCCTCCTTTATAGTAAGGTGTTTAACTGATTGCCATATACCTTCATTACATGAATAGTTTTGATTATTGTACTCATCTAAAAATACCAATCTTCTTGTACGCTTATAATTTTATTATGGGAAAAAAGGTTTAAATGGGACTTAACTACTTCTTAACTATGTGAATGTACTGTTTCTTCCTCTAACATGACGTTTTCCATACGTACGTATATTTCGACTAACGTTTTTAAACGCGAGCTGAGAAAACGTCATCTTCCTTCCCCTCCCACGCTTTTTTTACTTTCATAAAAATAGGTATCACCATGAGTATGACATCTCCTTCTTCTTTCTTCTTTTTCACTATAATAAAAAAAGAAAAAGGAAAACATCGAACTTTCTTACATACATTCGTGTATTCTTACAGTTTTGTCATTTTGTAAATGTGTTCATCGCCTTGCCTTTCGCTATTTTCAAAAACTCTTGTAACTCTGGGTTTATATTCGTCTTTCGGTATGCAACGGCTAGTTCCGCAACAATTTTAGAATCACATATTTCTTTGTAGACAACTTCTGATTGATATAATTTATTTGCAGACACGCACAGAATGGATTTTCCCATTTTTTTCTACTTATGTATTGAATCTTAATTTTTGAATACATTATAATAATTCTATATGGAAGATTAAGGAGGAAAATGATGAGATTGAAAGTAAGCTTTACTTGCAAAATAATTCCTCTCTCGTATCGTTTTATGTTTGTGAGTTTTATCAAAGAAGCTCTAAAAACATCAAATGCAGTATATGCAGAGAATCTATATGTCTTTGAGAATAAACCAAATAAAAAAGCAAGAATTTTACGTTTTCGTAATAGGGGTATTGATACATACCATCAAGCCATGAATTTTTTATAACCATTTGCTACTTTGCCTCTGTTTACAAGAACGCTGGTACTGGACAAAATAGAAAAAGAAGAACCCGTTTAGGTTCTTCCTTTAAAAGAATACAGAAGTTACTCAACAGCAATCGGATTATTCTTTATCTTCTATTTCTTCTGTATCATATAATAAATCTTCATTCACAACATATATTGGACTATTTGCAATATCGATACAAAGTACTTAAGACCACGGTATCGCAAAACGTTCATATACATCTCACCAGAATTCCATGGATTACCTTTCGAACTCTACCATTTAACTACTGATATTAACCAAGATTCATGCCATCCGTAATATAGTTCTAATTCAAATCATATTGTTTATCTCAGTAATAATTGAAGCATCTTGTGCTTGAACTTCAATATATGATGAATCAAAAATTTTGCAGAAAATTTCACATCTATCTCGAAGATACGTTTCAAGTTCATCCATAGGATTAAATACGTTTGTTTTAATACTATTTATCATCTGTTCTATTTCTTGACCACCAATAATAAATCTTTCAGAGATATATTCATCATTTAAAAATGATAAATCCAATGGTTCGAACACAACCACATTTCGATTAAGAAATCCTCTTAATTTAACGTAACTTTTATATCCCTGTTTATCTCTTAAAAAACTTTGCAACAGAATCTATAAAAAACAACTACATTTTAAGATGAATTAATTTGTCGTTAAGAGAAAGTTTTCTTGCTTCAACTAATAAAATAGAGTCCCAAATTTCCATTATAATATTTATACCTGTGGAATATTGACTACTCCATTCTTTTTCATTTTGTAAATTAAATTTAACTTCACTTAAATTTGGATCTTGATAATAAATTGTTGTCAATTCTAAAAAATCCATTTTTTCTCTATCATAAAATTCAAACCTAAGATTTTCATCATCTTTAACATAATAAAATGACGAAACATCTATAAATACCATTTTAACATCTTTTATAACTCTATTATCAATTACCTGTAATATGAATTGAATATTATTATTTAACAAATTTATATGAGTATCTATAATTTTAGCACCCCATAAATCATCTAATATTGATTGTATATCAATATCCTTCATGTAGTTTCTCTTCCTTCTGAAATATATTATAAAAAACACTACACCTTAATTTTCAAAATAAAATGTTAAATCTAACTGTCGTTTTCTATTATTTACAAAATCATTTTTTTCGAATATTTGATTTTGTATGTAAAAATCTATCTTCTGTATATTTGTTTTTGGATCAAATAAAAACTCTTTTAAATCGAAATACTCTTCATTCATATATACAGCCCCTTCCATAATAGAGAAAGTCCTTGCTGTTTGATCTACATCTATATTTAAAATACATGGATATAAAATATCGTCTTTATTTATCACTAAGTCTGCTCTTATAAAGACATTCATATTATCTAATTTAAATATATCCTTAATAGTTGACGGTCGGACCCACGTTTCATCTTGAAACACTTTACTTTCATTTTCTAAATCCCATTCCCAAACCGCAGAAACAGAAAAATCTTCAAGGCTTAACTCCTCTATCGATTTCCCAGTAGAGGAATCCATTATTGATTTAACTTCTTTAACTACTTCAGGGATAAGATTATTTAAATACATCCTTTTCTCATTAATTTTTGCTTCCTTAATAAGAGGATATAAATATAATGTACTCATAATTCTTGAACCACTATCACCACTTAATTCTAATTCCATTTCTACAGAAAAAGTCCTTATTGATAAATAGTCAATTTGAATATTCCCATTAAGAATCTCAAAAGATTTCCCCTCAATATTTAGCTTCGATTCTTGAAAACTAAATTCTTTATAATAGTAACTATGATCCTTATGAATAAAATCAGGATATTTATTTAAATATATATCCAAAAAATCATCTTCTATAAGCAATTTATATGTTGGACAAACAATTTCTAACTGTAACTTTCTACTTTTAGCTTCTAATACAATAAAATCATCATATATTATACATAATACTTTCGGTATTACAATTTTTTGTTCACCTAACATAAGCATTGATGGCTATCTTTTTATCATTTATAACCTCCTAATTTATGTAACCAATTGAAATACTTACTTAAAATATCCGTGCTTATTTGAATAGTAGACTCCTTGTACAAAAGCTTTCTGGTTCTGGTGCAAAAACTTCAGGGAAATTGCAAATAATCTCTAAATCTTGGACATACTGATACTATTACTCTAAAAAAGGTGTGTGATCAGTATGAAAAGGAGAATCCACTTTGGATTCTCCTTTTATAAATTGCCACTTTAAAAAAGTATTAAATGTGTCCCCTCGTACTCATCCATACCGCTACAATAAATTACAGAAATTATTAATAGGTGTATAAACCATAAAGAGAATTATCTGGATTCTTTGAAGTTTAAAAAATTCATAATTATCATTTTAATTTTCAATGTTATCTAATTGAGTCTTATAATCTTCACTACAATCTGGATGAGTTGGTAAAAATCCTCTTTCATCAGGTAATAAAATTCTTAAAACCTCTCGGTTCATTTCTTTAAAAGATTTCATAATGATTGGATAACCTTCAATAATATTATTATACTCTATCCCTTGCTCAAACTTTTCTCCACGTTTAATTTCTTCTACAATCGTATAAAAAATATCTTGTGCTACTTCCGGATCCATATTTAATACTATTTGTAAATCCCGATGACTATAAGTTTCTGCTAGTCCATGCGTATGATAGTTCGCATGAATGTGATCATTATCTTCGGCTAATATAGAATGGGTATACCAACCATACTCTTGTAACATTTGTTTTTCCCATGCATCTTCATCTATGTCCAAATCTTCGCCCAGCAGATTTGGATCATACCAAACATCTTCATAATCTCCTGCAATTAAAAATCTCCACCCAGGCGGTAAGCCTAAATACTTCTTTACCTCCGGTGCCCATCCATCAATATGCTGAACATGTAAAGGAATAAAGAAATCCGGTTCTAGTCCCATCTCTTCTCCCGCCCAAATATACCAACCAGTTGTATCTCCCTCTAAAGGCATTCGAAGACCATTAATAGGGGTTTTACCATTTTTCACATTTTGTGATATTCCTAATTTCAAGTTATCAGGAGATTCTACATACTCCGCTTTATACTTCTCACATAACCTTATTTGCTCTTTAATATATTTTTCCATTTACCTCTTCTCCTCCTAAGATATCAGAATCCATGATTTTTCTTCTGTTTTTTTGAATAACTAGACATATGGCCCCCTTGTCGATTTGAACATCTTGCACATTGTGGTTGAACCGCCGTAGTCCATTTGCGTCATACGAAAGAGATTCATTCCCGGATTTGATTAACTTACACGTTGTACTAAATAAAAGAAAGGAACCTTTTAAAGGATTCCTTTCCTGCAAAATATTTAACACTATCATTTTAAAACATCTGGATAATTCTTTTCTTTCCCAGTAAAGAGTTCCAAGCCTATATGCTCTTTCGCTTGCTTTTCAAATAGTAGGGTTTCATCTTTTGAGTTTTTTTCTAAAAATGTTAGTACTCCTCTATTAAACTCTAATGCTTTTGACCACGGAAAAGATATTAACCTCTCTTTTCCTATATGCGCTACAAAAACTTCTCCAAAATAATTACATTTGAAAATTCCAGGTATTCTGTTTTTTATTGTACCTATTATATGTTGACGATCTATTGCTTCTTCTTCACTAATATATCCATGTACAGCGTTAAATTTTGATATTATTTTTTAAAATGCTATCATTATTTCATCTTTATATCTAGTAAATATTTTTGTTTGAAAGCTAACTAACAAATAACTGATACTTTTTTCCTTAGGGCTTTCCCACCAATTCACCATACATGAAAATCCCTTTCCTTTTCCATGGAGGCCCCCAGCAGTACCAATCAATGCATCTAATTCATCATCATAGCAACCTGGTTCAGTAAGTGTCCACATTTCAATAGCTTTTTCTATAGTAAATTCTTTATTGATAGGTTCATGTGGTGAAATTTTTGTAAAACCTAATCCAATCTCCTGGATTGTGTCAAAGAAAATCTTTGCATATATATCTGAACTAATATTCTCATTTGTGTAAATGCTCATTATTATAGCCACAATAACCCTCCGTTTGATAGATAATTAATTTTTACGTTAAAATTTCCCCAAAATTACCAATACGTATAATGTCGATTTTTACCATACCTTATATTGTTCCACCAGATTGTTTTACAGCTTTCTGTAATGGTTTAACTACCAGATCAATTCGCTTCCCAGTTTGTACATACCTTCTAAACTGTTTGCTCATTGATACTTTTCGAACATCCTTAATTTCAGTAATCCTTCCTTTTGATAAACTATCAGGAATAGCGCCATTTAAGTGTCTAGTATTTTTCTTTAAACCAAGCTCCCTTAGTACTTTTTTTCAAACGCTTTACCTCTGGCATATCTATATACATACTTCGCACTCTTTTTAGCTACAAAATGCCCTACATGAGAAGCGACTACCCTTGCCCCAGCTATTGCTAAAGGAATAAACTGAGCAAAATGGCCATCTGGATCCGTCACCATCACTGGATTATTATCACCATACGTATACCCATTCTGTGTAATCGGATCATCCTCATCACCCGGATCCACAGACAAGAACACGCCATGAGTTGGATTGTAATATCTTGCTATTAGATAATACATCCCAATTTCTTTATCATACATATATCCCGCATAGCCAAATGGATTCTCTGCTGCAATACCTTTCGTATCACTCTTTAATACGTTACCCCACCAATCATATTCATACGTTGCTACAACTTCTCTATTTTGATCTATTATCGCAAATACATCACCACGAGGATTATAGTGATAGTATAATGTTTGTCCTTTTGATTTTATAATCAACAAATATTAATGTATACCAAAAGAGAGAAGAGCCTACATCAGCTCTTCCCTCTTTCACTTCTTCTGCACCATATAACAAATATTCATTTTCCAATTTCAATACTGTTTATGAGAAACTACAAGATGCGCTTTAAGATTATCATGGATAGTATAATCTATATTTCCCCATACTCTCCCTTTATCTAAATTTATTATATCAACTACACACATTCTTTTTATAGCTTTTCAATTTTCCAAACTAAATTATATGGATGCTCCTTTTCTAAAAAGGTTAGTACCCATGTCTCTTTCTCTCTATCATTCGTCAAAACCACTTTATGGTTTAACTTCCAAACTAGATCACTAACATGACTAAATATTTCTGTTTCGTATGTCTCCTGTTCTCTAATAAGCTTTTCTTGTTTAGTTAACCTTTTAGTTCTAAATTCTCTTATTTCAAGATAAATATCCACATAAGAAACTTCATGTTGACAAACTATATTACATACATATTTTTTGTTCGGACTATTTTTTTTTATATATACAAGTTCATTTTTATAATCCAATTCCATTATCTTATTGTATACTTTTTCTAACTCTTCTACATCCCAATCATATTTCACAGCTAGATTCTTCATTTCTGAATGTATAATCTGGAGGGCCAGTTCTTTTTTCTTTCTATCAGGCAAATCTGAAAAATTCTGTTCATTTCCAAATTCCACAAAAACATTAATATATTCAGGGAAAGTTCGATATTCCTTCTCCCACTGATTTAATAATGAAATATCATCTACACAGTGAATCAAAATACCTTTTTCATAGTCGGTTCTTAATTTTGGTATATATCTCCAGTATAAAGAAGTGATACATCTTGTTTCTTTAAAAAAAGATGTATCTTCATCGTAGTTACTTGAAGATGTTAATTTTAATGTTTCTATGTTACTTATACATTCTTTTCTTTTTAGGAATGTTAATTGAATATCTTTTACAACCGGCATCTACTCTCTCCTTACTAACCCTACGGTCGACTATGGAAGGGTTTCGCTAATGGTCTTCCTTGTATTCTATTAATATACTTTACATGGTATTTTTCCCAACGCTCTGCTTTAGCTCGACCTCTTAAATCCACTCTAACAATTCTTGATGCATAATTATTACCGTAATTTCTATTAAAGTTCCTTACTTGTTTCTCAGCTCTTGCTGATTTACCATTCTTCTTAATTCTATCACCGCTAATTCCAACTTTAACAACTTGTTTACTTTTCGTATTATAAATTTCATAGCCATGATATGTTTGAGGGTTCTTTTTACTATTAGAATGTCTATTCTGTTATTTATTTGTTTGTTTTATTTTTTTATTATAGTTATTAACTTTTTTAATTTGTTTATATCCTTTGTATACTTTATACGCTCTATATCCACCTACTGCAACTGGAATTAATAACTGCGCATAATGTCCATCTGGATCCACCATCATCACCGGATTATTATCCCCATAAGTATATCCATTCTGCGTAATCGGATCATCCTCATCACCCGGATCCGGATCCACCGACAAGAACACACCATGAGTTGGATTGTAATATCTCGCAATTAGATAATACATCCCAATCTCTTTATCATACATATATCCCGCATAACCAAATGAATTCTCTGCTACGATACCTTTTGCCTCACTCTTTAAGACATTTCCCCATGCATCGTATTCGTAGTTTGCCACCACTTGTCCATTTTCATCTGTCATCGCAATGACGTCACCGCGTGGGTTGTAGTGATGGTATACCGTTACTTTCGTATTTTGATTTAAAGCATTATATTCATAGTTTGTTGTGTTATTGTATAAACTATATTTGCCAAATCTGCAGGATTTCAAATTCTTCGTTATGCCTCACATACCATAAAAGAAATCGAAATTGTTCATGCCCTATACAAACAAAGGCGAAGTCTTCAAGCAGACTCCGCCTTTTCGGTGTATCATGAATTACAGAAACCACTAGCTACTACATAATATTTCCTCATACTTTTATATCCCTGTTTATCTTTTGAGAAACTTTGCAACAGAACCTTATTTTCTAATAAAACTGACAGAAATAAGTTCAAAAAACAGTTCCGATATTAGAAATTCCAAGTAACATTTATTTCTTCAAAAGACTCTTTGCTTTCTTTAAGCCCTTCATCATCAATTACACCCATCATACCTACCTCATGTTCAGAAAGAATAATTCTCTCTTCGGGATTTTTTATTTTCTTAGCAAAGATTAATTGTAATAATTCTAATTGTTGTTCAGTCATTTCGTATTCTTCTTCTAAGGTTTCTATTGCAGATGTAATATCCTCCAATTGTAGATTCAATAAAAAGCCTCCATGTTCTTGTAAATCTTCAAATGTGTCCATTGAATATGCATTATTATTTTCAATCCAAAATGATGAAGTAATTAATGGTATTGTTTCTCCTTCAACATCTTCTAATAAATATTGAAATGTTTCCGCTTTAGCTATTTCTTTCAATTTGTCCGATGCTTCTTCAAAATAGGTCGATGCTTCTTTTACCAGCTCGCTTCTTTCACTATTTAAATCTTGGAATGCAGCAATACAAAAATCTGGATGAAAAGTTATCGTACCTCGCGCCCCTTCTCCATCCTGCAAATTATAATTAAAACCATCCCACGAATTTTCATACGATAATTCAGGATAATGCGCTACATTAATTGCATGTGCAATAGATTTTAAAATACTCCCTTTCCATAAATCCATTCTATTTATATCTAGTCTTTTTTTTAGCATATGATATCTCCTCTATATTTAATATTTATTAGATTTTTTTCTATTCTCTGCGCGGGATAACACTTGTGCATTTTTATAGCTGTTACTTCCACCTTTACTTTTAGATGCCCATATGGAGACTTAGAAATTTTCCCTTTCTAAGTCTGTACCTTTTGAATTTTTTTGTAAAGTTTATATCCTTTATATCCAACCACTACAACTATCGCTTTTGCCCATTTCCTATCCGGATCTACCATCATCACCGGATTATTATTAGCATAATTATACCCATTCTGCGTCAACGGATCATCTTCATCACCCGGATCAGGGTCCACTGACAAGAACACACCATGAGTTGGATTGTAATATCTCGCAATTAGATAATACATCCCAATCTCTTTATCATACATATATCCCGCATAGCCAAATGGATTCTCTGCTGCGATGCCTTTTGCATCACTCTTTAAGACATTGCCCCATGCATCATATTCATAGCTTGCTACAACTTGTCCGTTTTCATCTGTCATCGCAATGACGTCACCGCGTGGGTTGTAGTGGTAGTATACCGTTTGGCCTTGGGACTTCATCGCAAGACGGCTGCCATCTACTGAGTATACATATTGACGAAGGACGTTTCCACTTCCGTCTGTTTCATATAATGGATTGATACTGTCGCCGTCATAGTGATAACGTGTCGTTGTTCCGTTTACTATTTTTTCGATGCGTCGTCCGTCGTCATCGTATTTATATGTCGCAAATGATGTGCTTTCGCCTTGTTTGGTAATAGCTACAAGTTGATCTGCTTCGTTCCATGTGTATTGGTACTTTCCATCGGATGTACGATTGCCGTTGGCGTCATACGTTAGAGACTCGTCGCTAAATTTCGGCAGCTGGTTACCGTCGTTAAATACGGCTGTTGTCGATACGGCTGCTTTTCCTGCTTCTGTTACTTGTACGTTTGTGCGGTTTCCAAAGCCGGCATAGCTGTATTCTTTCATTGTACCATTTGGCAATGTTTCTTTTGTTAATTGATTAATAGCGTCATATGCGTATGTTGTTTTTTCTGTTTTGTCATCGTTTTTACGTTCGATTGCGGTGCGGTTGCTTGTTGCATCATACGTATACGATTCTTCTAAAATGCGCTGTGAATCTTTTGTACCAATTTGTAAGTTTGTAATCAGCTAATAGAGAAGTGGCTTTAAGTTTATTCATCGTGTTATTTTATTTCCATATGTGCATTATTAGATGAGCTTAATTTTTACAGAATAATACCTTAGCAATGAGAAAGCACTACAAAAAAATACTTAATTCAACTTATATAGATTTATATCTTCAAAAAAATTCAAAAAAAAGTCATAAATGGCATGTTCTAAATTATATAGTGGAAAAGAAATTGCATCAAAAACAGGGAAATACGAAGGGGGAATTTTGATTGAAAAACAAGTTGATTTCTTTAGTATCTGTTTTATCAATTATTTTTGGCGGGTTCTTCTTTTATAACACCGATACCTCGCAAGCAGCAACGTCTAACAAATACGTTCCTAACCAAATTATTGTGAAATTTAAAAACACTACTTCAGTTACTAAAAAACAAGAATTTCATAAATCAGCAGGAGCTGAAATTGTCTCAAAAGATGACGCTTTAGGGTTTGAAGTCGTTCAATTTACTTCAGGTACTGTCAAAGATAAGATGAAAATTTATAAGGATAACCCGGATGTAGAATATGCAGAACCAAATTATTATTTCCATGCATTTTGGACTCCTAATGATTCTTACTTTAGTAATCAATATGGATTACAAAAAATCCAGGCTCCTCAAGCTTGGGATACCCAACGAAGTGACCCTAACGTGAAAATTGCTATTGTTGATACCGGCGTACAAGGTTCGCATCCAGATTTATCATCTAAGGTAATCTATGGACATGATTATGTAGATAGTGATAGCCAATCCGATGACGGAAACGGGCATGGTACACACTGCGCTGGTATTGCAGGAGCTCTTACAAATAATAATATTGGAATTGCAGGGGTTGCTCCGCAGTCCTCTATATATGCTGTTCGCGTACTAGATAGTCAAGGAAGTGGTACTCTCGACGCTGTAGCACGAGGTATTCGAGAATCTGCAGATGCTGGGGCAAAAGTAATTAGCTTAAGCTTAGGAGCTTCTAGTGGAGGAACTGCCTTGCAGCAAGCTATTCAATATGCTTGGAATAAAGGTGCTGTAATTGTTGCCGCTGCAGGAAATTCTGGCAATACACAACCCAATTATCCTGCTTATTACAATGAAGTAATTGCAGTCGCATCTACAAATCAATCCGATCAAAAGTCCTATTTCTCAAATTATGGAAGCTGGGTAGATGTGGCGGCGCCAGGCTCAAGTATTTACTCTACGTATAAAGGCAGTACGTATCGATCATTAAGCGGTACATCTATGGCAACTCCACACGTTGCAGGAGTTGCAGGATTATTAGCAAGTCAAGGATACAGCAACGTTGAAATCCGTCAAATTATTGAAGCAACAGCAGACAAAATTAGCGGAACAGGAACATATTGGAAAAACGGTAGAGTAAATGCAAGTAAAGCTGTGCAATATGGATTACAATTAAAAGAAAAGAAAGCTTCATAAAAACTGGAACAAGTGTGTATATTATGTTCCCTATTGCCCTCTTAGCTAAGTTAAATATAGATAAGGGTAATTAGTTGCCTATATAACCTGTAACAATGATTACCAAGTAATCATTGTTACAGGCTATTTTTTATTTCTATTAAACTAATACACGAATTATTAATCATTATCTTCTGCCCACAGTATGCCTATCTTGTTTTTATCTATTGCTAAAACTCCTGTGTCAAATGTCGAGTTTGTAATTGATGTCCACCCACTTAGCCTAAAGAATCCATCAATTTCATCAAAGTTTCCATTAGTATAGTATTTTGCATCTGGTAGAAATTCGTTTAAAAAATAATTACTTAATTTTTCTGCTAAAGGCTTTGTTTCTAAATCAATATCATAAGCCATATCCATTGATAAAATGTACTCAAGAATTTTCTTAGCCATTCTTTTGTCAATTACTTCCCATCTTCCTTTTATTTCATTGGATTGATGACCTATCTCTTCCAAAAATTCTTCCTTTGTTATTTCATTTCTCAAATTATTTATACTTTTGAAACTGCAAGTAATGCTACCTGAATTTCTTTTGGTTAACAATATATTATTAAAATCTTCAAGGCTATTAAACATACATCAATTTCTCCTTGTTGTATTCGCATCTTTACAGCTAATTTTGTTTACAGTTTTCTTTATTATGAATTAATCTTAATAATTTCACTACATGTTTTCCTTTTTCGCTCACTCTTATCCTACTAATAGTAAATGATTAATTGTATGGTTTCATTAGTTGCTGTTTTGTTAGTGCTGATTTAACGATATATGAATTATCTTCCTTTTTACAGGGAAATCTAAAATTTTCAGTAATGAAATATATATGTGATTCTGTCTCTAAGGCTACATAAGCTTTAAGTAAATGTTCCACAATATCTTTATTACTTCTTAATCCTAACCTTTCACGGCTGCGTGCTAAAAATTGTATATTTGCATGATCTGAAACTATAAAATTTAGTTCGCTAAAGATAGTCACTCATTTTATTCTCAATTTCTTTAATTAAGAGCATACCTAAATCAACCTGATAATTTTCTAAAACTCTCCCCATTGCCATCGAAAATGTTATCAAACCATTTTCTTCTATATTTCTAAGTATCCTATTTTCTGCTTCTTTTGATATCACTCCTACTTTATTCATTAATACTTTCTTTATTTCCATTACTTCTTTAGAAAGCTCTTGCACTGCTAAATCATTTGTGTTTTTGTCTGTATAATTCTCCTTTTTCTCAAACGTCAAATGCATACTAGAAAATTCCAGTTTACTTTCCTGATTAATCCCTACAACTTTAACATTATCAATTCTGTCCCCTATTGAAATATATTCTTCTATATTTTTAATGAATTTATCCTGAAACTTATTAATGTGTAAAAGTCCTTCAGTTTTGTATTCATCATCAGTTACTACAAATATACCAAATCCAACAATATTTTTTACTATGACTGAAACAAAAGAATTTATTTTATAAATAACCTTTAAATCCCTATGCTCTGTCGCTGTCCTATGAAGATGTAGTTCGATATTAGTATCAACAGTTGCTAATCTTTTCTGTACCATTTTTACCACTCCTCTCCATATAACCTTTCTATAAATTTCCATATACACTCTATATTTCCTCTAATAAATAAAATAACTTGTATAATATTAATATTTTATTTCATTTAACCTACTGTCCGACTTAAAAAATATTTTAGACTGAATGCTGTTGACCTATATAAATCCATTTTCATTTTTCAACATATAAGTCGCTTCTATGCACAGCCAGATGCTCTCGTCCTCCCCTAAAAAGAAAGGGGCTTTTAGGTCGTTTTTTTAACTTGTATATATAATTAGATTTTTCTCTTCTTATTTCTTTAGTTTAATAAAATTAGGGTTTAGACTGATGACTTAGTTTCATTTTGTGTGAAGAATTTTTATTAAAATAAAGTGAAACTTCCGTCAGTGGGGGTTTTCTTCATCCCCCACTGACGGTTAGCCCGACCAATCGGGCTTTTACGGGCAGTTATCCCCCACCTATCTTCTCTGCTTCTCTCTGAATTTTGAGGTGGGGGTCTTACTGCCCAAAAAATAGCGGGATAAAATATGAGACTAAATAGTAGATATGAAATTTTTATACAGGAAATAAGGAAAATCCCAAGAAAATATACTTAAAAAAGGCTTAATTGAATGAGGGATCAGCCTGTTTGTTTACTACGTATAATGACACATTATGTAAATCTACATTGTTTTCATAAGGTTTAAATAATACTAAGCTATTCAAAAATTAAGTGTAAAAACTGGAGGTTACCACTTATGTCTCAAGTAAACCTGAAGAGAATAACTTCTGAAGGGACTTTTCATTTTTTGTGATACATTGGTTTTCTGTTAACATAAGGTGCTCTCATGTACAGAAAACACCATTTCAGTCTACAACTATTTTTTAACAGTTTAATACTTTTTTCTATAGCCTAAAATATTTTTTAACGAAACACCTACACAATCAAGAATTTTTTAGGAGGGATATATCATATTTCCAAAAATAAATGAATTGAAAAAGCCTTGAATAGTGTAAAGCAATTATTAGATAATAATCAGGAGATAAAGATATATGTTGGTATAGGAACGACTTTAAAGTAAAATTTGTAAATTTAATACTTTTAACCCTTAATATGGTAATTAAGTATATAGAAAGACAAACTAAATACAATTGGGTATTTTTTGTTCCAAAATATATTCTACTTCTTTCATACTCTGCTTATTTGTTTTTACAATCTTTTCAAATGGAACAACAATTTCATGTATACTTGGCTTCAATCAGGATATGTGAAAAAATGGGCATAAACATGCCCATTTGGAAAGACAAAAGATTGTTTGTACAACATGATTGATAGTATTATTAAAATCCTTGTTGTACACAATAAATATCTTTAATTTTCGCTACAATCTCATCAACAGCATACAAGACTTCTTCTTCACTTAAATATGGACTAATTGATATACGAATAGAACTATTTGCTTCTTCTTTTGTTAATCCAATCTCTTGTAAAACATATGACGGTTCTAAACTACTTGAGTTACAAGCAGATCCTGAAGAGATAGAAACAGTTCTCATACCTGCTATAAGTGTTTCTGAACTAATGTTTGGAACCATTATATTTATAATATGAGGTATACTATTTTCCATGCATACATTTACGCAAGAATGAGGTATTTCTTGTTGAATTCGTTTTACAACAATTGTTCTTAATCTCTTTACTTTTTCATAATTTTCTTCTAGTTCTAATACAGCAATATCACTTGCTACTCCCATACCAGCTATTAGTGAAGTCGGTAATGTCCCACTGCGTAAATATGTTTGTTCACCACCAAATAGTAAAGGCCGGAAATCTTTCTGTTTGTGTTGATTTACATATAAAACGCCTATGCCTTTTGGTCCATAAATTTTATGTCCCGATAATGATAAAGCATCGATATCTAATTTTTTTACATCAATTGGTATTTTTCCAAAAGCTTGAACAGCATCTACATGTATCAATGTTTGATACTTTCTGCATAGAGCAGAGATTTCATTGATAGGCTGAATTGTCCCAACTTCAGAATTAACATATGCAAAACTAACAACCCTTGTATTATCATCTAACAAGTATCGCAATGAATCTAAACAAATAGTTCCATCACGATTAATATCCACATATTTTACGATAATCCCTCTTCTTTGTAACTCTTTGCCGACCCCTAGAATCGATTTATGATCTATAGGAGAGAGAATTACATTTACCGGTTCTTTTTCATAATAATCAACGGCTCCCAATAATGCCAAGTTATTACTTTCTGTTGCACCTGAAGTAAATATTATTTCTTCTTTATCGGCACCAATAGAAATACCAATTTTACTTTTTGCTTGCTCAACTGCATACTGTGCTTTTTTTCCCATCACATGCTGAGACGATGGGTTTGCAAATTCTGTTTTCATGTACTTCTCCACCACTTCGACCACTTTATTATGACACGGAGTGGTAGCAGCATAATCTAAGTACACTTGTCTCATAAACATTGTCCTCCTTTGTTAAGAAGAAAACACAGAGAAATTAATAGGCTTTTCATAGATTTCTTCCTTGGACATTTCACCGCTTCCTCCTGGATCTGCAACGATAACTTTCATGCCTGTTAGATTATATAGATTAAGAGCAATTTCAATCCCTGTACGTACTGGCTGGTAACACTCCCCAGGCGCAAATAATAATAATGCTCTATAACCCGCCTTATATACCTCAGCAATCATTTCTGTAATTTCTCCTGCACATCCAGTTATACCGCAACTAATTAATGTTTTATAATTTCCATCTTCATCTAAAAACGATACTTCAGATTGATTGTCTCGATCATTTAACATTCTTTTTTCTAATTTTCCATCTTTCACTAGCTTACTAGCGCTTTTTTGAAATCTATATTTAAGCCAAGTTTCCGGAAAAAAGATTGGATTTTTTCGGCTAGACAAAATACTTTGTTGATTAAAGTACTTACTCTTTTCTAAACTTGTAATGTAAGCTTCTGGAATTTCTGTATATCTTTCGTAAAATTCTTTACGAAGGTCGCTAACACTTGCATTTGTAGAAGGGACATATTGCCAATCATTAATTAATAATAGGAATTTAATATCTTTAAATTGTTCATAAAATTGCTCACCTAACTGAATTCCAATATCCCAAGTATACATAGGGAATATACCTACTCTACGTGAAATCCGCTCTTTCATTATGCCTGTTTTCTGCTCTTCGATAATTCCAGGAGTTAAGTTATTCGTTTCTTCATTAAAAAAAAGCATAAAATGTCCTGACATAATTGCTAATTTTTCTTGAGTAGTATTTTTTAACTCTTCACTGATTAATTTGATCATTTCTTCTTCTGATGCAACTAATTGATGAATTCCTTTCTTTTTTACATTGATTGAATTCGACATATGTTATCCCCCTTAAAATGAATAGAGGCAGTGCTTGGATTTGAACCAAGGAATTAGGTTTTGCAGACCTATGCCTTACCACTTGGCTACACTGCCATTACATAAAGTTTAGCTGCCAATTTGAAGATTACTTATTACGTTGTTAATGGTATTATTAGCAAAAAGAAGTGTCAATAATATTTAGAATATAATTATTTTTCTCAACATTAAAGTAAATACCTAGAAAATCTATTGAAAATATAAGCATTCAAATAAAACAAAGAGATATACATATCATTTCAAAATAGTGATTTTTAAAAAAACATAACCATATAACATTTTTTTCTGTTTTATGAGTAATTACTCTGGATAAATTTCTCAAATAATAATCGATTTTTTATTTTGCAAATATAAGCTCTATTATGCTATGGTTATTTTTAGAAATTTTTGATTTTCCAAAATCACCTAACACTATAATTACAAATAAAACTACTTAATAGGGAAAATTTATTAAGAAAGGAACTCCTTATGTCTAAACAAACACTTGCTTATATTCAAATTTCATTTGCAATGGTTGCAATTGGAAGCTTTGTGATTGTTAATAAGTTCATTATTAAAGAGCTTCCTGTATTTATTGCTTCTGAGCTTAGGTTATTAATTGCTTGCCTAATACTACTTCCTTTATTTTTATATAAAGGGGAAAAAATGCCGAAACTCATAAAAAAGGATTACGTTATATTTTTTCTTCAAAGTTTTATAGGTGTGTTCCTATTTAGCATATGCACATTATATGGATTAAAAAAAACAACAGCTTTAGACAGCGGCATTATTATGAGTTGTACACCTGCAATAATGGCTTTAATCTCTTATTTTTTTCTAAAAGAAAAACTAGGGATTCATAAAATAGGAGGAATTTTTTTAACCATTTTAGGTACATTATCTATTAATGTTTTTGGTCAACTTTTAAATTTTAATGAGAACTCACATTCATTAATAGGAAATATACTAATCTTTTGTGCTGTTATTGGAGAAGCAGTTTTCTTTTCCTTTGGAAAATTAATTTCCACACCTTTAAGACCTTTAACAATGACGACAATTATGAGCTTGACAGGTGCCGTATTATTTTTGCCTTTGGCAATTTATCAATCCTTACATTTTAACTTTTTTACTGTCTCTCCATTAATATGGTTGCTAGTACTATATACAGGCGTTGTAATTACTGTGCTAGCAGTTCTATTGATGAATCAAGGATTAGAAGTAGTATCAGCGGGAACTGCAGCAGTATTTACTGCTTTAATGCCGATAAGTACCGTCGTTTTATCAGCCCTTATCTTACATGAACCTCTTTTCTGGTATCATATTTTCGGTATGCTATTGGTTATAGCGGGGATTTTTGTTATTACAAACTCTTCAAGTGAAAGTACAGTTACAAGTAATGAAATATTTCAAAAAAGTAGAAACGAAAATATAAGTTCTGATACATGAGTTTGAATGCAAATAGATAATGAAAAATAGTAATGTTCAGCAAACCGTATGAGAGGTTCTCTCTCATACGGTTTGCTGAACATTACTTAAAAATATAGTTAATTTTGAATATAAACTTATGAGTATTTATAAATTATTTACACATCGTTTACAAATAATAAAGATTTCCCTTTTACAAATGATTATATAAGTCCATCATAAGCATCCCCGAGTGATACAAAATCACTCTGCAGCCAATACCAATACTTCCCCTTATTATGTATAAGTCTTTCAAGTAAATCTGTAAACGATGTTGCAATGATTTGTGATTCTCCTACAATTCCATGACAATCAAAGAAGCTGTCATAACATTTCCCTAATCTATTTTGATGCAGATCAATTGTTACGTATTCTTCTTGTCCATCATTACATATAATATACCAATTTGAAGTCATATCATCTTCACACAGCTCACCTATTATTACCGGATTTGCTAAAACAAATTCTTGTGGAGAGACAATATAAACCGGATACTTCTCATTCTCAAACAAAACCATTCCTCCGCAAAGACTGTAAAATTCCTTTACCTCCTCGGGTAGGATATGCTTCTTCTCGTCAATTATCGGTATTCCTGCAGGCTCAAGGACACGACAATCAGATAAAGACTCTATTTGTGCAATAAGTTGACTCATTTCTTTCATATCTATAACTCCTAAAGTGATATTCGTATTAGCAAATTTGAGTGCACTTTTACGGCATCGAATGTTTTTTAGTAAAACTGTTTTCTTTGATTCCCTTCCTAAATCATGTGGAATCTAGAAAAATGATTGTAGCACTGTCACTCAATTTCTTTTCTAAAGTTTCAATTTACTTCATTGATAACGGAATGATTTAATATAAAATCAGCCTTTTCCGCATATAACTCCGGCATCTCACTCTTTATATTACATAAAATATCTCTCACTATTTGTTTTGTATGTTTATCAATCTGTTGTAATGCTTTAATATAGGGAAAAATTAGTTCTTCTGAATGTAAAAGCGTTCGATGAATTCCATCAGCCCAAAATTCTGCCTGAGGTAACATATTTGCTATTCCACTCGCTAACTGTACAAGTCCATCTTCTAATCCATTCCGGCTTGCAATATAAAAAATAGTTTCAATTACATAATCGTCTGCAGAAGGTTCTGCTATTTCATCTTCAAATATTTTACAAAGCTCTGGAATCACCTCATTTCCTGCATGAAATGATAAGTCATTTAATATTTCTTCAAACTTTTCAATATCATCACCTTCATTTTCCATAAAGCGAATCTTATATAAAATAGCAAGTTCTTCTTTATAATTCATAATGTACCTCCTGATTTTATTCGCAGCGTTATTTTCCACTATTCAATCTTGTGCTACTGAATCCTCAATTCATTTTCTACATTTTATTGATACTCGCTAGTCACTAGGGGATATGGAACATGATTTAAACAATTATTATGTAAAAAAAACAGCAGAGTTTTTAAAATCTCTGCTGTTTTCTGTTATTTAACTTCTAACTTGAACCAATTTTTTATTGAATACACCAACGTTACCAAACTTACGATAAAAGCAAACAAAATAACACTACGATCAATCATGGAACCATATACTACTGCTATTAACGATACTATATACAATAGCATGGCTATACCATTAATCTTAATTTCGACTATATCTCCACTTTTCACTTGCTTTTCTTTACTTCCGAAAAACAATTGATTTGCTTTTATCTTCGCTTCTTTTACATCAGAAGGGAGCGTGTACGCTTCATTATTTTCTAATTTCATCACAACTTCATTATCCACTTTTAAAGCTACTCTTGTAACCCCACCCATCATACCTGTTGCCCTTATTACTTTTATAGCCATTTTAAACTCCCTTAAATTTTTGTTCGTCTAATACTAGACTTCTCACTTTTCAACCTAGTATATTTTCTACAATTCTTCATCTTTTTTCCACAATATGCATATTATCATATTAAGGGTTAAATTGTTGATAGTAATATGAACGTTTCTATCTTTTACTTTATAGTCTACGATAAGAATCCTGTTTCTCTTCAGATATGGTTAGTGGATTTTTTTAATCATCTATTCTTATTTAATAGCTTTCTCTGTTTTTAAAACAAATGAACTTAATGCAGGAACCTTAATCTTATTATCATGGAAAACATAAAGCACTTTATTTCCTGCATGTTCACCATCTACTAGCACTTTCCAAGGACCTTTTGATGGAAGAGTAATTTCCACGGATTCTCTATTCGCATTGTGAGCTATAACAAAGTATTCGTTTTTATTACCATTTGCTTTGCCATCTATTGTATAAGCTACAACATTTTTGGGAGAATCAATGAACGTTATATGTTTTTTTATTTGTTCAGCAGATGTCATACGAAAAGCTGGATGGTTGTTACGCAACTCTATTAAACCTTTCATATAATCTACTTCTTTACCAAATGCCACGCGGCGTACCCAATCCATCTGATTAATAGAATCAGGAGATTTGTAGCTATTATGATCACCATATTTTGTACGCATGAACTCTTGGCCTGCATGCAAGAATGGAATCCCTTGCGATGTTAATATGATGGAAGAAGACAACTTGTGCATTTGTTTACGTACTTCTTCGCTGTCGCCAGGATTCGTCAACGCAAGCTTATCCCATAATGTATGGTTGTCATGTGCTTCAACATATGTCAGAACTTGCTCAGGATCCTGATAAGTAGTCATTTTTTTATCATAATCAATACCAGCCGTAATTCCTTTTTTAATGCGTTCTTCCATGTTTTGTTTTCCGTTCACAAAACCATTATCCGTATCTCCAAATACGCTGCCTTTCAATCCATCACGAATATCGTCATTAAAATGAGCGATTCCTTTCATTTTCTCCGCATTTTTTTGATTTGCCTTCAACTCAGGCGCAAGAGGGGTATTTAAATCCCATCCTTCTCCATGAAGAATAATAGAAGGATCAATTTTATTAACGGTTTTACGTATCGCATTCATTGTTTCAAAATCATGAATACCCATCAAATCGAAACGGAATCCATCTAAATTATACTCTTTTGCCCAATACGCGACGGAATCCACCATAAATTTCCTCATCATCTTTCGTTCAGAAGCCGTATCATTTCCTACACCAGTTCCATTTGCGAGTGAACCATCCTCGTTGTAACGATAATAATAGCCTGGAACTAACTTGTGGAAATTGGATTCAGCCGCATTGTACATATGATTATATACCACGTCCATCACAACACGAAGATTATTATCATGAAGTGTTTGAATCATCTGCTTTAATTCAGTAATTCGAACAGTCGGCTCATAAGGATTTGTAGAATACGAGCCTTCTGGTACATTGTAATTTTTCGGATCATATCCCCAGTTATATTGTGGTTCATTTAAATTTTCTTCATTTACTGAAGCATAATCAAATATCGGTAAAAACTGAACATGAGTAACACCAAGATCCTTAATATGATCAAGACCTGTTTTTACACCTTCAGGTCCTCTTGTCCCTTTTTCTGCTACACCAAGATATTTTCCTTTATTTTTAATACCACTTTCAGGTTGAATAGAAAGATCACGTACTTGCAACTCATAAATAATTGCATCTTCTGGATTTTTAAATTTCGGTTTTTTATTACCCTTCCAATTTTTCGGATTTGTTTCTTTTAAATCAACGACTGCTCCTTTATCACCATTCACAGAAGCAGCACGTACATATGGATCAACAGCCTCAGTCCATGTGTCACCAATCTTCACTTTATATGTATAAAAAAGGTCTTTTTGATTACCTTTCAGCTTTGCCATCCAAGTTCCTTTTTCACTTTGTTCCATGTTTATTTCAGTACCTTTTTCATCATTCCATTTTTTGTAAGCAACTAACTTTGCCTCACTTGCAGTAGGAGCCCACAAACGGAACTTTGTTTCCCATGGCGTATACATATTCCCTAAGTCATTACCATCATAATAAAATAAATTATCAAATTCCTCGCTACGAATTACTTTACCAATCTCAGTATTAGCTTCAACGTAATTTTCCATTTTGATTTTGTATGTTTTCTTTAAATCAAGATTCTTTTCTGTAATTATTTTAACCTTATTGGTAATATCTCCATCTTTTGTGTCATAAGGACTAACTTTCTCAATGTTAACGCCCTCAATTTCAATTTTTTGCTCCTTAATATTGAATGGAGCATTCGTAGTTATAGTAATTTCATTGAAGCCATCAATGGTGGCCTTCTGAATAGAAAGTTCAGAAGAAGGCTTAGCATAGTATACTTTATCATCGCCCGAAAGGACCCATACTTCAGCACGGCCATCTTTAATATTTTCAATCCAACGATCACCACCATCTTTTTCCCATTCATTCGTACGAACTATAAATCCTACACGATTATAATCTCCATCCATTTTCACCTTAGCATACTTACCAAACTCATCTTTCCCAGTGAATTCATGGGATTTACCATCTCCATTCCCAGCCCACATCCAAAGATTCCAATCTTTTGTATTTCCAGACTTCTCCTTATAATGAATAATAATTTCAGTTGTTTTTGTATTTGAATCTGCCTTTACATTTTGAAAAGAAAAACCAGATAATAGCATGACAATTACAGTAAGTAATAACATCGCCTTGTTTATTAATTTTTTTGTAAATTGCACTTCATTCACCCTTTCTTAAAATATTACGAACAATTGATTATGTTTATTTCAAAACTATATGTTACTAACTAAGTAACACTGCTTAAGTTCATCTAAAAATCTCTTTTATAACACCTCCATATTGAATGTATTCGTATTTATTTCAATGATCTTTTAATAAGAAAATCAAACATAAAAAGAAATAACAAAGGGGGGTTTACGAAAACGTTTGCATTAAATCTCAAAAAAAAGAATTACTTATTCCTTGTTATATCTCTAAATATCAAAAGATCATAGAAAACCTTTTTAAGCAACCGTTTGTTATCGCTTTCAATTTTATAGTACTAACTATAAAGAGGTCAATATATTATTAATTATCTGTTTTTATTCTGTGCACATATTTCAAATTTTGTTAACATTTAAAGCATTTAAAGTTGTAAATTATTGAAGAGAGAAATCATGGATATATTTTGATTTTGAAACTTCATTGTAGCTTCAACACCTAATAAAATTCTCCCACTTTACATAATAAAAACTCCCCTAAATACATTCACGTATTTAGGAGAGCTTGGGATTACTTTATTTTACAAGATTCATGTATTGAATCCTCTTTCTTTATAACTCGCTTGTATTAACTATCTCTTTTCAAAATAAGCGATGATTCTTCCATCACCAGGATACTCACCATTCCAGCCACAAGGGAAGCCACCTGCTTTATAGATTTCAAACATAGTTTCAAAAAAATTGTTATTTTTCCCATTGATAGCACGACTAAAAGCACAATTATTGAGATCTGTTACAGTTTCTATATGTTGTTTTTCCAGTTCAGATAGCTATAATCAACCTCTTCTTTTAATTCAAAATAGTTTTCCCAAGTATCTTGTACATGATAAAGTGTTTCGCCTGCATCTATAAAAACATCTCTATAATCATATAGATACTTCCAATCATTATCATTATTAAAGTAATACATTGCAAATTGATTACCCTCATCATTTAACATGTCGTCTGCAAACACACCACCCCACTTCATATAGATTTGCGTACCAGTCATTTGTCTAAGCTTAAACTTATTAATATCATCTCGAAACTTTTCTTCAAATTCCTTACTAAATAAATTATTTTCAATGATCCACCCAAGAAACATACCAGTATGTACATATGCTTGTTCAATTGGCAAATCCTCTGGAAAATCACCATTATAGTGGTACTTTGCTTTATCATAAATCACGATGAACATCTCCTTTTCATATCCCATTTATTTTACATACTATTGAAAATCAAACTATGCAACTATTATAAAAATCTCATATACAATGAATCTATTTTATTTAATTTGTATATTTATCCTATCTATATTTGAATCCCGTAGCATGAAAATAAGCATCACGCTCCCACCAGAAGGAATATATACTTCCCCAGAAATCTCTATATTCTCGATAGTAAACTCGCCAGATTTCCGTTCATATTATGAGGAAGTTCTTATATACTAATGAATCAACTTTTGTGTTTTATTCTTCCACTAAGAATTTTTTTACAGCAGTTTCAATTTGTTCTCTTGTTTGCAATTGATTAAGTAAAAGACTTCTTGTATAAGATGATTTCCCAGTATTAACAAATTCCATTTCAAAATTATTGTTAGGTTTTTCTGCTTGCAATAAAGAAGACACTTTGTAAATATCGTCAATGAGTTGTGGATTTTTCTTATAATTCAACATGTCATCTTTAAATTGTAAAATCACCTTATAAATTTTGCACTCTCCGTTTTCTATATGATTACAAGAAGTACCTTTGAACGTTACATAGTCATTTTCAATTTCTTTCATTTTGTCTTGAATCTGCGTTAGAATTAAATTGGCCCAATATTCTCTTGAAGCATTTTTCATTGCGAATAGCAACTGATCTTTTGATTTGATTTCTTGTATGTTTTCCAAATTTAAATGAGGTAACTTATCCTTATTATCTAGTATTTCAATTTTTGTTATTTGTTTATTATTGTTTTGAACAAGTTGCAATAGAGCAAATAAACGATCGAGTTCTTTCGTTTCAAATTGACTATAATCTAGATTTTGGACAGATTTTAACATTACAAATAACTCGGAAAGAGGCGTTCTATGGCTTTCTTCCATATCATCAATTATATATTGAATTACATTTTCATCAGGTGCTGGAATGTATCCTAACTTTTCAATTTCTTTCAATAATGGTTTGAATTTTTTATACTCTTCATATACTTTTAAACCATTTTCATAATCATTCCCTATAATGGTGGAGTTAAACAAACCATTCACTTCCACCTGAAACTGAATGTTATGATTATCTTTCACTTGAACCGTGTGCCAAGTGTGTCCCCCATTTCCTCCTCTGTGGTTTGAAAGAAAATAAGCATAAATAATGCTATAATAGCAATCGCAATTATAGCAGTTTTTTTTATATTCACACTTCACCCTTACTATATTTTAACATATAGACTTTAATGCTAGTCTAAAAAATGGACACGCCAAACTGGGGTTTTTAGTATAATACACGTACTAAAAAGAACGAGGTGTCTGCAATGGTAAAAACATATGATAAAGAGTTCAAACTTTATGCAGTAAAGCTATTGGTAGAAGAAGAAAGAAAAGGAGTGGAAGTAACATAAATATTTAGTTGTATGTTAGGATGATTTCTTCTAAATTCAAGTATTAACATTACCTTTATTATCTATTTTATCTAATTCTTCATGCTTAAGTTCTTTAACACTACCCTTTTCCGGAAAACCGTAACAATTACGTAGCCAAGCATATTTTCCGCAAAGTAGTTCATTTTGATGATAGTTTATCCTACCACCCCTTTCATATAGCATGATTATTGGTTCATACAGATCCTCAAATTGCATAGCAATTTTATTATTTGAACTAATCAGATATGACCATTCTAAAAAACTCTTACATAGATATCTAGCGGTCCAACCATACCTTAGTAAATTCAGGTCATTAACAATACCTTCAATATCCACTTGAATCTCAGTGTTTATAGTCTCAGCTGCACTAAAAATTGCTAAACGATACTTATTTTCTGGACTATATATATCCCTGAAAATGTTACCCCTTCTAATAAATTCTGAAACCAATAATTCAAATGATGGTTGGTTCTCCTTTACATTATCCCAATTTATGTGTTTTATTCTTTGAATTGCATTTTCAAATTGTGTCACAAAATCACTATCCTATATCTAAAATAAAATCTGGAAGATCTCCTGAAGGCTCTGGAGCTAAATTGTATGCTTCAGGGGGGGACCCCATCTTCAATCGCCTTTACATCTTTAAGGCAAATCACTCTGCATCAATCTAGCTCCCTCAAGTTCATGTTCGACTAACTGTTTAAACCAAGTTTTGTGCTTTGCAGTTAATTCATCTTTCAAAGATACATATTCATCCTTCTCTGAAGTAGATAAGTTACTGCACAAATCTAACAATACTTAGAAAGAAAGGATATGCTTCACACATCTATCATACCTGTCCATCTATGTAAAACCGATTCCATTAATTCAAATCCATTTATATAAAATTAAAATGAATAATCATAAAGTTCGACTTTAATTTGTTGTCAAAACAGATTTTTAATCAAATTTCTAGTCAATTCTAGTTTCGATTAGTATTTATTTTTGCATGTCAACTTTACACTACTAAATGACCGTAAAAATACTTTTCTCCAACTTTCCATTCTCTTTTTGTTAATGCATCAATATATGACATCCATTCTCTGTATTTTTGATCATCTATTACGATTCCATACTGAACAGGGCATTTAATCCCACTCCAAATGGATAAAATAGACGGGATTGTAATCACATTAAACGTGTTTTTTTCTCTTAAAGAAATCATTACCCTCGGAATTAATTCCTTCACCAAATTCCCTGGAAATGACAAATTATTATGATAGTAATATTTAGTGATATCATTATTTTTAATGGACTCCGAATATATTTCTCTAAATTCTTCCATTGATAACTCATAATAGTCATCACTAACTCCAAGCATTAATGTCAGTGTATTTCTGATTGCCTTCTCAATAAAAGTCTCTTCCCATTCTTCTAATAAAGCGAGAAGGTATGGAATCACATTATATGAAAGAGTGTCTCCTGCACTTGCTACAAAAGTATGAACACCATCTTCGGAAGCATTTGAAAGAAATTTCAATTTACTAGTGTCTAATAGGTCATCGTGAGTAGCTATCGAGCAAAAAAGACTTGTACATAAATTGAGAATAACCTTATCTTGGGTCCTATTCATTAGTTGTACTAGCAATTCCTTTACAGAAAAATCACCTAATTTTAACAATTCGTTGATAAGGCGAAAGCATTCTTCCTCTGTTGTAGCATTCTTAAGCTGAGATTTAAGAGTTTGAATTGTATCATTAGGAATTTCTCCATACCAAATATCTTTTACCATATTTTCTAAATTCATAGTCTCTCTCCTTATTGAGCATGTTTTTTATCAGTACTCGAGGAACTCACAAAATAGCAATCTACATTAGCGTTCCTTAATCACTTTCTACTTAACATGCCCACTGTTTGTATTCGCTTTTTAGCTTGTTCTTTTAAAATTTTCTTTCTTCATTCTCAGAATCCAGCAAAATAACATTTCAAAAACCATTCATTTCTTAATCGATATAAATTCTATTGGAATAGAATCTGCAAGCCATACCTTTTCATTTCCTAGATAAAATTTAATTCCCTTTTTTTGAGCTTCTTCTGTATCAATTATTAAGATAACAGGAGCAGAGGTTTTTCGTTTACCAACTAATTTAGCTGTCTCTATATCTTCTGAAAGATGAACATATTGCCTGGACATTGGTAACAAACCAGATTCGTTAATGGACTCCATAAATTTTGGTGAAGTCCCATGATATAGTTTTCTAGGCGGTATAGCTTTCTTTTTAGTAATCTTCATTGGAACAGAATGACCATATAAAGCTCTAATTTTTCCATTTGATAATTCGTGCCGCTTTTTTTCCGATATTAAAATCATTTGTTCTATGTCTTCTTGCGTAATATTTTCCCATTCTTTTAATTGATGCAATGCAGTTAATAACTGATTAACTGGCACCCATCCTCCGTCATCTAATTCTAATTCATACTTCCATGGAGCATGACGAAGCGCATAAGAAATTTCTTTGCTCATTTTTTGGTAATTCATACATTTTCCCTCCTACCAAAACCTCTACTTATTCAGCTATAAATGCATACATTTTGCTATTTTCATAGAAGATTGCAAAATGATACAAATCCCTAAGATAATGTACTTATCAATTATTCATATAAATTTCCAATCTCAGTAAACCAAAAACATCTCTTTTCCATACACTTAGGGTCAATTCTTTCTAACTCTTCTCTTAGCCAATTAATCACAGATTGTGGTATATCATTATTAATAAAGGCATCCTCACCATTTGTTTGTATTGCCTTGTCAATCATTCTTGAATATACTAATAAACATTCTGCAAATTGACTTAAAGAAGAATTTATAAATTCTTCTTTATAACCATCACTATTATTAAGAAACACTACATTTTCTTTTTTCTCAATTATACATATTGGATCTCCAGAACCTGTCGATCCCAAAAACCAATATTTTTGAAATTCTTCTGGTATATTGAGTATACTTGTAATAGATTTTAATAACGCTTGTGAAGAAATAAATTCTAAATATGGTGCAGGAGTTTCAGGTAATCCTCCTATAGACAAAAATCTCTTTACTTCATCAGAAAAATCTGTGTCCACTAAATGCTCATAATTAAATTTTATTAGCGGACCATTTTTGCTAACATCCCATTTCTCATTAAACTCCTCTGGTAAAATCATCTTTTCACCTTTCTGTTTTGTAAGTATTGTTGTTCTTTATGTAAAAAGTCATTAAAAAAACTGATTAATCTTACTATATTTTCTTCTTCGGAGTATAGCAATGGGTTATAGCCATCTTTAGGAGGCATATAATTAATAAACCTTTCCATATCTTCTGGATAGTCAAAGTCAGCATATATTTCAACAATTTTATTTAATAATTCTTTAGGTTCATCTTGATACATTTCTTTTAAACATTTAAGAATGCTAAACCTCCATTTTCTTTTTTCACATTTCCATAAATTAGAATCCTTTAATAGGTGTTCATCATTTAGCTCTTTCAATATGTTTTTCAGTATTCTCCGATATTCAATATCATTTTTTCCCCAAGCAAGTTCTATAATGAACGGATTATTACATTCTTGATGAGTAGATAAAAATTCCACAGCATAATTAGTTATATCGTTATTTTTAATAATACTAAGTTCTAAACCTATATATATTGTTTTCCAGTCGTATTTTATTTTGCTTTGCTTTAAAATATCTATAGAATAATCCATTATATTCACCTTTGACCTTTTGGATTTCGATTAGAAGAACCTGTAATTTCCCTATTAAGATTTAACTGTTGTTATTCTCTCTGTAATTCATAAATCTTTATAACTGTAGTACTTCATTACGTGAAATATTTTTACCCTTTACTTTAGAATGTCCCCATGTTTCAACTGAAAACTAATAACTAGTACTACTTTTCTTCTAATTTTCCCTTTAGATATTCAGTAATTTCTGTTTGTCCAAATTCTCTAGCATATTCATAGGCATCCATCTTGTTAATCTTTTCACCAGTATATCTAATTGAAATATCTATTCCTTTTTCAACTAGAAACTCAACTACTTCTTTATGCCCATCATAAATTGCTCCAAATAATGGATTTCTTTTTGCTAGGCTCACATCTAATTCTGCGCCAGCCTCTATTAAATACTTTACTATCTCCAAATGCCCCGCTCCTGCTGCCAAATTTAATGCAGAAGCATCAAATGTACCACCTTTAGCATCAATATCTATACCTTTTTCAATTAGATACTTAACTATTTCAAGGTGTCCTTTCTTTGCTGCTACATGCAACCACGTACCAAACAGAGTCATAGTATTCAATATTTCTGTATCATTTCCTATTAATTGTTTCACCTCATTAATATCACCAAGTTTAATTGCAGTCCTTATTGCTTTGTTTATACTTTTTTTATCCAATACAAACCCTCCTTAATTTCAATTTATCTTCTACTAGCTGCTCATTTTTACTAATTCCAGAAAGTTCGTCTACATTGAATTTATTATTTCGAATAGCATTATTAATGACTAAACCGATACAACCTGTATATTTGTTAAGAGAAGTTTAGATTTTCTCTACACTCTTATCATCGTTTAAATCTGCTAAAATTGGATAGCAACGGTCTGGAAACATATGCGTAAGCTTCTGAAGTTCTTGCTGCTTTCTAACAACGGGGAAAATAATATGCCCATTGTTAGAAAATATGTTGGCTAACTCAAAACCAAGACCCCGATTTTCCCCAGTTATTAATACTTTTATTTTATATGTCTTCTAGTAAAGGTATAAGATAAATTTTTATGGTTATATAAACAGGATATAATAATGGACAAATTTTTCTAGAGTTGTCCAGTGCTATATTTCCAATAAATTAGTTCTGTATCTCTGTGAGTAATTTGGAATCCTAACTTCTCTAAAACATTGTTAGAATTGATGTTGTCCCGTTCACATCTAGCAGTAATACATTTGACCTCATCCTGGTTCGAGGCCCAGTTTAATAATTTTTGAGCAGCTTCAAAACAATAACCTTTACGGTGTTGGCTTTCATTAGTAGCAAAGCCCATTTCAATCATACCGCCCGAATCGGGATCACCCAAAAAACCAATACCGCCAACTATTTCTCGTATAACTGTCAATGTTGCAATGAATTATAAATCGAATAATTTATTTCACCTGAAAACTGGCATGCTAGCTGTTCTTGCATAGTTTGAGCGTGATATTATTCGTGGAAAGCCTCTTCGTAAAGATAATGCGTAAATACAAACAAAACCAGCAAAACACCTTTTCTGTGTCGTACTGGTTTTGTTGAAGTTCATCTTGAATTGTAGCTAGTTCAACGTAATTGCAAATTCCGAATTCGGCGCGCCAGCAAATACAACCGTTCCGTTATTCGGCAGTTTTACTTTGTTATTGCCGCTCACAACGGTAAAATTGACGCATACTCCCTTCTCATCATACACCGCGAACGAACTCTTCGATGACAACGCCACGGTCATCGTTTTCCCTGCTGTCGCTTGCGGGATCGTAAACCATTTCGCATGCCCATTTGCTTGCAGCGTAACTTTGGATGATTGACCTGCATCAAGCGGTTTTACGTTGGATCCACTTACGTATAACAATCCGGTCATCTCCATATATTCATTGCCGCCTTCTGTATAGAAATGAGTTTCCGTCGTATCACGGCCGTTCATCACAGGAATCTGGAGCTGATGCGCCGCGGTGTTCGGGCCTGTAATTTTTCTGCCGTCCCAATAGCCCGCCAGGCCTTCCTTGCGAGTAATTTGTGTGGTAAGAAGTTTCGGTTGAACGAGATATTCAATAGAACTAAATTTCTCGTTCACGAGATAGAACTTGACGCCTTCCCGCTTCGCCCATGTGGCAGCGGTTTTCTTCGATAGCACGTTGTCTTCTAGTTTCTCGGCTAAATAGTGAGTCATCACATCTTGCCCTAAGCCTGGCGTCGATTTATATGTGCTCTCCCTCAAATAAGTTCTTCCATTCTTCTCGGTGACGAAGTTGAGCTTGGAAGTACCCTTCTCATTAATAAAGCTTCCATTCGCAGTATATACATATTTTTCTTCTCGATTAGATGGTAAGAACAGTTCTCCATTCTTTGTAATTTCTATTTTGAAATGACTTTCGCTATTGCCGTAAAAACCCGCTTTCTTCGCCACGTCTTGAGGCATCTTGGCCTTGATCGGCTTGCCAAAGGATTTGTTCGGCTTGATATCCTTAATTGTGCCCTTCTCTTTGAGCGCGGCGAGCAGCAATTCAGTTGCCATTAGTTGATTTGTAGAGCTTTGGCCGCCGGATGACAACACGGCCGCTGCCATCTTCTGTTCCGGAAGCACGACCAGTATAGCATGTTGCAGTGCCGTGTCGCCGCCCTTAGCCAAGCCTTTTATCCCATATTCACTGAATGGGTATAGTTTCACACTATCCCAGCCAAGACCATAGTTGAAAATATTATCTCCATCCCCCGGCCACATTCCTTTTTTATATTCCTCTTGCTCCATCGCCTTGACTGCTTTATCAGAGAGGATCCCTTTTCCCTGTCCCATAAATAATTGTGAGAATCGTACCATATCTTCTGCCGTGGAAGATATCCCTCCCGAACCAATCACATTCACCGATTCAATGGGAAGCTGCCCTTGGTACGCCGGAAAATAAAGTCCAGCCCGCTTTTCGTCCTCCCATTTGTCCTGCGGCGTTTTCGTATGATTCAGCTTTAAGGGTTCTGTAAACCGTTGATGTAGAAATTCGGTAAAGCTCATACCGCTGACTCTTTCCACCAAAATCTCGACCAGCGTAAAGCCGTCGTTGCAGTATACCGAGAACGCGCCGGGATCCGCCTTCAAGCTCTGGTTGGACAATTGCCGCAACAAGACATCATGGGCATAGGGATCATTATCGTTAAATAAAAATGCATTACTAAACGTGGAACCTTGCAAGCCGGAGGAGTGATTCAACAGCATACGCGGCGTAATGCGTTTGTACCGCTCGTCTTTCATCTTGAAATCAGGAACATAGTGGACAACAGGAGCATCCAAATCGACTTTTTCTTCGTCAACCAATTTCATTACAGCCGCTGCTGCATACACTTTACTGACTGAACCAACCCCGTATATAGTATCTTTAGTCAGCCGCTGTTCCCCTTCCATATCGTTCTTGCCTGTCTGACCCGACAAAATAAGTTTTCCATTATCAATTAGCGCATACTGCACGCTAGTCGTACCATGGGACTTCGTGAGTAGCGCAGCCTTCTCTGCCGCAATCTTCTCCAGTTCTTGGCTAGCAACTTCTTGGTTAGCTACAACCGGAGTCTTACTGCTAGAAGACGCTATCGCCCCTGTTGGTAGGGTCATCGTTAGTGCCAATGTAGCGGCTAATACCCCAGAGAGTTTATTTTTCATGAGAGAATTGCCTCCTTAGATAAGTAATCGATTTCATCACTTATTTGTTTAGCTATAAAAAATATGACAAAATTTATCCGTTTTTCCTCTTTGCCTACTTGCTAAATTCGGCAAGTAAAATTTTTTTAAAAGGATTAGTAATGTTAGCTCTACCCGAACTGTTCAAATTGATGGCCAACGTATGATTGGCTCCAAGTGTACCTCCGGTAAGAGTAGAAAACCCTGGAACACCGCCCGTGTGTCCCCATACCTAGACAACGTTTGGAAGCTTAATTTCATAGATTGCAAGACCATATCCATCGATTCCTTTTCTTCCTGTAGGAACTGTAGTAAGCATTTGTTTTAGTTGCTGTTCCTTCAGTCATTTGCCACTGAGTAAGTAAGAGAAGAGTTTGTTTAAGTCGTCAGCAGTAGAAATCATATATCTGTTCCACCTTTCATGCTTATTTATATTTTGATCATACACAATGAAAATTTCTTTTTCCTTACCTATTCCTTACAAATTCCTTACGTTCAAAATAGCTTCTATAATAGGGTAGAAGGAGTATCTGTGCCTGAAAGTTCAAAGTATTTTCCAATAAATATATGAATCATAAAGAAACACAGAAGTTTTTCACACAGGAAAGGAAGAAATCACTTAGTTATATTCTTCTTGCGCTTCTGTTATAGCTAATTTCGAATACACTTCAAGCGATTGCCTACTTGTATGTCCAGAACAAGGCTGAATGAGGGCATCATCGATTCCCTGTTTTTTCAACTAGGCTTTGTATCTAATTTAAAAACAACATATCACCAAAGGTTAGAAAATCATTGGGATACTAGCAATGAAACGTACCACTCCATTATGGTTATAAATCAACTCATCTGGATCGATCGCCAATTTTAAATCTGGGAAGCGTCTATGGACGGTAGAGAACAGTTCGGGTTCACTCAGTTTATCCTCTTGATCGATGGTTCTACTATCAGGTTCCATATAAACTAATAGTAGATAACCAATCAAACTTAAAAAATATGCTAAAGGAGCGAATTCTCATAAAAAAATCAAGATTTATTATTCAATCAAGTTGTTGTTATGTCCTGCCTAGGTGGTTTCGTATTATTATCCGGTGTTGCTGCAATTATAGAAGTTGCTCAACGAATTTTTATGTAATATAAGTTTTAATTCAAACACAACGAAAATAATTATAGAACTCAAACATTTTATATCCAATTCAAATCGTTCAAGATGAATAAAAATCATCTTTCATATATAGATGAATCTTAAAAGTAACTTGATAAAGCTGTTGCTTTAAAATAAAGTTTGACCAAATTAATACTAATAACCTTGATAAACAATCATAAAAAAGAGCGTGTTAAAAAAACAGATTGATCAAAACACGCTCTTAATACTTTCAGTTGGTTTATTTTTTTATAAAAAAGTTTGATCATTTCCTATCTATTTTGCTCCACAATCGCGCCCTTTAAATGGAATAACTCAAATTATGAACGAGACCTAAAAACACAATCACTTATTTTTTATTTAACTAAATCCCCTTTAGGGGTATCGCCACACCGCTATCAAGCTAGTTTTTTGAAGTACCGCCTAAACAAAGTTTTTCCTTCTCTAAAGTTAGTTATTTTTGAGAATTCAGTTCATTTTTTCGTTTTGGAGAAGAATGAATTTCTTAAGTTGATGGGCATGCGGCTGAACCCAATGGTAATATTATTTTAGTAATTCTACATACTAAAGAGCATAATGTAAAAAGGAGTTTGCTCTTATGAATGAAAAATTGAATCAAGAATTGAAAAGTAATTTAGATGAAACCATTTTACCTTTAACTTCTCTTGGCAATGGAAATAGCATCGAAGTTACATCCAACATCTATTGTTTATGTATAAAAATTGTTAATGTATGTTTTGTTGGTGATTCTACAAATCCAAACGAATGGGTTCTAATTGATACGGGAATGCCAAAATCGATGAATCTCATCATAGATTTTGCAGAAGAAAAATTTGGTAAACATAGTAAACCCAAAGCAATTATATTGACTCATGGTCATTTTGATCATGTTGGTTCTGCAATTGAATTGATAAAAAAATGGGATGTTCCAGTTTATGCACATAAGCTAGAAATCCCCTATTTAAATGGTGAAAAAGACTATCCAGATCCAGATGGATCTGTGGAGGGTGGATTTGTAGCGAAAATTTCTCCTTTGTTTCCAAATGAGGGCATTGATTTAGGTAACTGTATACATGAGTTGCCTCCGGATGGTAGTGTTCCCCATATGCCTGGATGGAGTTGGATACATACTCCAGGGCATACTCCTGGACATATATCTTTGTTTCGAAATATGGACGGTTTTTTAATCGCTGGAGATGCTTTTGTTACCGTAAGACAAGATTCATTGTATAAAGTATTGATTCAACAAAAAGAATTAAATGGTCCACCAAGATATCTTACTACCGATTGGGAGAACGCCTGGGAGTCTATAAAAATACTTGAGAAGTTAAATCCTAAATCTGTAGTGACAGGACACGGTCTACCTATGTTTGGGGAAGAATTAAGAAATGAATTGCATCGTTTAGTAAAGAATTTTGATAAAGTAGCTATTCCTGATTACGGAAGATATATTTAACAATAATCCTTATTATGAAACATTAAAAGCCTAAAGTTCTTACTTAATTTACAATAGAAATATTTTATTCATTAATAAATTAAAGTTTTATAAAAGGAGGGACGATGCACTCCTCCTTTTTATGGAAATTTAATCTGTTTTAACATGTATAAATATTGATTTTCTTCTTAAAATATAGCTAGAAGACATAGAGAAGAGAAGGCAATATGAAAACACTTCATAACAAAGTTATGTATTCCCCCTGATTCAATTCTGGTCTCTCTTTACTAACTAGGAAAATGATTTCTGTATTATAAATAAATATAAAGTGAAACTTCCATCAGTGGGGGTTTTCTTCATCCCCACTGATGGTTAGTTAAACCAACCGGGCTCTTACGGGCAGTTATCCCCCACCTATCTTCTTCGCTTTCTCTGAATCTTGAAGTGGGGGTCTTACTGCCCTAAAGTAGCGGGATTAAAAATATATTTGAGAAAATGTTAAAAAAGGAGGCATGTGAATATGAAAGCTGTAACTTATCAAGGACCGAATCAAGTACAGGTTAAACAAGTTGATGATGCGAGATTAGAAAAAAAAGATGATATTATTGTAAAGATTACTTCAACTGCTATTTGCGGATCCGATTTACATTTATACCAAGGTAATATGCCTTTACCCCCAGGATACATTATCGGTCATGAACCAATGGGGATTGTTGAAGAGGTGGGTCCTGATGTCACTAAAGTAAAAAAAGGAGATCGTGTTGTTATCCCCTTCAATGTTGCCTGCGGACATTGTTTTTATTGCCAACATGAAATGGAAAGTCAATGTGATAACTCAAATCCTCATTATGATTCTGGTGGATACTTTGGTTATACAGAGAAATTTGGTAACCACCCAGGTGGTCAAGCTGAATATTTAAAAGTTCCTTTTGGTAACTTCACTCCCTTTCTTATACCAGAATCATGCGAGCTTGAGGATGAGTCACTACTTTTTTTATCCGATGTTTTACCAACAGCTTATTGGAGTGTAATAAATGCAGGTGTAAAATCAGGTGATACTGTTATCGTGCTTGGCTGTGGACCTGTTGGATTAATGACACAAAAATTTGCTTGGATGAAAGGTGCCAAGCGTGTAATTGCAGTTGATTATTTGGATTATCGAATAAAATATGCAAAAAAGATTAACAATGTTGAGGTATTTGAGTTTACAAAATACCCGGATATGGGAGAACATTTAAAAGAAATTACGCATGGTGGCGCGGATGTCGTCATCGATTGTGTGGGTATGGATGGAAAGAAATCGCCTTTGGAGTTTATTGAACAAAAATTAAAATTACAAGGGGGAACACTTGGTCCTATACAAATTGCTACAAAAGCCGTACGAAAATATGGAACGGTCCAAATGACAGGTGTTTATGGTGGCAACTATAATGCATTTCCACTAGGTGCATTTTGGAGTAGGAATATTAATCTTAGAATGGGACAAGCCCCGGTCATTCATTTTATGCCCGAATTGTTTGAAAAAATAACAAAAAGTGAATTTGATCCAAAGGAGATCATTACACACAAACTCCCCCTTGAAGAAGCAAGTTATGGTTATCAAATTTTTAATAATCGTGAAGATAATTGTATAAAAGTTATTCTGAAACCTTAAACATCTCTTCTTTCTCATTAATCCTTTTTAATTATTCTTTATACTAAAGATAAGATTCCATTCCAAGATCTTATCTTTTTTACTTTGAAAAATAAATACTGAATGAATTTTGAATATAAATATATATAGTTTAATCATTCATACATGTCCTGCTGCGCTAACCTAATTAAAGAATCCACCGGATACAATTTGGTTAAAAGAAGTCGATAGTATTGTTCTTCAATCAACATTGAAAAATCTCGCAGATGCTATTCCACGATTCAAGTCTAAAAAGAATAAAGTTTAATCCTAAACAACCAAGAAAGCGAACGGAAATATTGCTATTGTAGACAACAAAGTGAAAGTACCTAAACTTGTCCTGGTTCGCTTTTCCAAAAGTCGTGAAGTAAAAGGACGTATCTTGCATGCAACGACTCGACGTAACCAAGTGGTAAGTATTTTGTATCTATCCTTATCAAAACAAGAGTACAATAAATACCTAAAACTGAATCCGTTTGTAGAATTAACGCTGGACTAAAAAATGTTGCGATACAAGAAAGCTCTTGCGATACTTTTATCCACCTTTAGGCATAAAATGAAAGTATCACAAAATCTGTAATCCCCTTACTTAATCAGCACAGAAAATAAGCATTTTAAACAAACCTTGTTATGAAAAGATGTTAGAACAGTTCCCCTTTTTAGCTCCTCCATCCATATTTTAAGTAGAAAAATAAAACTTATACTCAAATTCAGATGCAAAAATACCATAAAAAGGAATACTTGTTTTTCTGTGGTTCGTAGCATATTAAAAACATAGGAGGTGATACAATATGGCAAACAATAAAAGCGGAAATCGTAATGAATTATTGGTTCAAGGAGCTGAAAGTGCACTTGATCAAATGAAATATGAAATCGCGCAAGAGTTTGGTGTACAACTTGGTGCAGATACAACAGCTCGTGCAAACGGTTCTGTTGGTGGTGAAATTACTAAACGTTTAGTAGCAATGGCTGAACAACAACTTGGTGGTGGATTTACTCGTTAACTTCACCTAAAAGTGGAAAAGCTTAGGGTGAGCGATATGGGTGATTATTGGAAACATAGCAAGTTACAGTAGTTAGCATATCTATTTTTCCTATGTGGTTTAAAATAATCTCTCATAATGAATACATTTGTATTCACAGATTGTTGATTATTTTAAATAATAATCTTTGAGTATTTTATCAAAAAATTTCCTTTCTAGATTACAAACACATATCTTGTGGGGAAGGTGTTTCCCATGAATATTAAAAAGTCTTTTACAGGAACAAATATACTTAAAAATTTATTTTCAATATTGAAAAGCATACTAACTATGATATTTACAAAAGGGAGGCATCTTAAAATGGGTGTATTAAGTGGAAATCCTCAAAATGAGCCTTTGCATTATGGAGAAGTATTTGATATTTGGAGTTATCTTCTTGCAACACAAGGGGCTGTTGCTGGACATCAAGTATTTATGAATCACACGGGTGATGAAGATTTAAAAAAGTTCTTAGAAAACCTAATTGAGAATGATATGACTTCTGAAATAGAGGAACTAAAAACTCTTTTAAAGGTAAATGGAGTGGCTTTACCGCCAGCACCTCCAGAAAGACCAGTTGCGTCTATTGAAGATATTCCTCCTGGGGCACGCATCAATGATGCTGAAATTGCAGCAGCAGTTTCTGCAGGTCTAGCGGCAGGATTAGTAACTTGTAGTCAAGTAATGGGAAAATGTCTTCGAGAAGATGTAGGAATGCTTTTTGGACAATTCCATATGAAAAAAGCACAAGCTGGGGTAACTTTACTACGTCTAAGTAAGAAAAAAGGCTGGGTAGTTCCTCCGCCATTACATGTTAAAAATACTGAACAAGCTTAATAAAAAAAGTGGCTAAAAGCCACTTTTTTATTTCGTTTTATTCTTTATCTCGTTTTCCTTTTGCATGGATCTTACTTTTTCTATTTCAGAACGGTTTAAATATTCATGTGAGATCTCCATAGCATATCTATCATGATGTATGTTAGTTGATTCTCGTGAATCATTGTTTTCATATAAAACCGCTTTTTTCATATAAATGTGAAAAAATACTTCTATCACACCGATAAGAAGCGCCGACCAAAATGAAGATGCAACAATATTACGAGCGAAATTGTTGTCTGTAAGAAGATAAGCTAACACCCAAATTCCTAAGAAACTTAACCCAAAATCTGCAATTGTAGCAACCATATTCCCATACTTAGGTAGAACAAATAAATCTCCTATTAAGTAGGCCGATCCTGTAATTAGTAATGAAATCAGTAATATTCTAGGGATCGAGATGTTCTGGAATATACCTAATATCATCAATAATACGGCACTGATAGCGGTATATTTAATTAATAATGCCACAATATGTTTCATAAATGATTCTCCTATCTTTTAATTTTCATGTAGAAATAGTACTTTTCAATAAAAACAGGTTGCACTTTCATAAAGCACAACCCGTTTCATCATGTTCAGGAGGTTTACTCACTACATGATACCCATATGGCAAAAAAATTTTTGCTCTCCTACACAATACTATTTTGTGAAATATAAGTATGAATTATGTGTTAAAACAATAAAAATCAATACCCAAAAAGGACTATATATTTCCGAATGCTTTTTTACATATTAAAGAGTGAAGGAGGTGACATAACATGTTAAACAATAACAGTGGAAGCAGCAATCAATTGTTAGTACGTGGGGCTGAACAAACTCTTGATCAAATGAAATATGAAATCGCACAAGAATTTGGTGTGCAACTTGGTGCAGACGCAACAGCTCGTGCAAATGGATCTGTTGGTGGAGAAATTACAAAACGTCTAGTGTCATTAGCTGAACAACAACTTGGCGGTGGAGTTACTCGTTAACTTGATATAGTAATGGATATTATGGAGAGATAAATCATCTTTCCCTTTTTGCATATAATTAGTATATATGAATAATAAAAAGAATTGAAACTATAATTTGGGTGTTTTTACCCATCCTTCCGAAAAGGGAGAATAAGCTTTATTTCACTAACGCCCCCTTTAGTTTAAGTACAATCTTTTCTCATATAATATGTATCGCCTATATCATTCAAAAATTATAATGAATCCCACAGTAGCAATTTCATTGTTGCATTGAGATATGGTGAGTTTGTTTCTTAGTTAATTTCTGCATTTTATATAATTCGTCAATCATATAAAGTAAAGAAGTCTAGCGATTTATGAATATAGCCATAGTTAAAAGTGATAAAAATTGGAAAACCTTATTAAAAATTTCACAATGAATAAGAAGAAAGGAGTAAGTTTATCAATGATTGTAGTAAAGAATGGAACATTGCAAGTACCTGGAGCAAGCATCTACTATGAAGTACGTGGAAATGGCCCTGTACTTCTTTTCATTCATGGCGGTGGTGGTGACGCTGACAAATTCCTTAGTGTTGCTGACCATCTTGCTGATCGGTATACCATTGTTACTTACGATCGCCGGGGCCATTCCCGCAGTAATCTCGCCAATCGAACTGAAGATTACTCCGTGGAAACACACAGTGACGACGCTCATCGCCTCATAGCCAAATTGACCGATGAACCGGCGTACGTATTCGGAAGCAGTTCCGGTGCTGTCATCGGACTTAATCTATGTATACACCATCCGGAGCAAGTAAAGCTACTGATCCCTCATGAACCAGTCTTATTGCAACTTTTATTCGGCGAGGAGCAGATGCAGGCTAGAAAATTTATGGAAGACCTTAAGAAGAATCATCGAAATGAGGTCGTAAAGTTATTATCAAATTTAGGAGTGGATACTAACAATCCCGAGCACTCAAAGGATGTGCAAACAAAGCGTATTTTCAGTAATTCAACGTATTTCGTCGAGTATGAAATCCCAGGAATTCTTAATCATTCGCTTGATATCAATGCTTTGAAGACTGCATTAAAATCTTCATCAATGCAGGTACTTCCAGCTGGCGGAAGTGCTTCCCGGGATTTTTCCGCTTATCGCTGCGCAGTCGCATTAACAGAACAAATAGGAACAGAGATCGTGGAGTTTCCCGGACATCATGGAGGCTATAATACAAGTCATTATAAAGAATTTGCTGAGAAGTTACACAAGATTTGTTCTTCACATTTATAAGGACAAATAGAAAACTAGCGCATTTCATTTTGCTAGTTTTCTATTTATTTCAGGGCTACAATTCATCAGAGTCATAACAACTCAACTATAGTTGAGCTTAATCATAATAAAAACGCAACCTATGCGTTTGAATCGTGAACGTAATACCATTCTCCCTCGTACTGAACCCATCCTTCATTCGTATACATTGCACCGGATGCTCCTAATAAGTAAAGTCCATTACCATCATCGTCGAGCTTATACAAAAATTTTTGAATATGTAAGACGAAAAAAGCTGTAGATTATTCTACAGCTTTTCTTATTTATAAGATTCTTAGTTTAATATCTCTTATACCGAATGCATTGCATACTTCACATGGAAAAGGCGATAAGGAAAGAGAAGTGTACTTCAATACTCGCTGCTCCTTGTGGCCGAAAAGATACTTAGACGAACGGGACGATGAGGATTGCTGCTTGTTTATCACCGAAAGGCATGAGTATTGACCTTATGAGATATATCATTAAACGTATATCAAGTCGCGCAGGACTTAAAAAGAGTATTCATCCACATCAATTACGGCATAGTTATGCGACTCACATGATTAACAACGGAGCACTTCTTGAAGTAATCCGTTGTTAATCATGAAAAGAGTGAAACCACAAAAATATATGCGCAGCTAAGTGGATTGTTAGAATAAAAAATAACTAAGTAATATAGAATCTAAAAATATACTACTTAACTAGTGTATATTTTTATAGATTTGTCAATATAGTTGACTAAAGAAGTCTAAAACTACTGAAAAGTACCCCACTGTGACAAGGAATGACAGTATTAAGAATACATTTCTTTTTGTTTTATTAAAAGTATTCTTATCCACTTTATAGTTTAACTCAAATGAGAAAAATACTAAAAGAACGATGTTTGTTACAAAACTCACATACATAGGTGTTACTTGAGATAATCCGTACATAAAGCTTAAAATCAATGTAACTGTTACTTGAATAATAATACCTTTAAATAATAAGTATCTTACTGCATTTAAAAGACCTATATCTTCTATCTTAATGTCTTTCTTTATCATCTTCTTAATTATAGCTATTAATAAGTCTTTCTTAATAAAGTAAAGAACCACCATTAGAAAAATAGCTAGTTGTAATGCAATTATTATATAGTTCATCAGTGAAGCATACGAAGTCATATCGTTATCCATAAGTCCACCCCCTAAATACTTTTAATAAGTTTTATTTCCTCAATAAAGAATAATACTAAGTGCATAGCGTTTATTACAAACCATAACATGAAATTTGAGTTCTTTACAGTCTTCAACTGATTTGACTTTATATCAGACAATTCTATCTTTAAAGACGTTAATATAATAGTGTTAGACATAAAACCTAACAATATAAATCCGAATAAAGGTAAGTTTGTTATAGTACCTATTACCATAATTCCTATGTATACTATAGTTAACTTCTTAATATACTGTTTATCTTCTTTTAACTTCTCTATATCTTTACTTTTAAACCAGTCTCTTGCTATTCTTACAAAGACAATACTTTGAAATACCAGTACAATTATATTTACAAAGATAAGAAACAAAGTTTCGACATGATTTTCAATTAAGTTCCCTATACCACTCATTTTGTCTGTACCCCTTTTATTTATGTAATATTGACTTTAGTACTTGAAAGTAGCTAATTTTTAACACCTTACATATTTACGTTTGAAACCAATCCTCCCTCTATCAATTTCTTTATGAATACTTTCGTAAGCATTTAGGAAACTACTTTTTTTCTTGTCCCGTTTTACTTCTACTGTACCTACTTCCTTTGCAGTCTCGACTGCCTTTTCATGTAGCGGCAAATATGAAATCCCCACAGTGTATAGAAAATTATTCATAGCAGATTTCGTTCGTTCTGGCGAATCATGAATCGTATTTTTCACAATTTCAAGCATATTGGAAATCTTACTTTCGGAAAATTCATTGTCTAGGCGATTACCTAAAAGCCAACAGTAGCAACTCCAGCCCGCTGACATTCTCAGCTCGTCACCGCTTGCAATCCATTTATCAGCAACGTCTTGTGCAAAATCTGACTCTGATAAAGTTACTGCCACCACAAAATCAGACAGCATATAAAAATACGCCCCATCCATCCAACGATCAAAATCCGACTCACTCATAGCTTTTGGGTTTGCAATAATGCCTGCAAAGTACATTGCATCGTAGTTACCTGTGGAATAAAGCTCTTCAGCTAAACGTTGATTTATTTTTATTTTCTTTGCGATTGGTTTCATAGCACCTGTAGCGACGCCAAAAAGCGGCTCGTGCGCACCATTGGATATGTACATTTTTTTAGTTCGTTCCTTACTGAGGGCTTCAAGCTCCTGCATAACTGTTTCGAAATCCATAGTTTTGCACTTCCTTCCTTAATATTAAGACCCTTTTAATTATAACCAACTAGTTTATACTCTTTATCAAGTCTTCCATACTTCTCAATTTTACCATTAATCTTATTCAAGTCTGATTTGTTTCTATATTTTTAATACAAGCCTTGACATATAGCACATACTCTTTAAAACAATCAGTAAATTTAGCAGCTAATGTGTCACAGTGATACCGACTTGTGACACAGCCCTTTTATTTTCGCTATCTTAATTTATTTAAAAACTCTCTGAAAATTTTTCTACTAAAAATGTATAAAAGTTTTTATATTCTCTTATTCCCTCTTCTTCATCTTGCTCCCAGTCAATAACCGGACACTCATTTTCCTCTAATCGTGAAGTATCAAGACAATACACATCAGCCCCATAGTTCTGTATTACAACGAACCCCATTGGTAAGCCGTATTTCCTCCATTCTTCAGTTTCTCTTACACAAGTTGGAACCTCATGGAGTCCACCTCCGAAAATCTCCATCCCAGCAATCCCTCCAGTTCCATATTCCCGCAAAAACCATTTATAACTTTCTGGTAAATCTACATTAAGCCCCTTCTCAATATTTTTGATTTGACTATCTTTTAAAGCCCCAACAAAAAACTTTTTTGGAGCATTCTTTATTAATTCGATAACTTCCTCTTTACTCATTGGTACCATCCTCCCACATATATCAAAATTCTTAAGAAAAAGCCCATTCATAAGAATCAGCTTTTATTTATTCTCAGGTAAATAGACAATTATGCTTCCTTATGGATACTCACCCTCCCAGCCACAAGGCCAACCACCAAGTTTATAAATTTTAAAGATTCTTTCATAAAAATTATCACCTTTTCCATTTACTAAACGATTTAGTACGCACATATATAAATCTCCGACTACTTCTTCAAAAATATCAATATATTGTGATACAAAATCACTTTGATAGTTCTCTGATGATTGAATAATCTCTCTTATGGGACGCTCCATAGAGCTCAAATTATTCTCATACAATTTTCCAATTATCTCTGCACTTTCTGAGGATTTAATATCACCCCAAATAACTTAACAACTAACTTCCTTAAGTATAAAATTAACTTTATCGGAGTATTGTGTTGGATGTTTATCACTTATTTCTTTCAAAATCGTAACTACTTATGCTTTCTTGGTAACATTTCTTAAGACGTTTATATATGGAATAAATAAATCGTCTGTATCTAAAACACTTTTATACAACCTTTTAGCACAATACTAGTTTGTTTAGAAAGGATAACGTTTTTTGTATTTAAGGGTATTAAAGTCTCTTAAGTTGATAGGCATGTAAGGTGACCCCTAATTTAAAAAATCTTTAAAAATAAAGGTGCTTCATACATTAAACATGAATAATATGTGAAGCGTCTTTATTTTTTGACTCTGTTAAAAAATTATGTTGATAATCAAAAAATAAGCAAAGCAAGATCCAATCCTTTTACATTAATTATTATATGAATTTATTTTAATTTTTCGACATATAAGATTGCAGCTATGCAGAAGAGCCTGTATTTGCTTTCTCCCTTCGTTTTAAACCTTGCATGTGGCAGGAAAGAGCACTGACCGCTTCTATACATGGCTAGATGCTCTCGCCCACCGAAAAAGAATGGTTTTATGTCGGTTTTTCAATTTGGATTTATATAGTAACTGAACACTCATTTCACTAATGGAATATCCGTATTAAAAAATTCCGAGTAGTCTTGTAAATGATAATCAGCTACATCACATTGACTTTGAAACATGCACGTTGCAATTCCTAATTCTTTTGCAGGTAATAAATCTAATTCTCTGTCTCCAATAACCAGATCGATTCCGTGTTTTGTGTGCAAATGAATGTATGCTAATGAATTAGGTTTACGAGGGAAACCATCGTCAATCGTAACCATATCCACAAAGTATTTATCCCATCCATAGTATTTTAAGATGGCTAAAACTCCGTCCCTATGCTTGTGTGTCATAATTACATTTTTATTTGCAAATTTTAAGATTTCTTCTACACCATCAAATGGTTTCATATCTTTTGGAGATAATGTTTTCTTTAATCTTTTTATCTCTTCTTCTTGATTGCTGGAAATGTTATAGTAATTAATTGCATGCGAATACGAAATTTTTAGCTTTTCATAGATTTCCAGTTTATCTACTGCTTCTCCCAACACCAAAGAGAGTATGTTTGTATATGCAGGATACGTATCAAACAATGTTCCATCAAAATCCCATAAAATATTCAAGTAGACCACCCTTTTATAATTATATTAATAGCTTTTGGTTTTACCATAGATAATATTTTTGATATCATCTATGCATAAATATGTATATAACTCATGGAAAAGGTACCTTGTAGCAGGGGTACCTTTTCTTTATTATAAAAAAGTTTTATCATTTCTGTAATCCTTATTCAATTAAAGCACCCGATTGTTGTTGTTTTATTCCAATACGATAGTCTGTTTTCATAAAGAATTATCAGGCCATTAAGATTTCTCCCCAATTTTAGTCACAATCACATTAGATGCTTCTACTGCACCACCAGCATTCCGAAAGATTTCTGACAGCTTCTGCGCATTTTCCTGATATGTCCGATTCGCCAACACCTCAGCTACCGCTGTTGCCAAATGTTTTGGCTTCTTCCCTTTCAGTTTTAATCCTGCACCCAGTTTGGAAACCCGATCAGCCACTAATTTTTGTTCGCTATGTTGCGGAAATAAAACCATTGGAACTCCAAAATACAGGCTTTCACTCGCACTATTCATGCCGCAATGGGTAATAAATACATCTGCTGTCTGTAGTACCGATATCTGATCCACGAAGTTTTTCACTGTGAAATTTCCTGGTATGTTGCCAAGAGAAGAAATTTCAGTTTTTTCACCAACTGACATTACAACATTATAGTCCGTATTTGCAAATGCTTGGATAAGTTTTTGGTAAAAATCCTGGTTTTGATTAAGTATAGTTCCAAGGGAAATGTAGATTACTTTTCTATCTTTTTTATTATTCTGTACCGGCAAAGAATGCCTGATGGATGGTCCGACAAAAGCATAACGCTCAGAAAAGGTATGCGCCATCGGCTGGAATTCTTTCGAAGTGTAAACAATGGTGTCTGTTTCATTATCATTTTGAACCATCGATACAAAATTCTCTATTTCATATCCATGTTCCCTTAACAACTGAATTTTTTTGTTTATTCGTGGCAAGCCCACGATCATTCTCCATAGTTCCGTGAAACTCCGCTTCAACAGTTTTGCCGTATACTGATTAAAAGCAAAGGAAGTAGTCGAACAAATATATGGGATTCCTAGTTTCTTGGCAAATAATTTTCCCCAAAAGCATAAAGAATCGAATACAATGCAATCCGGCTGAATTTCCTTTAATTCCTTACATACCTTTTCGTCCAAAGAAATGGTCGTATCAGCAACCATTTCAATCAATGCCGCAAAATCTTTGCCACTCTTACGATCCAATTCTTTTTGTGACAGTTGGGGCAAGAATTCATCACAAGCAATAAATGTAGCACCAGCGCCTTCTATTTTCTCTTGAAATTCTAGAAAGGAATAATACCAAACTTGATGACCTCTATTTACTAACTCAGTTACCACCGGAATGGTCGGATTGGTATGACCATGTGCGGGCATCGAAAAAAATATGATTTTGCTCATTCTGCCTCATCTTCCATCGGTTCAGCTTTTCGGATCATCTCTACAAATTCTATGAAATTCTCACTTTTTAAGAAAGCAATTCCTTTTGTCGCATCTTCTCCCAAAACAACCAGCTTATCACCAGCTTGAATCTGATACATTTTGCGTGCTTCTTTTGGAATCACAATTTGCCCCCGATCTCCTACCTTCACAACACCAAAGAACTGCTTCCCCTTGGGACCGAGCTGATTTGCCTCTTTTTCACTCATATCACGGGATAATTGATCTAAGGTTACTTGAAAAATATCAGAGAGTATCTTGCATTTAAAAATATCGGGCAAGGCTTCCTCGTTTTCCCACTTTGCTACGGTCTGTCGCGATACATTTACCTTCTCAGCCAATTGTTCCTGACTCATTTTATTCTTTTTACGCAAAATACGAATATTCATACCAATCATGTTTTTCATCTCCTTATACGTTTAAATATATAAAAGGTATAAGGTAAAATCCACCAACAGTTTGCCACATTTTTTGTTAAAAATTGTGGCAATGTACACATACATTTGGTACAGCTTGCCAAGCGAAAAGCTCAGAAAATGGACAGGTCACTTCTTCAAAAAAAGGTCGTATGCACTTTATCTGTAGTTGAGGGTGAAAAATACCCAACTGTATATTTTGCAAGGTTGAAGGTTGCTCCCGCAAAAAAGGAGAAACTAATTATCTTTGTTGAGAAATAAATTCATCACTTACTAATAAAAGGAAAATAATTGTACAATGGACTTGTACGTATTCTATTATAGGAGTGATGAAATAGGACATAGTATCTTGAAAGGTGAGTGCAAACAAGGAGGAAATCTGTATGCCCAAAACCATTGGCCTTATTTGTGGAAGTTTACGAGAAAATTCTTATAATCGAATCATTGCCCAATCATTGATAGATATGAGTAATACTGCTCAATTTCGCTGGATCGAAATAAACGATCTTCCCTTGTTTAACGAAGATTTAGAAATTGGCGGTGCTCTAAAAACAATAACATCATTTAAATCCGCTATTCAGGGCGTTGACGGTATCATTATCGTAAGTCCAGAGTACAATTCTGGAATTCCAGGCGCACTAAAAAATGCACTGGACTGGGCATCAAGACCTCGGGAGTCCTCCGTTCTTAGTGGAAAACCGGTTGGCTTAATCGGAGCAACTCCTGGGGGATTAGGGACTGTCTTTGCTCAAATGCAAATCAGACAAATACTAGAAGCCATGCAAGCTCATGTCCTCCCATTTCAAAAAGTACTGATTTCGCAAGTACATGAAAAGATTGACTCCGATCAGAAAGTGCTTACTGACGAAAAAACAAAACAATATCTTCAGCGTTATTTACAACAATTTATTCATTGGATCGACCACACTCCTGTTCTAGATTAACTAAAGAATACCGCATTAAGTATTTTTTTATGATGATTTTTCATTGTTAAAAATACTGTTGACACTTTATAGATAAACCAATGTCAACAATCCATTTAATCATAAACGAATTGTAACAAACAAAGAAGTTTAACGTAAATCTCCCGCTATATGAACTTTCTTCTATTACATGAATTAAAGGAGGATTATAAAATGTCTGATCTCTATTCTCGTCTTTCCAAAAATGATGCCGCCGTTCTTCTAGTGGATTATCAAACTGGTCTTATTTCCGGCCTAGTGCGTGACTATGGTGTTGATGAATTCAAGAACAATGTTTTGGCTCTTGCTAATACCGCTAAGTTTTTTGATTTACCAGTTATTTTAACAACAAGCTTTGAAGACGGACCTAATGGCCCACTAATGCAAGAATTGGTTGAGCTCCTTCCTGGTGCGCCAAAAATAGCTCGGCCTGGACAAATTAACGCATGGGATAATGAAGAATTTGTTAAAGCCATTGAAGCAACAGGTAAAAAACAACTAATTATTGCAGGAGTTGTTACTGATGTTTGTGTTGCGTTCCCAGCACTATCTGCTGTAAACGCGGGGTATGAGGTGTTCGTTGTAACCGATGCATCAGGAACTTTTAGTAAACAAGTTGCAGATGCTGCCCTTATGCGTATGGCTCATGGAGGGGTCCAATTAATGAATTGGTTTAGCGTTGCAGCAGAATTACAGCGTGACTGGCGAAATGACGTTGAAGGCTTTGGAGCCTTACTTGCTAAATATCTTCCTAGTTATCAAAATATCATCGGAAGCTATAGGGGAGCTCAAAGAGAGCTTAGCAAGTAAAATAACTTAATATGAATTTATCAAAAACGCTTTAAAACCAAATCTCCACCATACTTAGATATATATAGTATGGTGGAGATTTCCTCATTATATAAATTTGTTCTGTTTCAAGAAAAAATAGGGTCCTGCCGTATACCCATCAAGCTAATATTTTGATACATTCCCTATAACTAAATTTCACCTTTTTACAGCTATTCATGAGAATTCTGCTCATTTTTTCGTTTTAAGAAACAATTAATTTCTTAAGTTGATAGATGTGTGGCGAGACCTCTTAATTGTCTTTTCCACTACTAAAATATTCATATTGTATGGAAAATGATTAGACTATTTACTGATTACCAATAAAAATTATATAAACAACAAAAATACCTTTCAGGGGGGCGGGTCATCCACTGACTCATTGTCTTACTCTCTTAATGCTTACTTCATTCTACTTACCGTTGATAACTATTCAGTACTAAAATTTTAAAAAGGAATTTGCTTATACATTAGAAGATTAATTATAACAACTTAGTACCATCTATGTTGGAATTAGTTGATCATTTGTGTTTGTTAATCCGTAAACCCAAGAACTGTTGCTATCTATTACGCATATAGATAAAACAATTGTGTTAAGAGGATTCGCAACAGTCCTTGCTAGAAGATTTATCCCCACCTATAATAGTTGCGTCTCCCTTTAAATCATCAATTATATCCAAGATATTCCTTGAAATTTCATATCGAATTTGAAACATATTCTACCTTCTTTTTACTTAATACCAATTTATAAAGTGAAACTTCCATCAGTGGAGAGTTTTTTTATCTCCCGTTAATGCGGGATAAACTACTTCTAAACTTCTTTATTTATGCATTTAAAATCATTAACACTAATAATGTTATCACTCCGTAATAATTTCTCTACTCGTTCAATCTCATTAACTGCGTCTAAAACACATTGCTTAAAGCAATTAAGAAAGTGAATTACTAAATTATCATCAACTAACTCTATTGGCTCTGGAAAGTATTTAACATTCTGATTTTCAAAAGCTTTACGGCAAGTATAAGCAACTGCATCAATAATACAATTCCACGCTTCTATATCTCTATCATTTCCAGACATTTCTTGGATAATTGTTATTCCTTTTTCTTCATCATCTAAAACATCATATAATTCTTCTCCAATACTGTGTTTATTCACTAACCACTCCCAACAAATATTAATACTATTTCTACTGATAACTTTGTCTTCATTTTGAGAAAAAATTGGAATAACTTTTTCTGATAAACCTAGAAAAAATATTACTTTCTTATTCTCATTTAAAGCATTAAATTGTTTTAAATTCATAATTCCCTCCACTTACTCAATATATTTACCATCTCTAATGGCAAACTTGACCTAACTAGCAAAAGTGGTGCCAAGTTTCTTTATTATGGTTACACTATGTTCATTTATTTTAAAGTTTTTATTTTTTGCTTCCCTATTATTTCTTTTACTCGAAGTAGCTCTAATAAATTGAATAAAATGGAATTTGATAATATCAATAATACAAAAAACTGGAAGAAAAAAAACAAACAGTTACGGAAGCAATTGAAAATAACATACGCAGAGGTATATAAAAAGTTATAGCGTTAATCTAATTGTTTCATTATTGGATATTAACATTAGTATAGATAGTTTGTGAAAAATTGTACTTAAACTAAAAGACAAATTAGTATAATAACGATGTTGTACATTTATCCTTCACTTTTAACAGGTATTAGGCTGTACGCATTACTAAATGATTAAATTAAGAGGGATGAACTAAACTCCCTTTCTAGGCATAAGTTAACAAAGAAGACCTTGAGAGGAGAAGAAAAATGAAACAACAACAATACGTAATAAGAACAGAAAAGATACCTGTTCAGTTCCCTCCTCAACATCAGCCATTTCATCCAGGGTTTGAATACTTAATGGTACCAAGACCTATTTCAGAAAGCAGCACCTATAGAGCAGCAGGCAAATTGCAGGGAAAAGTAGCAATTATTTCAGGCGGAGATAGTGGGATTGGAAGAGCAGTTGCATATGCATTTGCTAAGGAAGGAGCAAATATTGTTATTGCATATTTAAATGAGCATATTGATGCATTAGAAACGAAACAGCGTGTTGAGCAACTAGGACAACGTTGCCTTGTTATTGCTGGAGATTTAGGACAAGAAAAAACAAGTCATCAAGTGGTCCAGCAAACCTTATATGCGTTTGGTAAAGTAGATATTATTGTAAATAACTGTGCAGAATCTTTCCCGAAAGAACGAATAACGGAAATTACCGGTGAGCAACTTCTACGAGTTTTTCAGTCCAATGTTTTTTCTTTTTTTTATTTAACGAAGGCCGCTTTACCTTATTTAAAACAAGGGAGTTCGATTATAAATACGGGGTCAGCATCCGCATATGAAGGACAGCAGGGAAATCTTGATTACGCTACATCAAAGGGGGCCATTATTACATTTACTCGATCACTAGCCCTTGACTTAATTAATGATGGAATTCGTGTAAATGGTGTTTCACCAGGGCCAATTTGGACACCAATCATACCTTCCAGTTTTCCAGCTGAACAAATGATGAGTTTTGGATATGGGACACCAATGAGGCGAGCCGGTCAGCCGTATGAACTTGCCCCAGCATATGTGTACTTAGCCAGTAATGATTCAAGTTATGTCACTGGTCAAATAATCCATGTCAATGGAGGGATGAGAACGAGCAGTTAAAGACACCAAAAAAGGATGATAAAAGCTGTTTCCTAATTGAACAAACCCTCCACCCTCTTAAATACCTCAAAGAGAAATTTCACCTTACGGGCACACTTCTGTGTAGTTTACCAAAGAGGGTCTCCCTTTTCAATGAGACTACGCTTTCGAACTGTAATTATTCCAACTCTTCTGCTTGACATTAAGATTTTTCATCATTCTTTATAGCTTACATATCTCCTTAATAAGGTAATATCTTCTCTACTCCTACATTCTTAGTCAATAAATCATTAATTGATGGTGCTACAAATACAGTCTCGTCAACATCTAAATCATTAAAGTCAACTATATATAATCCAAACTCATTTTTTCCATTAAAATATATTAACGTTCTACCACCTTCATCATCACCAATTGCAAGAGAGTTCGGAATATACTTTTGAATAAAATAAGCTTCATTCAATTCTACACAACCCGAAGCTCCCCAAATACGAATATACATTTCATTACCTATATTAATTTCTATGTCTGAACCTACACGGATTATATCTATATATTCCATAGGTATATCTATTGTTGAAAATTCTTGAAGTGCTTTCATTTCTTCTTCTGTAGATGGAGCTCTACTAGCATCAATCCTATACATGCTGCTCATATTAGCTAATACATTCATTAAAAATCAAATTCCCCCTTTTGCTTCAATTATCTTACTAGCCTCGCGATCTCACTTACCTGAACCACTATTCCCTTTCCGCACCGCAAGTGAAGCCTTAAGCTCCTTAAGCTCATCATTTATTTTTCATCGTAATAATAATTTAACCACATATTCCCATACCCCTTTTTCTCTATTGGAGCTAATCCTTCAGGTCTCATTTTCTTCTTGCTGGAACCTTGTCTTGATTTCGCGTATCAACAACCCTATTTGCAATTTCATCAATTAAGGTGCCTTGTATTTCATTTCCTATTATCCTCTTGTAACCGGCTAAAATCTACATGATACTTACGGTTTCTTTTACAGCTATTCATAAGCTCATGTCATTTGCCATACTTAGCTGTTTTTCATGCTCGGTTATTTTGTTAGTATTCATAAAAAGCACGTCACTCCCTCTTATTAATATAAGAGAATAGTAACGTGCTTCTAACTTTAAAAATAGCCTAAAGGCTTAAGTTGATAGATGTGTGGTGCTACCCCATCTAGATGTGTAAACAGAATTTGCTGCAGCGTTCCTGCAATTAGGCCTGTGCCTCTCAATCAGTTGAATAGAATTACAGCTTCTACTCGCGTCAGCGGCTGATTCGAACAGAACGCTCTATCCGCATATCCTTTCATGTACCCCTTCTCGCTCACAGTTGCGCTTCTTCCTTCTGTTCAATGCTAAACCGTAGCAGAGAAACGAGCTGATTACAACATGTTACTAAGCTTTTTCCATTTGACAATTATGGTCATCATTTCGGAGCGGGTTATTTTCGCGCTAGGGTGAAACCGCCCATTTTTGTCCATTTCCTTAAGGAGTTTATTCTATACTTTTTAATGATTCGATCATATTTATTTTGGTAACTTTTCTCTTAAGTAGTAAGTTAGATACAATGGTAAGTAAGAACGCAAGAATAATAGAAACTAACATGATAAAAATATTTAATTTATCTGGTATTTGTTGATGGGTACTAGACAGAGCCTTTACAACAATTGTATAAACATAGCCACTTATCGGTAGAGCTACAATTACCGCAAATGTGGTTAGTATAATGTTTTCAAAAAATATTAATCTGTTTATTTTATTTTTTTGATAGCCTAATACTTTAAGTGTTGCAAGCTCACGATTCCTTTCATAAATGTTTATGGAAGATATCGTATATATGGCGCCAAAGGAGAGTATGACGGCACAAGTGATAAACAATATGAATACAAAACTGTTTTGTTTCAAAATATATTGAGCTGATTTCTTTAGATCATTCTTATCTGCAATTGTATTTACATGATGATCTTGTTCAAAGAAGTTACGAACGTTTGTAAGATCTGTAGAGTTATTAGCTTCAACTAAAAGTGAGTTTGGGATGTAGTCTATGTCAAAGTTCTTTAAATAAGCTGGTGTGCTATAAAACGACGGATTCGAATACTGTGTAGATATATTTAAAACCTTCATATCTACAGATTTATTTTTAAGCTCTGGTGCTGTGAACTTTATTTTGATTATATCCCCTTCTGAAATATGATATTTGTCAGCATAAGATTTTGGTACCAGCACACCATTATTTTCTAAAGATATCTTATTGTTATGTTCGTCAAAGAAATGGATGAGATTGTTTTCTTTTTCAGTAATAACTAAAGTGGCATTTTCTTTTTCATCATCTTTTATGAATTCAACAGGAAAAGTGGATAAAAAATAACTATTTTTAATACCGGAGGGTAGTTTTATCGTATCAGAAGATGTCCCCATCGTATAATCGACTCTTAAATCATAGGTATAAACATCTTCAATTTGGTTAGCTACTTTTAGCAAGGCTGCTTGAGTGCCGAAAGCAGTTATCAATAAAACAGTGCTTACAACAACACCAATTGAGCTCGCCAAAGCTTTTTGTTTATTTAAAAATATATTTCTCAAAATAAGTTTATAGCTGTAGGAAATACGACTCCATAGACCCGGAACTCTTTCTATAAATAGCTTTTTCATCTTCTTTGGCGGTTTAGGGCGCATAGCCTGAGCCGCACGTTCTTTTAATATGGTTCTACCACTTAAATAACATGACAGGAGTCCGAAAGCACTAGAGAAAATAATGGGAGGAATGATGGAATAAAGAGAAAGTGGGTATTTAATGTTAGGAAGAGAGTAGGCCCTTGCACTAGACTCAGTTATTAATGGAACAAATACGACAGCAGCAATAACACATCCTATAATTGAGCCTATTATGGCTACCAGCACAGGATACCCCATATAATGAAGCATGATATTTCTGTTTTTTATACCTAAAGCTTTCATAATTCCTACTTGATTTCTTTGAGAATCTATAATTCTCGACATTGTAAGAAATAATATAGTGGCTTCAATCAAAAAAAGAACTAAAGGTATAACTTTACTCATTAAATCATTATTATATATCGTTTGACTTATTTTAGAATAATTGAAAGTCCGTTCTTTACTTACTTGATCCAAATAAGTTAGTTGTTTGGATTGTATTTCAATTGATTTACCTAATTTGTCAATGTCGTACCCTTCTTTAGCATCAATAATGATTTCATTATAGTAAAAGCCGTCTACAATTTCAGGTATTGTCTCTTCGGCAATATAAGCTACTCCATAGGTTTTATGATCTTGTATTTCGTTCTTTTTTGCATATTCAACATTCTCACCCAATCCGCTAATTGTAAACTCAAAATTTCTTTCATTCGTACTTATACTGATTTGATCACCGACACGATAATGATGTTCTTTTGCATAACGAGAATCTAATAAGATTTCATCTTTCTTTGACGGGATACTCCCCTCAATCATAGTAGGCGTATTTATTTCATTCTTTACAGGGATTGAATGAATTTTTAAGGAAGTTTTGTAATTTTCAAAGGCTTGCTTGGCATCAAAGGTATAACGTCCTTCTATTTTATTTATGCCTTCAATTCCGCTTAAACTAGCTACATCATATTTGGAAAGTTGACTGTAATACACATTTAAGTCACTTAAATTATGTTCTTTAAAGTAAGCCTTAGTATACGCACTCAAATTATTGCTATAAGTTACTAGACCCGCATAGAAAAAAGAGCCTACTGCGATAACCAAAACTAAGGTTATAAATTGCCCTATAGATTGTTTAATATCCCTTAATAATTTTAAAAATAATTTCATGTTTACCACTCAATCCCTTCAACACTTTGTTTTTCATCATTAATCGTAACGCTTTCTATCATTCCGCTTTTAACCTTAATAATTTTATCAGCCATAGGAGCAATTGCAGAATTATGTGTGACCAAAACGACACATTTTTTCGTTTCCTTGTTCAAGTCTTGAAGAAGTTTTAATACAGACTTACCTGTAACATAATCCAAAGCTCCGGTTGGTTCATCACAAAGTAAAAGTAAAGGATTTTTTGCAACAGCTCTAGCTATAGCAACTCTTTGTTGTTCTCCCCCAGAGAGTTGGGAAGGGAAGTTCTTGATACGATTCTTTAATCCGACTTTATGTAAAATATCTTTAGCATCCAGATGGTTTTTACATACTTCAGTGGCAAATTCAACATTTTCTAGAGCGTTTAAATTTGGAATTAAGTTATAGAATTGAAATACAAAGCCGACTTTCTCACCACGATATTCTGTTAACTTTTTTTCGTTGAATCTTGTTATTTCTTGATCACCAACAAACACTTGACCTGAGGTAGCCGTATCCATTCCGCCAAGTATATTCAAAATCGTACTTTTACCGGCACCGCTTGCACCCAAAATAACGACGAATTCCCCCTCAAATATGGAAAAATCAACACCATCAAGGGCCTTGATTGACACTTCTCCTATTTTGTATTCTTTCGTTACGTTTTTGAATTCGATTAACTTTTTCACGTATTACATCTCCTCGTATAGTATTTTTGTAAACGTAAAACAATTCCAAAACAAATAACTTTTTCCATATATTTTAGAGTTACTATTTGTTTGCTGCATTTTTTTCGGTATTCTGCATCTAGACGGTAAAGCCTTCAAGGCTTCATCAAGTTTACGTCTGGCATGCGCCTAACTTCCCACAAGGGTGACATTCAGTACTTGATAATAACCACTATATCCATCTACCTGTAAATGAGCTTGAAGTGATTGAATTGAGGGTTGGTTTGAATGTGAGAATGTTGTTTTCATAGATAAATCCATTCGACAAAATTATCCAAATTCCTTTTACAATAGCCGTTAGTCCATCAATTGATTTACGTAAATCTGTTGCCCATTGTACAAGATATACTTTTTTAATTACGATCTCTGATATCATTGTTGCTTCACCACCTGCATCACTTGTAGGAGCACTTGCGGAGTAAAAATTACCTTTTTCTATACTAAATAACTATTCTGGAAATACTGGATGGAAATGAGTAATGTTACCTTCTTCATCAAGGTAACTGATAAGCTGTAGTCCTATCAACTGTTCTGTTGACAATAGTTCCATTCTTCATTATTTCTTTACCCAGCTTACTGATCTCTTAATTTAAAATTCCCCTTAAGTTATGAACTATGTTACAAATAGGCTCAGTACCAGCGTTGCTGTAACCAGGGGCAAAGTAACAAACGTTTTCATTTTGTATTAATTTTCTCAATATGGATATTGTTATTATTCTGGTTTTAATGTTAATAGTTTACAGTTAATACAATATGATATAAATATGATGGTTATCATCCTTTTGTTTATCCTTGTGTGAAAAATAGAATTGAATTCTTTGGTCTACTTTGGACTATAGGGCATGTCTGTTAAAGTATAAAAACTATTATTGTACCTAGTAAGAGTTCTTCCCTAATGCATACCAAGCAATCTATAACATCATTATAGACATGAGGAGATTTTCTGTAGGCATTACAAATTTATTAATAGGAGGAGACATATGTTTAAAAAAGTGTTATTTTCCGTTTTCTCACTTGCAATATCTGGATCTATTTTATTTTCTAATCAAACAGTAACATATGCAGATTTTTATCAAGTAAAAAAGGAGTTGAATATGTATTCTATACCAACAATAAGCAGTGAAAAAGAAATAATTCCAGCTGGAAATACCATTTCCCTATACTGCTACGTAAATAGTGAGAATTACATGGGAAGTAAGGTTTGGGCCTATGCTGATGATAATGGTTATGGTGGTCATCAAGATTATGGTTATATTCCTGATTATTTTCTTAGAATAGGTTCATCAAGTCCACTCATCGGGTATTGCAATTTTTAATATACAGGAGTAATTGGTTCTGATGTAACTATATGAGGGAGACGAAAACGATTCAAAGTATGAGGGGCCACTCTGGGATGTAAGTACAAATCAAAAAAGAAAATTGTACGTTATCAAGACCTGAATTATAAAAAGTTTTGAAAAATAAAGGATAACACATATTATACATGACTATTATGTGCTATCCTCTCTCATTTTATTAAACTAAAACCCATTAGTAGAATAAAAAAGTTTAGTTTCTGTTTGAATCATCAATTTCTAAATTTAATGAACTCTCCCACCAAACGTCTTTTCTTCCGTTTAAATAATTTTTAATTAGTTTCCTAAATGGATAAGGTTGTAAATTCCTATCATCCAAATCTTTTCCATCACACCAAAAAAACTTAAGATGTGATTCGCTAGACTTTAAATTATTTGGTAATTCATTACCATTAACCTCAAATACTTGATTTATTTCGCAATGTAATTCTCCATTTTTCTCCCATTTGTGTTCAACTAATCCAAGAAATTTATTTACTGTACATCTAATTCCTAATTCTTCTTGAATCTCTCTTATCAATGCATCTTTTGCACTCTCCCCAAATTCAATGTGACCGCCTGGTAAAAAAGTATTTGTATACCCTCTTGCTTGTGCAAGTAATATTTTATTATCTTTTATAAAGATTCCCCTTGCTAAATGATGAAATGGTTTTTGCAAAGTTTTTTCCTCCTACCATTTATTTTTTTATACACGCTTGTAAATTCAGACTAGCTTTCAATTCGGAATATTCTTCTTTTGCTAGCTCTTTAATTTTAATAAATTGAAGTTCTTCCTCAGAATTAAAACCCATCTCAATTCTGTTTATTTTAACTATAGTTTTAGTTTTGTTTACTGAACCTAATAAAATAGTTATATCACATTCCCCAAGGTACACATTAAATTCAGCCTTATAATCAAAGATATTTTTGCACTTGTATTTAAACTTTCAAATTTCTTTATTTTTCATTCCACTATTAATTAATATATACCTTAAACGCTAATTTACCATTCACCTTGGCTGCACTTATTTTATAAGTAATTTATCGTACCGATGACATATATTGGTTATATAAGTTAGAACATTCTTTCATACAATCCAAATATATATTTCTGATTTCCTCATTTGGACATAATTTTAGATAACCTTTATTTTCTAATATAGAAATAATAGGTTTCATTTCATAATAATATCCATGATTTTCCCCTTGTGTTAAAAGATTTTTATAGCCTTCCAATATTTTAATATAATTATTATCTATCAAACGATAGTTACATTTTACTAACTCTGAATAATAAAACTTATTAATTTCCCCTGACATATATTTAGAAAGAGATTTTTCGTCATTTCCTAAATAGGCAGAACTGGCTTGAGAGTAGTAACGATATCTACCATCTCTATAAAACGTTTTGAAGATTCGGAATTTATGCCATTTTATTACTTCTTCATACCGAAATCCTAATGCGTTATAGTCATTTGAAATCATAACAGGTCTATGTTTCAATACGTAATCGAAAATAGCAACGTTCAATTCACTTACATCAAGATGGGTAATCGAAGCCCAACAAATATAATTGTTATCCATTCTCCCTATCATACACACTTCTTTATCAGGGCTAACATAAATGTCAAAAGAAACTTCTTTATCATCTATTTTATAATTAGGTTTCATACAATTATTTCGATTAACTAAATTATATTCTTCCACATCCAATACCTAAACCTTCCTTCGATTTAATCAATATCAATATTGATTATTAACAATATTTGTATCTTACACTCTAACATAAATTGAGATAAACATGTTTTACAACCTTCTTGAAAAATTTTTGACCAATCAAGATTTAATTCAGTAAATTCTTTTCAACCTAAAATAATCTCTTTATAGTAGATAGAGTTTTATTTTTTTAATCTATCTACTACGAAGAGAGCTTTTAGGGTTAAATTTGATTTCGCCCACTTTTCTTTTTGTTAGTGTTCGTTTTATTTTTAAGAATATAATCTATCTAATAAATCTGTAAATGACTGACATACTGGGGTAATTAATGTACTTCCAGTTTCTTCGCAATTATAAAAAACAACTTTAGGCGAGTCCGCATTGTCATTATAGTCAAAACATAGTAAATTTCCAAAAGGATCTCTAGCAAAAGGAAATAATTTTTGTGTTGAAAATTCAGAAAACATTTTTATATTTAAATCTTTATCGGTAAAACTAATCAAATCATTGAAAACAGCTTCAATTCTTCCATCATCACAATCAAAGGTATTTGGCTCCGGAAACCCTCCATTATTTTTCGTTATACATTGTTTATAATCATCAGGAAGTTTAAATCCAAATAACCTTTCAACTTCAATAATTTCTTGTTCATCTAAAGATTCATCTGAAAAAAGCCACTTTTTTAACCCCATAAAATCTCCTTTCTCCTAAACGTATTTTGGCAATACAACCTTTTAATTTAACGACACAACACGCTTCATCAACCGCAGGAAATAATTCGAAAATCGATAATTTTTGAAACTCTATCATTTAAATCCTCCTAATCCATTAAAATATTTATACGCTTCTCTACTTTCTATTTTATAGGTCAAGAGTTTAAAAAACTAAAATCTACATATTCCAACAGAGCGGTTCATTTTTAAAATTTTAACCAAGAAAATTATTAATACTCATAAACACTACCCATCAAATTCTAACTCTTTCTTAATATCTTTTCCATGTTTATCCTATTTTAATTAGATATACTTATAAGTTGTAATAATTAATAACGAATTTATTTCTGACAAAAAGTAGGCTATGCTTTATTTATAAATTCGTTTGAATGGAGTAAACCTATGAAAATATTTGACACACATTTACATATTATTGATCCAAAATTTCCATTGTACGAAAATCAAGGATATATGCCAGATCCATTTAGGTCTGAAGATTATTTACAAACTGTCAGCAATTTAAATGTAATTGGTGGGGCAATTGTCTCTGGTTCCTTTCAAAAGTTTGATCAAACTTACTTAGTAAATGCCTTACAAACATTAGGAAAGAACTTTGTTGGTGTCACACAGCTACCCTATGATACATCAGATGATGAAATCATTAAATTAAATGAGAAAGGTGTTAGGGCACTTCGTTTTAATGTAAATCGAGGTGGTTCAGAGGATATATCACGTTTAGACAATTTTGCTAGAAGAGTATATGAATTAGTAAATTGGCACACAGAACTTTATATCAATTCAAATGCCTTACCAGAGATAACTAATATATTAGAAAAACTGCCAAAAGTATCAATTGATCATCTAGGTTTATCAAAAGAAGGTCTCCCTAATTTATTAACTTTAGTAGAGAAAGGGATTCGAGTAAAAGCTACTGGATTTGGAAGGATTGACTTTGATGCTGCTGAAGCAATGAAAGCAATTTATTCGATTAATCCTGATGCGTTAATGTTTGGAACTGACCTACCTTCAACAAGGGCAAAGATACCGTTCCAATATTCAGATATAGAGTTGATTAAAAATAACTTTGAAGAAGAAGCCGTAAAAAAAATTCTTTATAAAAATGCCTTTGATTGGTATCTAGAATAAGGGAGCGAAAGTTGAATAAATAGGTTTCATATTTTTATAATCTATTTCTGGTTTTGTTAACATTTCTAAATTTTTTACGATCGGTTGATTTTGAATATGTTTTCCCATCTTAAGCCCAATATTAAATGCGTTAAAGAAGTCGTTGCGACATTTTGACTCATCCATACACATAAAGCGACTAAATCTTTTGCTTAGTACTTACTGGTTCGTTGCACAAAACCATTATCTCTAGAAAGAGCTCGTAAGATATTTTGGGATAAAAATTTTTGAATTTCTTGAGCAAATAGTTGTAATTCAGCAGGTACAGCAATAGACATACAAACACGCCATCCTTTCCTATGATTCTACAGAAAGAATAGCGTATTTTTTCATTTTAGGGGGTATTTTGTTTTGTTAGCTTGATAGCGATATGGTGGTACCCCTTTTAGGGGGGATTTGTATATACTTTCAAATATTAAATCAATAGGCATGGATGATGCCCCCAGATATGAGAATCTAAAGTATTTGAATAAGAAGCTTTACCCCGTTCGTTATAGTTATTTACATTATAAATATAATTATATATATCTTATTAAAAATGATTCTACCTTAAGAACTGAAAATAGCTATTAAAAAATATGTTTGCTAATTTTATTTCGATTTTCCTTGCACCCAAGTAGCAATATCATTTATAACATACTCAGGGATATTAGCAGGACTATAATATTCATCCGGTTTACTTAACTCCCCATCTCCTTCTGTAAAGAAATGATTTAACTTTGGATATAGTCGAAAATCAACGTTATCTCGCTCTTTTAATTGTTCTTTCCAAAAAGGAATTTCAATTTTTGATTGAACTTGATAGTCTCTTTCTCCTTGAAGAATAAGAAGCGGTGTTTTTTGTTCCTTTGACATTTCTGCTGCTTTAATTTTACGGATAGAATCCCAATATACTGGTGATCCTAAATAAAAATCCTTTGGAGGATTCTGACTAGAGAAATTAGGGTCATTTAATAATTCAAATTGCGATTTGTAAAATTTATATTCTTCTGGTTTCATTGCTCCAATAGAAAGGCGATACTCCAATTGGTCTAAAACAGAGTCTGTGAATGCACGGGCCGCTCCTCCCATCACAATTGCCCCAGCAATATTTTGATTTTGGTCTTTTTCAATCATATTCGGAATCATCATTCCACCTTGACTATGGCCAAGAATATAAATTTGATTCCTATCTACCATAGGTTCATTTTGAAGGAAATGAGTCACAAGAAGAGCATCATCTGTTGTCTCTTTATCAACTGTATAAAAAGGACTAAGTTCTGTTTTCAATCCATGTTCATAGGTTCGTTTATTATAGCGAAGGACAGCAATTCCTTTCGAGGCAAGACCTTCAGCTAAATCGCGAAATGGTTTTAAAGCATATGCTGTTTCATCCTGATCGGCTGCTCCAGATGCATGAACAAGAATAACTGCTGGGAAAGGACCCTTTCCTTTCGGAACAGATAATGTTCCTGGTAATGGAAATGCACCACTTCCAACTACTACTTCTTTATCAACAAATGATTCAGGCTTACTATATGATGGCCGATCTGCAACAGGACTAAACGACATACTGAGTTGAAAATCATCTATTTTTCCAGATGGATCTAGTTTAATTAGTAACGGTACAGTAGATTGTTCAAAAACTAATTTAATCTCTACATTTGTATGAACGGAATTTGTCTCTTTTTGTGTAATCTCTCCAATTTCTATAAAAGAACCTGCTTGCAATTGAGCAGGAAGCTCTTTCCAATAGCTATTCAGCCATTTTTCGGATATTATTTTCTGTAATGATCGAGAAGTTAAATTAAATGCAGATTTATAATCTTCAGTATGCATATAACGGATAAATGAAAGAGTAGTAGATATAAAAGGATTTTCATCGTCAGTATTGTCTATTTTTTTTATATTTTTGGTGGTTTCCTTTAATGTCGATATAAATTGGTAATTGAACAGATTATTATATGTATCTTGATATAAACTTGTTTTCAATATATCCGTATTCCGTCCCTCATACAAACTTGAAGAACTCATGAAATTTTTAGGTGAAATTACTTCCTCCGCAAATGAAACTGAAGGAATAGTTATCGCACAAATTGCACTGACAAGTAATAACTTATTCCCTATTCTTTTTTTCGTTTTCATTTTTATTAATTTTCCTTTCAAAATTAAATTTTTTAGTACAGCATGCTAAGTACTATAAGAAAGAAATTTCTTCAAAAAGATTAATACTCTACTTTACGGTCCCACCTAACAGGTTAAAAAGCTATTATAAATAGACTTCAATAAAAAATGCCTCTTCCCTCTTTTTTTATCACTGGATTTTTTAAGTGGTATGGAAGGACCACGCTGAATCATATGTAACTGACCAAAAGAACTTTCTATTCCAAAAGAAAAAATCACCTCACTGGATGCTTTAATTGTTCTCTCTATAATTTATTTAGATAATACTTCACCATGATGTGATACTACCCCATGCGCATCAATTAGGATAAAAGAAAGAGATTCTTTTTAAGTAATGACATCACTTAACATTCTCTCACGTAGCGTTTCAAGAGAAACTGTCGCATTTAGATTGACAAACTGTCATAGAAAAAAGCCTCCACATTCGGAGGCTTTTTTCTATTTTACAATTGGTAATGTTACTTCACTTAATTTTACTGTAAGTTTCGTCCCTGCTTTTGGACGAATCGTATAGTCATAGTCACTTGCAATTAATACGACTCCTATTTGATGGCCGGCTTGAAA
>NZ_JBAWSX010000020.1:0-76812 GCF_037104725.1 Bacillus bruguierae | reverse complement strand
ATAAAAGATTCATACATTAATAAAGGAATTTATGAATCAGATGAACAAGTATGGAAAATTATAATTGAAAAATCAATGCAAAAAGATGACGTAATAAATACACTATTAGGATTAGTGCATTAGGAGGAGGGGCTTATGATAATACTGAATAATTACTCTAAGGCTGGCACATATATTATATTAGAGCCTAGTGGATATTCAGTAGTTGAAAAAAATAAAGTACAGTTAGTTAGACAAGGCGTGGGAGGATTTAGCGAAGATGGACAATTGATAGGTATTTATGTTGATTTAGATAAATTCTTTTTTATATATAATGAGAAGAAATATGAGGCAAATCCTGATGAGATAACCTGTATAAATGAGAGAATAGATGATGGAAAACGTAATTTTCAAGTTAAAATAACAGATAAGGTTGTGTGTGATATTACATATAAACCATATATAAGCCCATTCGTTTTAACTTTTGGCGATGATGAGGATGAATTCGATTATTTACTATATCTAAGTAATTTGATGTTAAGTAAGGATTCCATTTTAAGTTTTATTAAAGGAATGAATAGATTAAAAAACTTTAAATTATTTGGTTACAATTTATAGGTTATATTGATAAATCAACTGGAGAAGTAAAAGTTTCTTCCATGTGTTACCTCAACAATAGTATAAGGAGAATGGTGATAATGGATAATGAAATTTATTACGCAGAAAATTTTAAGGAAAAAGTTCAGAATATGGAAGCTTATTTTCATACCATTGGAGACGGATATTTCTTAGAAGCATTACATCATTTTAAACTTGCTAAGGGATTTGGAATTGGATTTACAAGTTGCTACTTTGCTACCGAATGTCAACCACATGATGAGGAGTATTTTGGAGATACTGGAGTTAACTTTACTACGATTCCGCCAGTAACAAGTGTGGAAGTCTATGCAATTGTAGACTATGAAAAATTTTATAATTATTTAAAAGAGGTCAGTGAAAATTATGTATCTCGGAAGCCATATAATGCAGAAGAAGTTAAAGCTTGCTTGAAAGAAATTAGACATAAATTTAATATTAGATAAACACTATGTACATGAAAATCAATTCGTGAGTTTACTTTTTAAAAGTGGGATTGTACGATACAATCAACAAATTAAATGCTAAAAAGTTTGCCAAATACACTTAATAAATTTAAAAGGCTTATTCCAACTTGAATGATGAGTTGGAATGAGTCTTTTTTGCATGCAAAAAAGGCAAGTAAAAAGCAAGGTCTAATATATAACTTTAAAGTCAGCCGGTTTGAGTGATACACAAGCTCAGAAGGCCGTTCAACGAGCAATAGAACAACAATTGTTTTATAAATTAACTGGAGACGATTTTGTTCCAAGGATTCCTGATAGAATTAATGTACCAAAACGTAAATAAAGGAGCATTTACATGGAATTAAATACTTCTGTAGTGGAAGCTGTATTGTCTAATAATTGGTTAAAATATTGTGGAACAGAGAGCAATTTTCCTCAAGGAATTGAGTATACCTATTTATCAAATAAAAAGAAAATGGTTAAGAGTGTGAATGGGATAGAATGGGAAAATATTTGTCTGGAAGAAAGTGGCGATTTAACGGGCTATTTAGCAAAGAATAAACCAGAAATATATAATGAAAATTAGAATAATTTGGTTAAAAAAATTAAAGCAGAGGTATTACCAAAAATTACTGATGATATTGAAAAACAAATAACGATATTGGGGTTACCAAAAGATATATTACATGCTGTTAAGTTCGATATAGTAAGTATAATAATGGTACTATCTTATGAAGAATATTATAAGTTAGTATTTTATAACGAAATGCTAGAAATCTATTTAAGTGGACATATTCCTTGTGGGTGGAATGGAAAGTACCCAGAAGGAAATATATTTATATACTAGGGGGACAAAAATGGCTAATGATGTAGAATATTACAGTGAAGTGAAAAAAATGATTCAGCAGTTTTTAAATACTTCACAATTAGTTCCAGAAATATTAAACGAACAAGAAAAGCAAATAGTAGCAACATTTTGTTTTGGTATGATAAATGGTTACTCTTTAAAAGATAAAAAGAACGCTATACAGATACAGGGAGCTACAATTGATATATTGATAGAAATGTTCTTCTATTCTCCAGCAGTTAGTGCGGAATTCTGTGATTTTTTAATTAAGTGCACAGATAAATCATTTCATCCAACTATGCATTCTATCATTCATGGAGGAATTCAAGAGTATTATCAATATGAAGAAGGTAAAAATAATGAGTTGAAAGATAATATTGAGAATGTGATTGAAATAGTAAAGAATCATTAAAATTAAGGGCATTGACTGAGAAAATTTTATCTTAGTTAATGCCCTTTATGTATAGCACCAATAAAAGGGATTGTAACCTAATTTGGATTAATATGGAAAGTGAAGCTTATACTAAAGTTAGTAATAATTGTGTATAGGCGTTAACGTTTTTTAGCCTACAACTATTTTTTAACAGTTTAATACTTTATTCTATAGTCTAAAACATTTTTTAAATGGTATTTGAACAAATCATGAAAAATCAGTATTTATTTGATGAAGCATCAATTCAACATTCAAGAGAATATATAAGCAGATTGCGAATGAAATATAAGTGATTGAGGAGGAGAAAAAATGAGGGGAAAAATTATCACAATAGGACTAAAGAAGAATTAGACGCTTTATTAGAGTCTGTTGACAGAGATTTTTCAAGACATTATCGTAAATTAGAGGAAATTACGATTAATGTAATATTGAAGCCAGAAGAAGTTATAGAAATTGCTAAAAAATATCATCAAGAACATGAGTTGGATGGAACAATCGCTGAAAATATTTGAAATTTACGATTTGATGAGGCTTATACATTCAAAATTGATAAAGAAAATAGAAATAATGATGATGTAAGACCGGCATGGAGAGTATTAGTAGATTTACCAGAAAACCCTTTTCTTATGGAGGACTATACATTGATTGTGTCTGATAAAGATAAAAAAGTGATGGGGATGCTTGATCCAAATGGACATCCAGTATTTGAAGGAAATAAATTTACGGATGAAGATATCAAATATATTATGAAAAACACGTAAGGGGTGAAAAAATTGGGAAATTTAAGCCGAGCAATTAAGCGAATTTCAGCAATCGATTGGAGTCGTATTGGGGAAATAGAAAGGAAATCGAATGTCCAATTGTGCAAAGAGTATTTAAGAAGAACTGCGATATTTTTCCGGACATATCCAGGTAAATGTGTTTACCCCTTTATAAGTATTTCTAATTCAATCACATCACCACAAGTAAATATAGAAGGAATTGAATTAATTAATGAAGTGAAGAATAGTTATCAAAAGGCAATAGTTACAAGTTTCCTTGAACTAAATGCACTTATAGATGAGGGAAATCAAATTGCTATTGAAAACAAAGATTTATTTGAGCCAGTAATAAAACTTTATGAACGCGGTGGTTATTTCTATAAGAGAAGTGGTTTTGTAATTGTAGATGGAGTATCGTTTCAATTAAACAATTGGGAGGAATTTAAACCTTCTGACATAAGTGATGAAACTCTGAATAGTTTAGACGAATTTGAGTGAGTTGAGGCAAAAGGCAAAACAAAGTTATTTACAGAATTAGATACTTGCGATAATTGTAGTAGGGTAATGGAAGAATTTGCTAAAAATATAGAATAAGGGGCTATCCATAATAACGGAAACAGATTAAAGTTATAGCCTATAGGAGGAAGGTAAATGGAAGATTGGGAATATAATGAATTAATTGAGGCTGTCAAAGAAATGTATGATAATATGTTAAATAAAGGTAGAGGATATAAATATGCTACTGCAAGAACATTTTATGAATTTGAAACCGTCTGCAATGAGGGTAAAACAGAAAATTTATTAGTACACTTAGCCATTGGAGAGATAATAGTGACACATCCAAAAGTTTTTGTGGGTGTGGTTGATGCCATAAAAAAAGAGCTAGGAAGCATTGATAGGAAGGAATTAGAGAAGGAATTGTTATCTGAAGAGGTTGAGGATCTTGTGACCAGAATAAATAATGTCAATCATAAACTTAATAACGTAATACTGGACTATGATCCTAATGCTGATAATTATGATACTACGTCAAGATAATAGACACAGATTTCTACCGCGCTTTCGCTTAGTAATCTTTATAAAAAGTTTAAATAAAGAATAGTTTGTACCTTTGTAAAGGACATTTTGAAAAAAAGTTATGCAACATCAAGAAGATGATTTCTGTATTTGGATATTATCCCCTTATAGTAGACAGTTGAAAGAAAGTTACTGTACTGTTTATTATGGAGGGGATTTTTTATGTCTTTAGATAAGTATAAAAACATGTCTGATCAAGAGTTTAAACAATTGTCTAATGAAGAATTTCAAGATTATATTAAGTTGAAGAGAGAAGATTTCCCTAGGCATTATAGGAAAATAAATGAAATTACTGTAGGTGTGGTATTAAAACCTGATGAAGCAATAGCAATTGCGAAACAATATCATAAGAAAAATAACTTAGATGGAGTGGTTAATGAAGACATCCACCAACTTTTCTTTGATGAAGCTTATACATTCAAAATTGATAAAGAAAATAGAGATAATAATGATGTTAGACCAGCATGGAGAGTATTGGTAGATTTACCAGAGAACCCTTTTCTGATGGAGGACTACACATTGATTGTGTCTGATAAAGATAAAAAAGTGATGGGGATGCTCGATCCAAACGGACATCCAGTATTTAAAGGAAATGAATTTACGGATGAAGATATCGAATATATTATGAATAATGAGGATTCTGAAGATTAATTAATAACTTAGTGCATAGTTTTATAAATAGAATAAATATTGTTATTATGCAATTTTACGAGGTTTTCGATCACTGGTAAAGAAACATCTCCACTTTATAACGTTATTTGTTGAAGCTTTTGTCTATATGATCTGAACTGGGAGATGGCATTAAACATAATCGAATTAGAGCATTAGTAGGTCAAAATATAGAGACAATTCGAGGCACTGCAAGTAATGGAGAAGGTATTAGAAATGTTGAAATAGGTGAAATAGATAATTATTAGCCTGTATTAGAATGGGGTGAATAACTTTATGGGAAATCTTCAAGAAGATTATCAATTATTAATTGATAGATTTAAAAAGAATGGTCTAACTAAAAGTTTTGTTATTACTGTCCTAGCGAAATTCGCTTTAGACTTTGATTTTATAAAAGTTTTAGATGGCTTCTTTAATGAAGATGTAATAAGAAGGGATACTATTGGTGTTGTTTACTCAAATGAGTTTGACAAAAATGATACGGGCTACTTTGGGGAAGATAGGATATTATTCTATTATGGAGTCGATGAAAATTGGTATGATATTATTACCTTTGGTGAGTTGTGTAATTATTTGCAGGTAGTTTGCGATTTTTATGTTGAAAAACACGATGACAAGGTTGAAGAAGTGCAAGAATATTTACAAAAAATTAAAGGGAAATATAAAGTAAAATAAAAGTGTCTTATTCTCCAATCATTGAGAAGCTGTTTTTCGTGATTTTCAAGCGAAAAACAGCTTCTTTTTTAACTTTATCCCGCATTAACGGGCAATAAGACCCCCATCTCAAAATTGAGAGAATCTAATAAGATAGGTGGGGGGTAACTGCCCGTAAAAGCCCGATTGGTTCAACTAACCATCAGTGGGGGATGAAAAAAACCCCCACTGACGGAAGTTTCACTTTATAACATAGGATACGGATAATCTTGATTTTAAAGAATGGGAAGAGATGCCTGTTAGTGGTCAAACTAGTCTAACAGATAATGGATTAAGGGTTAGGAGTATTCGAGATTTAAGGGAATTTAAGAAAGGCATGAATGAAATTGGTATTAAAGTTTTTTTGACAAAAAGAGAAAAATTCTCACTAGAAATGTTGCGGGAGGCTTTGATATCTATACTGGACAAATGGTTTTGAGACCTGACGAATTACTTTTAAGTTCCATTCATGAATCCTACCACGCTAAGCAATTTAAAGAACTTGGACAAGAAAATTATTTGAAATAATCAAGATCAGCAAGAGAAAGGTACGTTTATAATGAAATTATGAAGAATAAGGAAAAATGTATTGCTGAAGAGATATATGAAGCACAAAGATATATTTTCTTCATTAGAAATAGACAATGGCCATTACCTAATTGGAAAGGATATGAGAAATAGTGATGGAAGAAAAGGAAACAAACTTAACTGCAAGTCAAGCCATTCAAATTGCTAAGCGATATCAGAAAAAGCATAACTTACATGGGATCATACATGATGATATAGAAAGGTCCGTAAGATTTTATAGTGAATTTTATAGAATAAAAGGATGTGCGTGGCTCGTTTTGGCAGATATAACACCCAAGACATATGAAGGTGATGATGAAATTACTTTTGTTATTTCTGATGAGGAAGGCGTTGTCGATCATGTTCTAGACCATAACGGGATCCCTCATCATTATCATCTATCAAGTAATAGAGAGTATACTGATGAGGAATTTGAAGTCATTTTTAATGATGATGAGATTAAGTAAAAAGTACTTATTTATTTTTGGGGTTACCCAGTAGTGAATGAATCTTTTTACCTTATAATTACCGTAACTAGTGATATAAGAAAATAGGTGTGTAGAATAAAGAACTCATGATGTTTAGATAATTATGGAGTTATATAATGATATTTACTTATAAAAATAAGAACGATACGTAGATGAGAAGCAATTTTAAATTTACGAATTATTGTTACTGAGAACAAACCATAAACTTACAAACTTAAAGTACTTGATTGTCTACAATAGACGATGAGTACTTTTTTGTGTTTTAGTATAGAATTTAGTGGGGCTATTATTAATTTTTCAAGTAATTACTGAAATAGGATTTCAAGATATCTTACTTTAAAATATTGTGTTAAAAGAAAAAATAACAAATGGAGGTATTAAAAATGGGAAAAAGCTTTTTTTAAATTAAATATGAGATTACAAGGAACTATTATATATATTTAAATATTGATAAATATACGCCAGAACAATCTGCTGGAAGATGTTATGATGATTTTTATGAAGAAATACAAAATAATGGGATAGAATCAATTGCTGTAATTTCAACTATAATAGGGCTACTAAGTACAAATAAAGGAACTATTGATGAAGATGATTTAAGTAATATAAAAATAATTTTAGATTTATACAAAAGTATTGATATAAAGGAATGTTTGAATGAATTTGAGTGTGAATATTTACAAGATGATATAGGATGGTTGCAAAATTATTATGAAGAAATTACTAAAAATTAATTAGTGTATGTTATTAAAGTAAATCTAGTAGTAGCGTAAATAAAAAGTAAATTAGCATATGATGTATTAGTGATTAAAATAATAACTAACCTTGAAGCATTAGCAGATAAGATTGCTGAATTAATGGCTGAAGGAAAGTCATTTGATATAGCAGAAACAGAAGCAAAAGAATGGATCAAAACACAAGCTGCACTTCATAATCCTGACCAAATAGCTGGTGGAAATCCTTTGAAAATAGGTGGTATGGGATAGAACCGATAATTGGTAAAGAAAACCTTGTTTGGGCACCAAATGCCGTAATAGGACAACATAGTCTTGATGCTTTAGAGGAAGTAGTTAATTGGTTAAGGGCTGTTGAAGCTCTTAAAGACTTAGGAGACATAGCTAGTACAAGATAGTAGAAATACAGGAGGTAATGTTATGGATGAAAAAAGTCTAAATAAAACTATAAGAAATGCTATTAAGCTTGGTGATATTAATGAAGTAAAGCGTTTAATAGGCGATAATCCAGAATCTTTACATTCAATGACACCATTTGGTACGTGGTTACATGTTGCAGCAAAGAAAGGACATTTTGGAATAGTAGAATATCTGATCTATAAAGGAATCGATGTTAATACAAAAGGTGATATATTTGATGCTTCTCCTTTAAGATTGGCTGCAGGAGCGGGGCATTTGAAGATAGTAAAGTATTTAATAGAGGCAGGCGCAGAATTAGATGTGACCTTAGCAAAAAGAAATCCATTATTTGGAGCGATTTTTGGTGGACATAAAGAAGTAGTTGAGTATCTAGTTGAAAAAGGAATAGATATTTCAACTAGATACACTGGAGAAAATATTAAGAATATGAATGCTTATGAATATGCTAGAGAATTTGGGCAAACAGAAATTGCTGAATATTTAAAGATGAAGATGGGCGAAAAAGAATAAGTAAGAGAGATTGATATTGTTGAAATACTAGAAGACCTTTCAAAATAAGCTGCTTCTGGAAGGTAAAAATTAAAGGGGAAACTAAAATGGATAAGACTCAAATTGCGAAAGACATTAGAGATGCCATAAAAGGTGGCCAACTGGATACGTTAAGAAGTTTGCTAGAGAAAGACCCAGAAATGTTAACATGGATGACACCCTTTGGTACATGGTTACATGTAGCAACAGCTCAGGGGCATTTAAAAATAGTAGAATATCTCATTAGTGTTGGGATAGATATTCATGCACAGGGTGGAACTTTTTCTACAAATGCCCTTGAAAGAGCGGCTACAAAAGGACATTTAGATATTGCAGAATATCTCATTAATTATAATATCGAGATTGATACTAGTGAACCAGAAAGAAATCCACTTTTTGGTGCGATTATTAATGGACATGTTGATATTGCAAAACTTTTAATCGAAAGCGGTATAGATGTTAATGTTAAATATGCTGGTGAGTCGATGAAGGCTATGGATGCATTAGCTTTTGCAAAGGAACAAGGGCAAGGAGAAATTGTTAAGTTGTTAGAAAATCAAAAAGGGTGCTCTACTACTTCAATTGAAACAAATGATAATAACCAAAATCATCATCATATAATTTTAGAATATGTTACTAAACACTTTGGGCCTATTAAAAATACTATAAGTGAAATTGTCCCTGGTAGTAGAGTAGTGGTCAATATTCACATAATTCCTCCATCGGTGAATAAAGATTTTGTAACTCTCGTAACTACCGGTATGAGTGATGAGCCTATGGGCTATTCAAACGAAGAAGGTGTGTTTAAATATGCAGAGTTGCTGTTAAAATTGCCTTCAAGTTGGATAATTGAGAAGGGCAGTATGGAAGATCAAGATCATTACTGGCCTCTTGGTTGGCTAAGGAAGGTAGCCCATATTCCACATATTTATGATGGGTGGCTGGAAGAAGGGGTTATTCTTCCAAATGGAGAACCTCCTCAGCCATTTGCATCAAGTACAAAGTTATCATGCATAATGGTATGTCGTTCCCAAGAACCTGAGCTGGACAACGTCTATACTAAACAAGGAAATATAAACATTTATACACTTGTTCCTATTTATGAAGAAGAAAGAAATCTTGCATTGGAAAAAGGGCATGACTATCTACTTAAAAGAATGAGGGAGGAAGGAATCTCGGATGTATTGGACATAGATAGGGTAAATGTTGGTATATGGTAGTAGGTGTAGACAGGGCAATATGTGGCATACAACTCATTAATGGATAATTGGAACAAATTCAACATAGCATATTGCAGCTGATTTTTGATTATTATAAACAAAAAAGAATATTCCTTTACAGAATGTCCAAAATAGGAATGATAATTAATGATAGATTTCATAAAAAAGGTTAATGAAGATGCAAAAGTTGCAGTAGGTTTAGCAATTGCCGAAAAAATGTTTAAAGTAATAGATAGAAATGATAATGGATATAATCTTGGTAGAGAAGCATTAGATAGTTGCTGGAAATGGCTTGAAGGTGAAAAAATCGCTGCTGATAATTTGTGTAATTACATAGATAGCGAAGATTATATAGATGTAGCTGAGTTTACAAACGAAGAAAAAGATGTACAAAAACAGTATGCATGGTATTCAGTGTTAGATGCTGTTTCTTATACAATTTACCAAGCATATAAAAAGGAAAAAAGAAAATTCGTTCCTCAAGTGGTTGAAGTAATTGATGATGAAACGTTAAGAATATTAGGTGAAAATGCAATTGAATCTGGTTATTTTAAGATTGAAAGTTTAAATAGTATAAAAAGATATCTATTGGAAAACTACTCATTAAAAGATAGTATCGAAACCTATAATTATATAAAAAGGGATAGCTTACCATTGAGTTAAAGTAACTACTCAGTCACCCTATGAAAAAACGATAGAAAAGCATTTTTTTTAGTGGTCAAGAGGTATAGTAGCGGTTAGGACCTTTTCCTGCCACGCGCAAAGTTTGAAAACAAAGAAAGGCAATAAGGCGTAGGTCCATTTTTATCTTCATGGCAGCAATTAGAGGTAAGCGTATTTTCGCTGGAATTATACTCTTTACCAAACTTCTAAATGAAATGTATAGTTGAGCAGTTACAATTAATTTATATAGTTAACTATACAGCACTTGATTGTCTTTTGGGCATCAGGTGTTTTTTTCGATAATTTAGCTTTGGAAAACATGAATAAGTTTAAAGGTGTTATTCAAAAAAATACTTTTAGTGTAGATGAGCTGTCTGATTTAGGCGTTATTAAAGAATATAATGAAGTATTAATTAAAATTGATTTTTGTAAGTATCTTAGAGGATTAATAGGTGACCCACCTGCTGATATGGTAAATCCACATGCACATCATATTCTATTTAAAAAAGGTCTTGGTCAGAAGCAGCAAGAACTGGTTCGAGAAGGTCAGGAAATATTAAGAAGGTATGGGATAGAACCGATAATTGGTAAAGAAAATCTTGTTTGGGCACCAAATATAATTACAGGACAACACGGTATAGAATGTCTTCAACATATTGTTGATAAGTTGAAAGAAGTAGATAGTTTTGGTGGAACTCGTGAAAAAATGGTTGAAATACTTAAGCTACTAGGTGAAGAAGTAGCATCAATGAAATAAAGATATTGTAGGGGGATTCTATGGATAATAAGGAAAAAATAATAAAAATCTATGATTTAATTGAGAATGGTGATATAGAACAAGCGAAAGAGATAATTATTACTGATAAAAATTTGCTTGATTTTGTAACACCTTTTGGAACGTGGCTACATGTTGCGACTAGAGCTGGTAATTTAGATATGATAAAATTTTTGGTTAAATCTGGTATGGATATTAACGTAAACGAAGGTGTACCAAAGTCAGCGCCTATTGCACATGCAGCTAGTGAAGGTGAAATTACTATTGTAGAGTACTTATTTGATAATGGTGCAATATTAGATGTTAGTGATCCAAATAGAAATCCTCTATTCTCAGCGATTTATGGTGGGCACCTTGATATTGTAAAGTATCTTGTTCAGAATGATATTGATATTACTGTTAAGTATACAGAGAATACTATGAAAGATATGGGAGCTTACGAATTTGCTATTGAAAGAGGACAAACAGAAATTGCTGAATATTTAAAGATGAAGATGGGCAAAAAAGAATAAGTAAGAGAGATTGATATTGTTTTACTATTATGGACTATTGTTTATATCCCCCACATCGTGACACGATAAAATAAGACACATGAGCAAGAATATAACTTATGAATGTAAGCGTCAAATTTCATTACTTTTAGAATCATTACTACTCATAAATAGCCATATACAGTCAAACTAATTATCGGCTATAGCAATTCATCCGCGCTCATGGCTGGTTAAAGAAGTTAATGATCTTCTGGTGCATGAATAGAATATAAAAAAGGAAATCGAAATGATTTCCTTTTTCACTTTGTAAGCTGTAAAGCTTTCATATAATCACTCTTTTTCTCAAGGGCCTTTTTTGCTTCTTCAGCCGTTACTATATAATCTACTACAATATTTTGTAATAAATTCTTATTAGCATTTGGCAGCTGAATCGTTATATCATCCACACTAATCTTATTATTTTCAATTGTTTTATTAAATTCCTGAATACTTCTTGCAACTTCTGCTAATTTTTCCATATGTGCAGGATTGTTGACATCTAAAAAGATATTACTTCTAAAAACTGCCGTAACATAATGCTTCGAATGTTTCTTTGCTATTTCTTTCTCAGCCTTCTTATCGAAAACAGTATCCCCCGTCTGCATTTGATCGAACGTAAATATAGTATTATTCCCTTTTTTTTCATAATATGTATTAAATTTTTCTTGTAAATCATACGCTTCTTTTTTAATTTTATAGTTATCATTATTTACTTTTGGAGAGATTTGTCCATCGAAAGATAGTTGAAATTGCAAATATGGTTCATCTACTTGCTGCACATAAGCTGTTCGCATTTCTGGACCAAGTAAAATCTCTCCGTTCCCATGTGTTTCAACTTGATTTAGTTTCACAGAAATACCATACTCTGATTTTGTATAATTTTGTGCTTTTTGTTCAATTTCTTTATTCGATATATCACATGATGTTAATAGTAATAAACTAAACATTATGCTATATGTCATTTTTGTTCTTTTCATAATTTACCTCCTTTCATTTTAATTTCATTATATACGAATTTCTTTATGGATTTAAAATAAAGTCACGATGCTTTATCTTTTCAATTAAAGAATTTTAAATGTGTCGTGCTAGAACCGTGTATATTGCTTACTTAACTATCAAACGCTTGCCGACAGCCCTTCCCCGTCTCTCCTGCTTCTTGTACCTTATGTATACTCAAAACAAATTACTGTTTTTCTTAATTCTTTACTGAAAAATAGGTATATACGATCCGCACCATAAGCTTGAAAATAATAGCCTGTAGTAAATCCAACATATGTAAATGGATGGCCATCTTCATCTTTTGGTACATACAGTAGATTGGTATAGTCAAAAATTTCATCTTCGCTAACACAATCTTCCAATAATTCTTGCCCTTCTTCTGTCATAAAACGTATATCATCCAGAATTCCACCTACCTCGGGATAATCTAATCCCCAGCCACTTGTTTGCTTTTCGACAAACTCTTGCTCTAATGATTCTACGGATGTAAATTCTTTTCCAAAGCTAGAATAAGGATAAATTTTCTGATTACGTTGGAAAAATTTTTTACGGATTTGATAGTCTTTTTCATTACGCACATAGGCTTTCTCTACAATATCGGAAGGGCTCTGTTCAATTTCAAAGTAATTCCAATCTGCTTCAAATTTATACTTTCCGTCAACGACATCAAAGCCTAACGTATCTTCTTTCGTAAAATTCGTGTGAAATGGTTGGGTAAAATCACCAACACACCCCTCGTGAATTTCCTTTGCTGACACAATATGTAGCCATTCGTCCCATTCTGGTTCAACGAATTGTAAGTTTATGGAACAAATGGGTAAAAAGTGTTTTTTATGCTGCTCCAAATTATCATAAAACACTTCTTCATATGCAGGAAACGGTTTAATGAATTGTTTAGAAATGTGCATCTTTTTCCCCACCTTTATACGAGGTTTTTGTTTAATTTTATCATTTTATCTGAAACGTAAACAAAAAATAACTCCAAAATCAACTTATATTGTATATTTTGAAGTTACTTTACGTTTATTTATGAATAGTACTTAAGATGAGGTTATTTTGAGTCTATGTACAAGACTTTTTTGTATTGTTTATGATGTCCTTCTGAATTGAGGTAATCCATTCAAAATATTAGCTTCAGTAGTAGACGTGTCGATGAAGTAATGAGATTTTAGAATAGGAGTCAGTTAAGAAACAATTATATTTTCTATTCAGATGAAGATTTAACAGCCGAGCAAATTATAGAAAAAGCACTTGCAAGTGAATAGTTTAACAGTGAATTAAGAGTAATACTAGGATTCTGGGCATTGTGTAGATAATGGGCTCAGCAGATTAGTTTTGTAGAGAGGTAATTTCACAAGTTATAAATGGATATCTATATAAATCCAAATTTAAAAAACCGACATAAAACCATTCTTTTTCGGTGGTCGAGAGCATCTAGCCATGCATAGAAGCGGTCAGTGTCCTTTCCTGCCACATGCAAGGTTTAAAACAAAGGGAGAAAGCAAGTGCAGGCTCTTCTGCATAACTGCAATCTTATATGTCAAAAAATTAAAATGAATTCCTATAAATGTTAAAATTACTCTTGATTATGATGAATAATATCACAATTAGATCTGAAATGGAGGATGGAGAAGATGTTTACGGAATACCTTCTTTATTATGAGAGAAGTAATATCGAAGATGAAGTTTTAATTCAAATGGCTAAGGAAATAAATGTTGCAATTACAGAAGAGTTCATAGAAGATAAGCTTTTTTTTGGAGGAGAATTTTCTCCAAGTGATTATGGAATTGGTAAAGTATATATTTTGAAAAACGAAGAAACAGAAGAATTCATAGTAATTGATACATTTTTAGCCCCTGACGATCAATTTGAAATGATGTATATCGGAGTAAGATGTGAAACAAAGAAGCAAGAAACGATAAAAGATTTTCTACTAGGTTGTTTTGAAGAAGAGCCTACAATACCATTAAAGCGGTGTTTTAAGATAATAGACAATGATTTACTTTTACAAATATCTAAAATGGATAAGATAGACAGAAGTATTTATTATAGTGATAAGAAATTTGGGATATACGAAGTTGAAGTTGAGCTTATAATATATGATTATTCTAAATGAAGGTCTTCTAGTACGTTCGTGTGTAAACGCTAAATAAGATTGGATACTTTGCTGTTTGATAAGGATGAAGACTTTTTTGCAGTTCGAAGCACCCTCTTTACATGGAGAGGCGTGAATGATAGGTTAGATAGCCTTGCAAATTTCCTTATATGATGCGGCTTTTACAAGAACATCTTGTACGCAGAGGCTCCATGTCAAGCGATCTTAGTTGTGAACAAATTTCCAGAAATGTGTTCAAATTTAATTGACGGTTACATGAATAACAAAATTTAATTAGGTAGGTGTAAATGGTGGTAGATAAAGTGGATGATTTTTGCTTTTCTGAAAAATATGACTGTTGGGATGGATCTATAAACGTAAATTGTTCAATTTCGTTTTTTGGACAAAACAAAATTGAGGTAGGGGGGTATTTAGAAAGTAATCAACCTTTAACAAAAGAAGCTTATAATACGATATGTTATTTAAAGGAAAACTTTGATATTGTTTATGAAAATATACTAAAGGGTCTATTTGAATTGCAAGTGAAAGGCTTCATGAGTTACGAGATATATAATGAAAATGATCATGATCATTCTCCCATTACTTTTAATAGTATGGAAGAAATTCATCCTTATTTAGGAACTCCTACATTTGAGATTTTACCTAACTATACGAAGGATAATTATGCTTACTTTGCAATTTCATTTCATGATGAAGGTTGCTTGCTATCTATTGAACATGGCCTTATAGCTTTATTTTTTAAAAATGACCTGATTCAAATTGAGCCTTCTGATTCATATTGTATGATTCAGAGGCTTATGGATTACGAGGAAGATTGTACAAAGTGGCAAAAAGATTTTTGGTTAGTGTGTTATGAACTAGCTAAGAACAACTTACTTGAAGATAAGAAATTGTTTAGAGATAAGTGGTTGAAGGGTGAATAACTCTTTCCTTTTTTTAATAAATTTTATAAGTTCGTTTCCCGTTTGATTACAAACTTTAAATTCCTCAGCAAATAAATTATTAAGTGTAACATTTTGTATTTCTAGGAATTTTTCCTGCTACGCTTAATGATTTGTACGGATGGCACGAGGAATAGTTTATCAGAAGAGCTGGTACTAGATGTTTTCCATTTTTAAGGAGGGTTTTAAAGTGGATTATATGTCCTTAATAGTTAGACCAGATAAGAATATTGTTAAGTATATTACTTCTTTAAGAAAATTTAGTCATAAATCAATTCGTGAGCTAAAAAGAAATATAGAAGATGAAACTCCAGTTTTACAGTTTAGTTATTATGATACAGAAGAATTGATTAAACTTAAAAATGTTGTTGTTAAATTGAACGCATTGGGTGCAGAAGTAAGAATTCTTGAGGAAGATAGACAGATCTCCCTTGAAATGTTGAGCAATTTAATTGAAACGTGTAGAGAAATAGAGAGAGCGAGAGAAGAACTAGATGATAGAATATTAGAAGACACTGAATAGAAAATCTTTGATAACTACTCAGTCACTCTATGAAAAAACGATAGAAAAGCATGTTTTAAGTGGTCGAGGGGGACTGGCTATGTATAGTAGCGGTCAGGGCCTTTTTCCTGCCACATGCAAAGTTTAAAACAAAAGGATAAAGCGAGTACGGGTCATGTTGTATTCTGCATAGCAGTGACTGATATGTCGAAAAATTAAAAAAGAGGCGAATAGAAATTAATTCATGAGGAATAAGGGTTGCATGGAAGGCTCAAAAATAATTCTATGTATGCTAGGTTTATGGAGGGACATATATGGAATTGTTAAGGGATGTGTGTAAATGAAAGAGTTTTATCACTCTGAAAAGAAGAAAATTCGAGGTTGGAAACGACATAAGAGAAAGATAGAAAGATGGAAGCAAAATGTAATCGACATAGATATGAATTACATTCGTGAGCATCAAAGAGATTATGCAAAGTTGTGGATTCATCCCTTTTATTCTTTAGTCCGTAGAAATCCTCCTAATTGGTATAATCGTTTACTATTAAATGAAATGATAGATGTATATCTAAACTGGTATGAAAAAATGACAATGGAAAATGAAAACTTTTACCTGAAAATTTGATTATATGAACCAGACTTTATAAGTTCTCAAATTGTCGTTTCTTACAAAGATTGTATAAATACTTACAATGATACCTTTGACAAAAACTTTACCACAAAGAAATTTCCGTTTCATAAATATGAATCATTAAAGGATAAATTAGCTTTGTTTGGTTGGGAAGCTCACATTGATACCGAAATGTATTGGGATAAGGAACTAAAAGAAGATATAGTAACAGGGTTTAGAACAAAAGATGAAGTAAATGAAATAATAAATAAGGCTTATAAAATCCAGAAGATTAAGCTCAGTGATGGAGATGACGTTCTTTATAAGGTTAATGTTGGGGAAGTTTGGTTGGGAACACTAAAAAAATGATTTTGTGAATCGTTGGAAAACCAAAGGAGAGGAAGCTTTAGGAGGGAATGAAAGTGAATGTGTTGCCTGATAAATTAGACCAATTTCTTGGAGAAGACATTTATAAACGTGAAGATAAGAAAAAAGTGAAAGAGGCCTTAATTAGCTTGGGTGTAGAAGTATCTGATACATTTAGTGAATTTTATTATCGGTATGCTGGACCTTTTTGGGAAGAGCACGTTCCTTACGAGTTGTTAGATATTGTAGATGAGGAGAACAATATTCAATCAAATACAATGATTGCTCGAAATGAGCATGGATTTCCTAAAAAGTATCTGGTTTTAAGTGAAATGTCAGCAAATGCCGTACTAGTGCTTGATAGTGTAACTGATCGAGTTTATTCGGTTCATTTTGAAGGTGGAGATGAACTGCTTTTAAGTGGGGAGTTAAAGGAAACTTGGTTAACATTTTATGTGTTTTTAAAGGAATATTTTAACTGTTAGCTAGAGAATAAGTTAATGTCAAATAGAAGAATTGTAACTACTTAGTCACTCTATGAAAAACTGACAGAAAAGCATTTTTTTAAATGGTCGAGAGAGACTGGCTATGTATGGTAGCGGTCAGGGCCTTTTCCTGCCACGCGCAAAATTTAAAATAAAGAAAGGCAGCAAGGTGTAGGTCCATTTTTATCTTCGTGGCAGCAATCTATATGCTGAAAAATGAAAATAACTTTCTATAGGTAATAAGAAGCATATTTTTAATGGAATCATACCCCTTGCCAAACTTCTAAATGAAATGGATATATAGTTGTAAATTGCAAGTATAAAAATCTGATGATGTGATATATAAGTCCAAATTAAAAACCTGACATAAACCCCTTTTCTTTTTAGATAATCGAGAGCGTCTGGCCATGCGTAGAAGAGGATGGTTCCTTTTTCTGCCACGTGCGAAGTTCAAACAAAGAGAGAAAGAAAGTAATAGGTTATTTTTTATTCAGCATGGCGGCGACTTGTGTGTTGGAAAGTCAAGTTGGATTTATATATATCATATATTCTATAGAAACATATGTTCGTATTGAGGTTAATATGCTATACTAGTAATGTAAATATATTCCGTATATTATGCAAAACAGTTTATTGCAATTAAGTGTTTTAGAATTAGAGATTTCAGATATATGAAAAAATAAGCGTTATCATTTTTATGTGATGTAACTAACTACAAGTTGCAGTGAGGAATTTATAAAAGAACTAGGGAGGCAGAGAAGATGGCAGTCAGTACATATCAGTTGTTTCAGCACCTTAATATGACAGGAGAACAAGAGGATTTAGCAATACGTTACTTGCAGACGAGAGATGAGGAAGTTTTAAAAGATATAGAACGAACGACCATTCGCGAAAATAAACGAGATAGTTTTTCTTGGCAGTTTACGAACGATTTTGAGAAAACGTATAAGAAAGATCCAGTGTTTTTTCGGTTATTTTATCATTTGCTTGAGGAGCAATTGTTGAATGTTCTTCTAGTACGTTTTACACGTGTAAGTTTTCCGGAGATGAAGGTTTATTTTGAAAAAAGCGGCCTTTCGCTTGATCTGCTTGTAGCATCTGCTTGTAAGTACTTAACAAATCTTTCGCGTTATGTAAATGGAGCGGATGTTTTTATTAGACAGTTAATACGGGAGAATCCAGAGTACATAGAAGGACAGCTGCAAGTACTGACAGGTCGGCCAAAGCTAGTTTTGCTTCTGCTTATGCTAGATGCAGATTATGAGAGATTTCTTACTTACAGTTCTTTATTGGAGAAAGAACTGCAAGAGCATGCTGAGTATATACTGAGGCTGAACGGGGCACAAGAGAAGATAGAATTGGCGAAAAGATACGTTCAAGGTGAATCTGTCAGCGAAGTTTCTATTGGTTCATCTTTACCTGATATGACTTGGCAGCTATTATTTCGTGTTTATCAGCATTCGAATGTGGCAAGACGATATATGGACTTGTTAGCGAAATGTTCTGTTGAAAATTTTATGAATTATGCAAAGGGTCATGTGTGTCGTATTCTTGATCAGTTTGGAAATCATATAAGAACAAAACGTTTGGATAAACAAGCGTATGAAACAATTCGAAATTTGTGCGAACAATTCGGTATTTCAGAGGAAAGATTTTTCGCATATCGTCTTACACATCATCATTTAGGTGGTACTAACTTCGATCAGGTATATGAATATCAATTGTTGTTTCGTATGGTGGAAGAACAGCCGGAATTTGTTCAGCGTACGCTGCAATATGTAAGTCAAAGTCATTATCTTTTCGTGGCGATGCTTTTAGCAGAAAATGGATGTGAATTAAATCGAAACAGAGTACGTGAAGAATTTTTAACGATTGTCCTTCAGTCGATATCATCTGACATACGTGATACATATCGTGACTATTTAGTTGGAAAATTGTCATTTGAAGATATGAAGCAAGTATTCGAAAGTTCGAAACATCAAAATAATTACTGGAGAATGCCTGTCTTAGAAATTGCACTCCTTTGGGATATAGAGGAAGCGGCAAAGAGAGAAGCAGCGCTCGAACTTCAATTCGTGAATGATTATAATTGTAGTTTATATGAACTTCTGCACCGGTGTTCTCATATGGAAAGTTCGCTGGAACAAATGTTAGAAGATCTTCTTTCCTATGGTTTATCAAGGGAGACGCTCGTTTCTCATTCAGTTAAACAAGCTGCCTGGCACAGTGGGAAGGAAAATAGGGCAAAAGAGGCGCTCGTTAATTTGTTTATAAAAGAACGGGCATATGTGACAGAAACATTTGCTGCGTATTCTGTGGATGAACGAGTTTTCATTTTGGATGAGTTAGCAAAGAATGATGCGGCTAAAACGCGCGCGCTTCTCATTCAAAGTCTCGGAGATTCCTCTAAAAAAGTACGTACCGCTGCAGTCGAGCTTCTTACGAAAGATGAAGCAGCAGCAGAGGATGTAGCGAAGGAATTGAATAGTAGAAAGAAAGTCGTGCGCGAAAATGCAATGCAGACACTTTTATACTATAAATCTGAAAAATATACACAGCTTGTGCAGGAAGCTTTGCAAGAAAAGAAAAATGCTTCTTTGATGGAGAAGTTTGCTCCGCTGCTTGGTGATGAAGTCCTAGAAGGGGCATCAGGAAGTATTGAAGCTCTTTGTACACGTATTTTAACGCCGCAAAAAAGAAACGCACTCGTGCAGTGGCTCGGATTTGAACCACAAATTCGTCTTTGTGATTCCGATGCAATTGCAGATGCAACGCTTCCTCTTGCTTATTTTCAGCAGTATGTATCGGAGTCTGTAATTGAGAAAAAGGAAGCAGCGGAAGCAATAGGTGCTGCTCTGAATAAACAAGATTTGAAAGAACATATACAAGCGATCTATCAGCTGTGGATTTCTCAAGGTGCGGAAGCGAAGAAGCGCGGTATTCTTTCGATGTATGGCATTCATAGTGATGATGAAATGGCGCTGCTGCTCAAAAAGCAGATTGATGAGTGGGCACTTGGCATGCGCGGAGCTATCGCTGCTGCAGCTGTTCAGGCGTTGGCGTTGTCTTCATCACATCTTGCACTTATGACGATTAATACTATGGCATTCAAATATAAACATAAGCAGGTACGTAATGCTGCGAAAGAAGCGTTGAGTCTTGCTGCTAAAACGCGCGGTATAACAGAAGAAGAACTAGAAGATCAGCTTGTTCCGGACCTTGGCTTTAATAAACGCGGTGAAAAAATAATTGATTACGGAAGCAGGACGTTTACTGCCTATTTAACGCCAAACTTGAAAATCGATTTAAAAACAGAGGAGGGAAAACGGATTAAGTCGCTTCCGAAACCAAATGCAAAAGATCATGCAGAAAAGGCAGAAGAGGCTAAGGCGGAGTTATCGTCTATAAAAAAACAGCTGCGAAGCATCATTACGATGCAAACGCAGCGTCTGGAAATGGCGCTTTCTCTCAATCGCTATTGGTCACAAGATACATGGAAGTCTCTATTTGTGGAAAATCCAATTATGCAGCAATTCGCCATCTCGCTTATTTGGGGTGAGTATAAAGAAGGGAAATTGTTTGCGATGTTCCGTTATATGGAGGACGGCACGTTTAATACGATTGACGAAGATGAGCATGAACTTACGCTAGATACCGTTATCGGCTTAATCCATCCGCTAGAATTGTCTGAAGAGGAACGGGAATTATGGAAGGAACAATTAGAAGATTATGAGGTTGTCCAGCCATTCCCGCAAATTGCCCGCGAAGTATTTCGGGCGAAGGAAGATGAGGAAGTAACTGTGGAAAGGTTTGCTGGCATTCAAATGAATGGTCGTTCGCTGTTTGGTAAGCTGACGAAGTACGGCTGGAATCGCGGACCGGTTGAAGATGCTGGTGTGTACCATACTTTCTATAAGGAAGACACTCGCACAGGATTAGGGGCGGAGCTTGCATTTGAAGGTGCACCGGTTGGATATGAAGAAGAGGACGATGTCTGCTTATTTGAAATCCAATTTTATAAAGCAGGGACAGTGGACCGCGGTTCATACTCTTATGACGAAGTTGATGATGCGAGACGCATCGTGCCAAAACAAGTACCGGAACGTTTTTTCAGCGAAATTTTATATGATATAAAACGGACGACAGAATCGAATCTCGGTCGTGATGAAAACTGGCGCAGTAAGCGATAAGAAAGGAAATGACATATGCAGTCTATTAAACCGTTAATGGAAGAATTATATGAAGTAGAATTGAATGCTTTAGAAGCGAATGATTCGTTTCCAAAACCAGCTAACTGGCGGTTGTCACCACGCGCGGTTCGTACGTTTATTAGCGGACAAGAAGAACCGCTTCTTTGGCAGGGACAGGAAGTAGAAATTAGTCGTAAATTTTATGGTAATGATGCGCTTGTGGAACGAGCTATTGTCACATTAGCAGGGAATCGCGGTCTTATGCTAATCGGAGAGCCGGGAACAGCAAAGACGATGTTAAGTGAGCTGCTTTCTGCTGCGATATGCAGAAATAGTCGTAACACTGTGCAAGGAACAGCTGCTACGATGGAAGATACGATTAAGTACTCATGGAACTATGCACTTCTTCTTGCGAAAGGGCCTGTAAGAGAGGCTCTTGTGCCAGGTCCCCTTTTCGTTGGTATGGAACAAGGGATATTAACTAGATTTGAAGAGTTGACGCGCTGCCCCCAGGAAGTGCAGGATTCGTTGATCAGCGTTTTGAGCGATAAGGTGCTGAACATTCCGGAGTTTGGAGAGCAAGGAATTCTTGCGGCAAAGCCTGGATTCAATATTATTGCGACTGCGAATACGCGCGATCGCGGCGTGAATGAAATGAGTAGTGCATTGAAGCGTCGTTTTAATTTTGAAACAGTGCATCCAATTAAAGATGTAAAGCTTGAAGCAAAAATTATAGAGTCGCAAGTAACGCGCTTGTTAGGGGCTTCTGGCATCATACCAGAAGTGGACCGGACGGTTGTTCAGCTATTGGCGACTGTTTTTCATGAGCTGCGGGAAGGCGTGACCGCTGAAGGAAAACGAATTGATCAGCCTTCTTCTGTTATGAGTACTGCAGAAGCAGTATCGGTATATTATCAAAGTGCAATGGATGCGTATTATTATAGAAGCGGACAAGTGAAGATGGATGCACTTGTTCGATACTTATCCGGAACGATTGCAAAAGAAAACAAGGAAGATTTAGAAAAGCTGCGCAGTTACTTTACAAGCATCGTCAGAGCACGAAGTCAAGTAGGAGGAGAGGCATGGAAGTCGTTTTTCGAAGCTCGCAATCAGCTGAAGTAAACACATTGTTTCAAAGAACTTACAATGTAAACAACAACGTCGTATACGTGCCGATTCGCCATCATAGTCCTGCATGCTCTTTTCACGTACAAAAAATAGTTGAATTATATAAACCGGATGCAATTCTTATAGAGGGGCCGATTGATTGTAATCCGCTTATTCCGCATATCGTGAGCGCCGAGAGTGAGGCTCCGATTTGTATATATTGCAGTTATGATGATAAAGCGGATGTGCTTGAAAAAGGAGAGAGTGGAAAGTACCGTGCGTACTATCCCTTTCTCGACTATTCACCGGAACTTGTCGCACTTCGGGAAGGATCTGCACGCAACATTCCCGTTTCATTTATTGATCTTCCCTATAAGGAATATTTGTATGTAACGAAAAATGAGGAAGAGCGCGGAAAGTATGATGAACAATACTTCCGGCACAGTCAATATGTCCGTATGCTCTCAGAAAGAACGGGTTGCCGAAGCTTTCATGAATTTTGGGAGAAATACTTTGAATTGCAAGGTTTTCATATGACAAGCGAGGAGTTTATCCAGCAGCTCTTCGATTATTGTTATTACACGCGCGCGGACTATACGCGGGAGATGTTGATAGAAGACGGCTGCATGGCGAGAGAAATACATATGGCAAAGGAAATTGAAAAAGCGCGTAAAGCATATGATAAGGTGCTCGTAATTACCGGAGGCTTTCATGTGAAGGGACTTCTTGAATTGGAAGGCGAAAAGAAAAAACTGTCCAAAAGTCCGTTGTCTGCTACATATGCAAAAACGTATCTTATGCCGTACTCCTTTTTGGAAAGCGATCAGACGCGCGGGTATGAGAGCGGTATGCCTGCACCTGCTTTTTACCAACACATATGGGAGAACAGGGATAAAGCGGCAGCCGAGCAATTTATGATACGGGTTGCTAGGCAGTTAAAAACAGAAGGGATATCAATAGCAGATGAGATTGAGGCTGCGCGAATGATCCGTGAACTTGCGCTGCTTCGAGGCAAGATGCAGCCTGGATTGTATGAGCTGATGGACGCGGTGCATAGCGCATTTGTTAAGGGAGAGATATCCTCGGCAGATAAACCTTTGATGCTGCTTCAGAAGAGTCTGCAAGGGACGAAGCGAGGGAAATTGTCAAAAGAAGCGGATGTGCCGCCGCTCGTGCATGATTTTCGTGCCTCTGTTCGTTCGTTTCGTCTTCCAGCCCGCTCCACTGTACCGCATGAAACGATTCTTGACATATATAAAAAAGAACGGCACCAGCGTTTAAGTCAATTCTTTCATTGCCTCGCTTTTTTAGAGGTTCCGTTTTGCGAGAAGCTGCGAGGTCCAAACCTTGCCAGAAAGCAGAACATCAATCTTATGCGAGAAACTTGGAAATATCGTTTTTCAGCGCAGGTGGAAAGTGCTCTCATTGATTTATCTGTGTATGGTGGAACGGTGATGGAAGCCGCTCAGGAAGTGCTGCGAGCAAAGCTGTATAAGGCAAAAGGGCGTGCTGGAGAAGTGGCTCTTTTATTAATGGAAGCCTACTTAAGCGGGTTATTTTCTGATTTTGCCATGTACATTCCGTTAATGGATGAGGCGATACAAGAGGATGGAGACTTCGTGTCTATGGCAGAGTGCGCTTACTATTTATCACAAATAGAAAAAACGAATCAACAGGCGGAAAGCGCCCGAAGCAAAGCGCTTTCGTTATTTTCTGTTTTAGATAGCGGCGAGCCAGGGATCATTGCGGAAAAGCTTATCGATTTGTATACATTGCAGCCTGCAGATCAGCAGTTTATTGAAGCGTTAGAGCTTTATTTACAAAAAGAAAAACGGGAAAGTCAGGTCGAAGGAGCGGTATTTGGGTTGTTAACTTCTTTAGCGAAGAGGACGGTCGATGATGTCATTCAAGTGGCAGAAGGATACTTTTATGGAAGCGGTGATATGCAAAAGCAAGCTCCTCTATTTTTGAATGGTTTGTTTGCTGGTGCAAAAGATATTTTCTTGTATAACGAGTCGCTGCTTGGCGGGATGTCTCATGTTCTACAAGAACTTGATGAGGAGACATTTTTGCAAGTACTGCCGCATTTACGCCTCTTGTTCAGTCAATTCACTCCGCTTGAAGTCGATACGATCGCCAGACAGATTGCTCGGTTATATGACACAACCGAAGAAGTGGTGAAAGAAGAAGTGATTTCGGAAGCTGTGCTGAAGTATGCAATGCAGTTAGACCAGAAGGCACGGGAGATTTTGATGAGACGGGGGCTAGAAGATGGAGAATAAGATCTCTTTGAATCGATGGCGTCTTGTTCTTGGAAAATATGCGGATGATCAAATAACATTTCAGGAAGAAAGCCCTGTATACAGGGAAATGGACGAGGCGCTGGAGTTTTTGTATGAACGGGAGCGCGGGGAAGATCGCGGCGGGTCGCTGGATCCTTCGCAGCTAACAGTGCCCACTTGGGTTTCGAAAGTGCGCGAGTTGTTTCCGAAAGAAACAATTGAAATTATGGAAAAGCATGCGCTCGAAAAGTATGAATTAACGGCTTTGCTGCAGGATAAGCAAACGCTTGAAAAAATGGAACCAAATATGAATCTGTTAAAATGCATCTTACAATTTAAGGATCATGTAAATCCGGATGTATTGGACACCGCAAAGCGTATTGTGGCCAAAGTAGCTGAGGAGTTGCGCCTTAATTTAGAGCAGGAAGTGAAGCTCGCTTTAAGCGGTAGACCGGATCGAAACCGCGCTAGCCGTGTACGCACGATGCGCAACTTTGATTTTAAGAAAACGATTGGAAAGAACATGAAGCATTTTGACAAGGAAACGAACACCATCCATATTGAAAAACCATATTTCTATGCGGCAACGAAGCACGTTAACCCATGGCGTGTGATTCTTGCAGTAGACGAGAGCGGAAGCATGATTGATTCTGTTATTCATAGTGCAGTTATGGCTGGCATTTTTGCAAGTTTACCGACGATTAAGACAGATTTGTTCATCTTTGATACATCCGTTGTTGATTTAACAGATCGGATTGATGATCCAGTCGAAACGCTTATGAATGTACAGCTTGGGGGCGGAACGTATATTGCTCAGGCGCTGCGCTATGCAATGAATAAAATAGAGATGCCGCACAAAACAATTGTTGTGCTTGTAACGGATTTATATGAAGGCGGCAGTTACGCTGAAATGTACCGAGAAGCGGTAAAGATTGTGGAATCAGGAGCAAAGCTTATTGTACTTACTTCTCTTGATCCGACTGCACAGCCTTTTTATGATAAACAGGCAGCGAAAAAAATGGCAGCGCTTGGTGCTCATGTAGCGGCGCTAACACCAGGGAGGTTGGCACAGTGGATCGCAGCAATCATTTCTTAAATGTTCTTTCCTCTATTGATGAAACATACTTGATCGCAATGTCCAACAAAGGAACATATAAGAGGGCGATCAAAGATTTGGCTGCTGTAGCAAATGTCAAAATGGACGTAGAAGAGAATGCAGCGCAAATACAGTTTGATGACGAAATTACTGTAACGTTTACAGGTGATATCCGTAGTTACTCATGTACTTGTGACGCCCGCTCCATTTGCAAGCATGTAATTATGGCGCTGCTCGAAGCTAAGAAGATGTATGAAGGAGAAGAGGAAACGAAGGTTGATTTTTCCACTCTTTTGAATATGGACGTACGCAGCATTGTTTCTGAAAAGGTATGGGCTGAGATGATGTTTCGCGAAACATTTCAGCCGAAGTTCAGTTTGGAAGAAGAGGCAGCTTTAATTGCGTCCTTTCCAGAAGAGAATATAACTGTTCGCTTTCTAACAGCTGAATCGGTAAATGATGCAATTTGTACGTGTAAAGCAGATGGGATATGCCGTCATAAGGCGGAAGCCGTATATTGGTATCAAAAGGAGAAAGGGATCTTACATGAAACGAAACAGATGAATCCCCTTATTATTGCTCCGGAAAAGTTATCCCCTTTTAAAGAAATGATCGAGCAAGTTGTTCATTTTGGATTAACGCGGCTTACTGAAAACACAATCAATGAAATAGAACAACTTTCTGTAAAAGCTCGTTCTTTGAAACTAGTAAAGTTAGAGAACTTATTTCGTAAGCTCGCGACAGATATCGGGCTATATCGGATGAAACATGCGTCTTTTCAAATGGCATCTTATCGGCAAACGCTATCCGTGATTTATGAACACATTATGTTGTTAGAGAGGCACCGCTTGCAAGAGAGTCCGTATCGCTCGGAATATTATGAAGTACCACCGCTTACTTTGTACGCCTTCGGTGCATCCGGCTGGCAAACGAAGTCCGGTTATGTTGGTGTAACGTATTATTTCTATAATCAAGAGCAGGAAAAGTGGATGACATACACGCAGTCGCGTCCGATGTTTTATGAAGGAATGAGTACAACTCCTGAAATACTTCATGAAAAGCAAGCACCATGGGGAATTACAGGGAAAGGATATGAACTGTCTCGTTCATTTTTTCGACTGAAGCAGGCAAAACTTAACGCCGATTTTCAATTGTCATCTAGCTCACAAACAGCAGGAGAAACAGATGGAAAAACAAATGTAGCAGAGTGGCAATCTCTTTTTCTGACCTCATGGGAGGAATTGCTAGAAAAAGTAAAGCAGATAGAGACAAATAAGCAAGGAATATTTTGTATAGAAGCTGCGGAAATAGGAGAATGGCTGCTTCAGGAAAAGGAACAAAAATGGATCATTCCTCTTATCGATAAGACCGGTAAAATATTGCAAATGCAAATGCTGAAACGACCAGAAAACGAACGAATGATTAGACTGGTAAAAATGTATATGGGCTCGTTGAACGTAAAGCGAATGCTTGTCCATTCCTATCAGGAGAGTACAAAGCTCGTTGTCACACCTGTCATCTTATATACAGAAGCAGGAGAGATTGTAAATATTACACTCAATGAAGGAGAAACGTTCTATGATAGAGTTAGTGCGTATAATCGATGAAGTGGAACAATTTCTAGATGAGATGCTCATCTCGGGAGCAGGTACTGTACCTCTTTCTTTTTTTCATGATATGAAACGAGAATGCGAACGGTATGGTCTCTCTTATGCTGCCGCGCAGCTGCTTATCATAGAGGAAGAGCGAAACAAAGCACGCTTCCTTCATACAGAAGAAACAAGCAAGCTCACAGAAGCGTTTTGTAAGTTGCAGGAGTATATTCAAGTTATAAAGGCTGAAATGTTACATTTATAGATAAGGTAGAAGACGTTGCGGCAGATACTGCTATTGGCTAGCTACTAATATCATAAAGATGGAACTAAAAAAGAAGCAGGAGAATATTTTGGGGAAATCTTTACTTGATTTCTAGTTTTTAAAAGCTTTTTGATACTTGGATCATATAGCTGTTTCATTAAAAACCTATTATTATCATGATAAATCATCAGTAGTATGAATAAGAAAAGCGAAAATTTTCCCTAGTTATTGTGTTGGCAATTCGTACAATACAGGAATTTTCGCTTTTTGTATGTTTTTTCTTTCTGCCACCCTCGTGATTTGGTTCTGAACTTAATTTTCATTAATTGGTCTCATTTTTTCCATCCAGTTAGCTACTTCTATTGCAGAGACATCGTTTTCATTCTTAAGATTATTAGTAATTGATTTGTAGTCATCATTATTTCGGTTTTGACTTAACTTAAAGGAAGCTTCAACTTTCTCAACTTTTATTTTGAAGCCTACAATCCCTTTCATCTCTTGTTTTAAAAATGTTGGATCTAAAGTATCCCATAATACTCCATTATCTCTACCTTGCTCATATTTCTTTAGCACTTTTGCTAACATAAGCTCTAACTCTTCGCCTTCTACAAGCTGAGCTGTACCATATACATGGACTGATACATAATTCCATGTGGGTACATTTTCTTGCGCATACCAGGAAGAAGATACATAAGCATGCGGCCCTAGAAATGTAACTAATACTTGAGGATTTTCTTTTAACAATTTCCAGTGAGGATTGGCATAAGCGAAATGTCCTGATAAATAAGTATGTCCCTGTTTGTTATATACATCCAGTGGAAGGTGTGTTGCAATTGGGAAATCTTTCGTACTAGATAGTAAGGTTCCAAATGAATAGTTTTTGATAAATTCTAAAATAAGTTCTGAATCTTGCACTTCAAAATATTTAGGTGTATACATAAAAACCCTCCTTAAAGTGTGAAAATCTATAATGATGAATAAAATATAACACGTTTTATTTGGAATAAAATGATTTTTGGAAAATATTGTACATTGTTTGCTGGTATTCTTTTTTGCAATGGAATCAGTGATGTGTTAAAACGATGAGAATAAGAATTTTAGCAGAAAGGAGAATAATAGATGAGTAAAATCGCAATTAAAATAAGCCCTAATGATGCGCTTCATACATATATAGTTTCTTTGAGAAAGTATACTGGTTTAGGAATTACAGACATAAAAAATAAAATTGAAAACGAAGATTGTTTTGCCGAAGTGGATGCGAACGATATTGACGATATGCAGAACTTAAAAGGGTTAGTTGATAATTTGTTGAAGTTAGGCGTAAAAGTAAAACTATTTGAACGTGATGAATATGGAGATGGGATTTTTGATTATCAAGAAATTTCTCACCAAGAGTTTATGAATCATATGAACCGATTAGAAGAAATTATGGAAGAACTACAGGATTACGATGATGCGTTAGTTGATACTAGTACGTAATGAGATAAAAGGTCAAAAAATTGATAAATTAGAGAGGGAATATAATTAGAAGTCACGTCTACATTTTAATGAAAATACACGCTAAACATGAAAAAACGCTAACTTTATCCCGCTACTTTAGGGTAGTAGGACCCCGCCTTAAGATTCAGAGAAAGCGAAGAAGATAGGTGGGGGGTGAAGAAAACTCTCACTGATGGAAGTTTCACTTTATTATTCTAAGGGGTTCATCAATCCTGAGCAACGATCATTTTTGAGTTTCATTGCAAAAGAAAAAGCATGTTTTAGAAAACATGCTTTAGCCATAAAATATTTTATATGTTTAATCATGTACTTGCATAGAAAGATAATAAATCCCCCTCAACTATAACTAAGATATGGATATCTCTTCATTATAACAAGGTTCTAAACACTTCCTTATGGATATGTTTTATAGACATTTGTAAGAAAAAAACGACATAAAGTATAATTTTTTATACTTTATGTCAAAAATACTTTACTTTTAGTAAGAAATACATTACTATAAAGATAGATCAAAAAGAGGTGGTGATTTGTTTGAAAAACAAATTAAACGATACAACCGAAAATAAAGTGTATGAACTAAGAGTACTTAGAAAAATGACACAAAAAGATCTAGCTGAACTTGTGGATGTATCAAGGCAAACGATTAATGCATTAGAACAAAATAAATATACACCTTCCTTATTGTTAGCTTTCAGAATTGCCAACCAGTTTGGGGTATCTATTAATGAAGTATTTACATATAAAAGAGAGGACTGATTCATTTGTTTAATTATTTCGCTGTAGGTATTATGGTAGTTGGATTTATCGCTGTAGGTATTATGACGTACTCAAATTCTAAAATAGGAAAATCTGATGAAAGAAGTTTATTACTTCGATTAAAAATTAATAACGCTCAATATTACACACTGCTTTTTTCGCTCACTGCAATAATCTCTTGGGACCCTGCGCCTGACATGAATCGTAAATTAATTTTTTGTGCGCTAGTTTTAAGTTTTATTGTTGGAGCAATCAGCTCAACATATCATCAAGCAAAAAGCTAAACATCTTCTTACATACAATAAAAAAGGCGTATCCTGCTTATGGAATACGCCTTTTAACTATTCTTTTTCCTAATTTTTATTACCATCCAAGCCAAACGTTTCCTTCGTGCCATGATTTATCTGTATTTACTAAAGTTACAACATAATTCCCTGCTTTCATAGGGCCAAAAAAGTTTGTAACATGCTGGTTACCACTGGTTGGCTGCCCCTGTACAGTATGAGTTATTGTTTTTCCAGATGATAGACTTTTTACTACAACATTAAATTTAAAAGGTTTATTGTTTTGAAAAGCTACTCCAATATATCCGTTATCTGATGCAGGTACAGTTTTTTTCACTTGAATTGATGTAGAGAATTTGTAATTAGCATTATATTGCCATTTAAATGCTGCAGCTAGGTTTTCTTGCATAAGGTTATTTTGCTCAAAAGAATTTGGGGCAAAGGGGCTGTTAATTCCATTTGGGAATTCAGTCCCTTCTGAAATGTATTGTTGATTTACTGAAGAATTTGTTTCAGCCTTAGATTCTGATGGAGCTATTGTTGATACTCCTAAAACTCCAGATAATAGCGCACTTGTTACCATAATTTTTTTAAACATACACTCATCACCTTTCTTGGAATCAGAATTATCTAACAGTTGCTATTATAGAATAAATTTACTTTTTTTTACATATCAAAAACTTGAGAAATATTTATAGAAGAAACTTATCCGAATAAGAAGTAATTTGTTTAACTCCTCCTCCAAAATAAAAAAGCACCCAAATGGATGCTTTATGTCTTACACTAAAAATATTTTCACTGCTGTCATTAGCAATGCTGCAATTGGCCACGAATTTCGCCATTAGGATGTTGTACGGTATGAACATTAATATAAATATTTCCAGAATTAATTTCTCTTACAAGATCGTCTAATGTTTGACCAGCCAATGGACCAATCAATTCTTCTTGAGTAATTGTTCCTGTAAAAGTTGCACACTCTATCGAAACTGGATTTGTTATAGGACCAAATAAAAATACTACAACAGGACCATTTGTTCCTTTCGCCCCTAGATGCAGATGAGCAACTACTACATTCTCTATATCAAATAAATCTAATTTAAACTTTAAGCTTAGTTTATCTTGGCTTAATTTAAAGAAAGCTTTTCCTCGAGCATCTGTTTCTACTGGTGGAACTTCATTTTTACCACGTAACTTTGAGAAGAACATGTTTATCCCCCCTATGCTTTTTCTTCACTCCTAATATATGCTTGTCCTTCTTAAATGGTGAAAAGTTAAAAAAGCAACCTTTCTTAAAAGGAATGGTTGCTTTTTTCTTATTCTCTCTTTCTCTTGTCTTAGTCTTTCTCTTCTTCTTTCAGGTGTTTCTTTGTCTTCACTCATTATCTCACTCCAATTTTCTATAATTTAGATGATCAATAATAGGGGGGATAAATATTTAAAATTATCTTTTGTAGTTGAAGTTTTCCAAATAATAAGTTACATTTTTAAAGTTCAAAAAACTATATGACAGTACAAAAAGGGGAGAAACATTGTTATTATGCCAAAAATGAGATGGAAGAGCCTTGTATGTTATTTTGTTATTTTTATACTGCTTGGAGCAGCAATAACAATCAAACCAGGTATCTCTAAAGCAGAGGAATCTGATGTTAATATTACATTATTGGGTACTGCAGATATTCATGGTAGGTTTATGCCTTGGGATTATGCACTTGATGGTGCTAATATGAGTGGAAGCTTAACGCAGCTTTATACGGTTATCAAGAAGGTACGTCAAGAAAATCCAAATACCATATTATTAGATGCCGGGGATACAATTCAAGGGAACTCAGTAGAATTATTCAATGATAAGCCACAGTCTCCGATGATGGTAGCAATGAACGAAATGGGATATGATGCTTGGGCATTTGGAAATCATGAATTCAATTTTGGATTAGATACATTGAAAAAAGTTAGTGAGCAATATAAAGGAAAGACTTTAGCAGGAAATATTTACAAGGAAGATGGAGAGCGTTTTCTTCCTGCATATACGATAGTTGAAAAAGGTGGCATCAAAGTTGGGATTATTGGCATGAATACACCAATGATTAGTGATTTTGAAAAAGGGACAGATCATTTGGCTGGTTTAGTGGTGAAAAATCCAGTAGAAGAGACAAAAAAGGCAATTAAAGAATTAGAAGGTAAAGTAGATGTAATGGTAGGGGTTATGCATATGGGACTAGAAAATGAGAATGGCATCCCTGGTACTGGGGTTCAAGATATTGCAAATGCCTGTCCAGAACTAAGCGCTATTTTTGCAGCTCATATGCATAAACTTGTTAAAAAAGAAGTTGTAAATGGTGTTATTATTACAGAACCAGATAAATATGGCACGCATATTTCACGTATTGACCTTACTTTTACAAAGCAAGATGGGAAGCTGGTTTTAAAAGATAAAACAGCTACCACTTTACCTGTAAAAAATGCTGATGGAACAACGGTATTATCCGATCCTGCACTTGAAGAAACATTAACACCTTTTCACGAGTATGCGAGAGGAGATGCAAATGTTGTAGTCGCTCAATTAAAGGGGAGAAATCTTGTTCCTGAAAATGAAATAAATGGTATTCCAAGCGTGCAAATTCAAGAGACACCTTTATCAGATTTCTTTCATGAAGTCATGCTCTATTACAGTAAAGCAGATGTAGTAGCTCATCAAATTGATAACGATTATGCTCGTTTAGATGTAGGTCCTATTAAGAAGAAAGATATTGCGTATAATTATCAATATGCTTTGGGAGAAATTACAGTATATAAGGTAACTGGAAAAGATTTGAAAGATTATATGGAATGGGCGGCGGGGTATTTTAACACATCTCGTGCCGGAGATGTAACAGTTAGCTTTGATAAAACACGCCGTGCGTCTAAATACAGTACGAACGACTTCTTTGGAGGCGTGAAATACGAAATTGACTTAACAAAACCATATGGAAGTCGAATTACAAATTTGCGATCTATTCGTACAAATAAACCAATCAAAATGAGCGATGTTATGACTCTGGGAATGAATGCATATAGAATGGAGGCTCTTCAAGCAAAAGGAGGGGCCTTAGAGGGACGTAAGTTTGAACAGATTTGGTCATCTAAACAAGAGAATGCATTTGGCGAAACAGGTGGAACCATTCGTAATCTTGCTATTACATATTTAAAAGAGGTAAAGAATGGTGTATACACGCCAAAAGTTATGCATAATTGGAAAATTACCGGTGTAGATACACATTCTTCAGAGCATAAGGCTGTAGTGAATCTCGTAAATAAAGGGATTTTAGAAATTCCAAAAACAGAAGATGGAAAATATACAAATATAGCATCTATAAATACTAAAGATTCAATTACAAAAGAAGAGATTGTAGCACTCTCTCAAAAAGCTCACGTTAATCCAAATCAGTTTAAACATGTAAAAACAAAAGGTGAATTTTACAAAAAACTTAATAGGGTTATTAAAAATATAGGGGAAATCTAATACTTAGATTGTTTTAGTTTGAAAATATATTCCCTATTATATTTTAAGGAAGAATTGACTGATCCGGTATTCAAAAGAATGGTTATATAATATATAAGGTATGTCAAATAAAATCTTGTTTGTATGAATGTTTTGATTTGCATTCTAATAGGGATGTTACAGTTGTAAGTTTTGGTGTATAGATATACTATCCTGAAGGTGAAATACGAATTGGTCATGTGAAAAATATTATTAAATAGAACGAGACTGCACGTTATAAAACCGTAGGAATAATGAATTTCTACGGTTTTTAGCATATTGTAGATGTAGAGTGAAGTTTGACCGTATAAAATAAAGTGAAACTTCCATCATCATCTGCATCAGCCGGTGCATCTTGGTCTAATACTATATCATATGAACAACCAGACTATAAAACGTTTGTAACAAATAACACAGATAAAAAAGTAGATTGGAAAAATAATAAAATTATTCACCAAAGTTCTGGGCTACAATCGAATTAACAAAAAATTTTTATCTATAATAGTTAAACCTATTCCAATACTGGAATAGGTTTTTTATTTAATATTTGAATGCAAACTTTTGAATATAAATTTACATTCATAAAAATAATTAATCTTATTCAAAACTGTAAATACTAAAAGGCAAACAAAAAAAATCTATTTGTAATAAAAATCCTAGCAAAATCGCATTATGTATATTAAGATATCCTTACGCTTACAATATATGGAATAAGGAGCTTTTAATGAATAAGAAAAAAATAGGTTTATTAATTTTAGTAATCATTATTCTTTGGCTTGTATTTCCTCTTTCACCTTATTTAGCAGGTTTAAATCATACAGAACAAAAGTTATATGATAAATTACAAAAATCCCAAGATATTTATACACTAAAAGAGCAAAAACCTAAAACAATAGTAAGATTATATTTACATTCAATACAAGAAGGAAATTATGAAATAACTTATCTCTTCTATAACAATGATGAAAAAATGACCGAGGAAAAGAAACAATTTTTAAAAGAAGCACCTGAATTTCATAAAAAAATTCTATCATCTTTTATATTTGCAAGATCATCTGTAGTAATAAACGAAGATTACAAGGATTCCGCAGTTATTAATCTGCCCCCATGGACAGGTACCAACATTCAATTCCATATGTATAAAAAAAATGGAACATGGTTTATATACGACGTTCCTTTTCAATAATTAAATAATATATCTTATTGATTTATCAAAAAGAATGCTGGAATCCCAGGATTCTTTTTATATTTTTGAAAGTAAACTTTTGTTTATTAGTTTACATTCAAATCTCCTTAACCATTGACTTCACAACAAATCTCCTGATATCCTCAAAATTAACAAGAAAAGTATACATTCAAAACTATTTAATTAAAAGCTGAAAAAAGCATCTATCTTTAGATGCTTTTTTCAATCAAAAAAATATTTTTCTTTTTTCCATGATATTTGAAATTTCCCACCATGTTCTTCCGTTTTAATCTCAACCTTATATGTATCTTCCATAATTAAACATTTCTCCTGATAATTACAAAATTAATATTTCTTCAAAGAGTGAGATTTCTTAAAAAAAAACGAAACAATCTTATAAAATATAAAAGTAAATAACGGCATTACTACACAAAATACAATCGATAAAATAATTTTTTCGTTAAATGTAGCCTCTGCTCCAAACCATATAGCTAATAAACTAGCTGGAACAGCAATAGCACAAAAAATCATTAAAATTTTCTTAAATACATCCAAGGAAAACATTTTTAACCCCCTAACAAAAAATAAAGATGTTTAACCTTTTTCAACTCCAAACTGTATTCCTAAACCTATTCCCAAACCAACATCAATTTCATTCATTGATCCCAATTTAGCCTCTCCACCTATATTACCATAAGCTGCCTCTTCCCCCACCAAAAACTTAGCCGACATTAGAGCACAACAAAGAATATCAACCACATTTAATTTTTAAACAAACCGAAAAAACCTTTCCGTTTTTGTTTTTGATTTTTTCTTTTATAGCTTTTAATTCTTTAATATTTTCTTTAGAGTACCTGCAATGCCCTCCCTGGCTTCGCTCCGTTTGTATATTAAATTCGTTTGACCATACTTTTAATAAGTCGGGAGTCACACCATCTCTATCAAGCTAAGGTTATGAAGTATCCCCTAAACGAAAATTTTTATCTATCTACAATTATTTATAACAATTCAGCTCATTTTTTTGTTTAGGGGAACAATGAATTTCTTAAGTTGATGGGCATGTATGGTGAGGCCTATACCAGCAGTAATTAAAAAAACCGCTATTTTGAAAAAAAGTGACCAAAATAACGGCTTTCTGTTTAACTAAATAACACCTTTTTATAATTAAGTTTGATCATTTCTTACTTCGCTAAAGCCCACTTTAGCTCAATAACAATGTCTAAAAACTTTATTTTCGACCTTTATACTAAGCTCTCTTCCCACCCATTTTATGATAAAGAGACATGATGACCCAAATAGCAGTTGGAAGTGCGATTGCTCCAATTACCATAGACGCTAACAGGCGAACTACATTGTCTGAGCCATCGACAAATAACAAAGTAATAATAGCAATTAAGAAGAGAAAGAATGGTATAGTTTTCAATAGATTGACTAATCCTTCTTTTCCTGTTGCCTTCCATTTGTTATTGTATGTTGCGATTACAGTCCAAGCTGTTGGGATGGCAATTACACTGAGAATAACAGCTATTACATGAAGTAATGATTTTAAGGTACCAGAGCTTATCATTGCTCCAATCCATACGAGTACTGTTATTAAAACTAACGGAATTGCTAGACACTTCACGGAACGATTTGAATTTTCGTACTTTTCAATCGATGTGTCACGGTCACTATAAATTGGTTTTGTACCAGGATATGCTCGAAATAAATGAATATTTCCTTCTGAGGCAATATGCGACCATCCAGAAGATGAAAAAAAGTAAAAGTATTCCTCTTTTTCATCTTCTTTTAATGAACGATAATCTACATTGTAGATATAATCTGAGCTTTCTCCTTTTTCAAGCGTATAACCCATAAACTGAAAGTCACTGACATGCCAACCCTTCAAAGAAAATCGGCGTAATTTTTCCATGTCCTTATCCTCAGAAAAAGCTAACCCACCTGACGTAATATACTTTGTTTGTCTCATTCTTCAACCTCCTTTAATCCAGTTTCCGCTAATTGAATCATCAGTTTTCTTAGCTTCAACTCTTCTTCTAATACTTCTCTGCCCTTCTCAGTAAGCAGATATGTTTTACGTCTTGAATCCGACCCATCATGCAAATAAATCCACTCTTGTTGTAATAACTTTTTAATAATCGTGTACATTGAAGCAGGACCTATAGTAATTGCCCCTTTTGTTGTTTCTTCAATTAAGTTCATAATAGCGTAACCATGCATTGGTTTACTTAAAGTAGCCATAATATTAAACATTGAATCTGTTAATTGCTCAGTTTTCTTCAACCAATCACCTTCTATATCTTTTTAGGATATATCATAAAACGATATATATATCCAAAAACAATATATCATGATGTGATACATATGTCTAGAGTTATATCACATATTGATACATAAATATGTGATATTTTTCCTTAAGAATCAAAAAAGAAGCCTTACAATGGGCTTTTCGCTAAATCTAAAAATATAGGATGTTCTTGTTCATTATCCTTCTACAACTAAACTGTACTTTTTATAATTTTATTGGTTCATACTTTGCTGTCTATGACAGCAACCCTGTCGCTACTCCATATAAAAGTAAAAAAAGAGGCTGTCTTCAAAATACCGTTATTCAACGACCTTTTGGGACAGCTTCTTTTTACACCTAGCGTCTAGCGAATTAATATCATCTTTTTAAATTAAAAGGTAAAGATAAAAAACTCTTGAATGGGCTTCTATATCCTAGATATAAATAATATATTGCTGTGACCTAGTTTTACACGTATATCAGCTGCCCCCCAATTAGCAGCAACTTATATGTCGGAAAATTAAAATGGATGTATAAAACGATATGAAAAATTGCATATACAAATACATTGAAGTCTATTTAGATACTCCTTATAATTTATCTAGTATAAGGCTTTGTACGTAATTATTTTGATATTTTTATAGGAAAATGTTTAAAAATGAAAAAGTAGAGGGAAAATGAATGAAAATTTTTAAAGGAATGCTAGTATCTACAGTTGCAATTACAGCTTTTACGGGACTAGGAAAGACTACTCATATAGTGAGTGCTGCTTCAAACAATTCAGTAGTACAGCAAAAAGAAGCTAATGTAGAAAAAAAAGATGAAAAGCAAATCATTGTAAAGTTTAAAAATGAAATCAATTTACCGTATGAAGATGGTATAGAAAAGCGAATAAAACATGAAAAAAATGATATTGTACTAGAAAAAATTTTTTCTGAATTCCCAGATTTAACATTAACACGCTTATTTACATCTGTAAGTCCTGACGAAATCCAAAGTATAAATAAACGTGCTAAAACCGATAATAACACTTCATCTTCTAACTTATTAAATTACTATGTAATTCAAGTTTCAAAACATGTACAAGCAGAAGTATTAGTAGAAAAGTTAAAACAATCAGCTTTAATAGAGGATGTATACATAAGAGAACCAGAAAATGTAACACCACCAGAAGTACAGATGCCAAATTTATTTCTTAATCCCTATGATGACCCTAGATTTGAAAACCAAGGATATTTAAAAGAGGCACCATATGGTATTAATGCATCTTATGCATGGGGAATAAAGGGCGGAGACGGAAAAGGTATAACATTTGCAGATATGGAGTATGGATGGCTATTAAATCATGAAGATCTAGAAAAGCACAATATCGAACTTATATCCGGAAGAAATACAGATGCTCACGCTGGACACGGTACGTCGGTTCTAGGAATTGTTTCTGCGGAAGATAATCAAATCGGCAATATTGGTATTGCACCAAATGCTACTGTAAAAGTAGTATCTCAAATTAGGGATGACGGCAGTAATAACAAAGCGGATGCCATATTAAGTGCTGTAAATACTCTACATGCTGGGGATGTTTTATTATTAGAGGCACAATCAGCTTATGAAGGATATCGTGATAAATATTTACCAGTTGAAGTGCAACCAGATGTATTTGATGCGATTCGTACTGGAACGGATAAAGGAATCGTAATCATCGAGGCCGGAGCAAATGGTTGGAATGATTTAGATGAATTTAAAAATAAAGATGGAAAAAAAGTCTTAAATCGTAATAGCAAAGATTTTAAAGATTCCGGTGCAATTATGGTCGGAGCTGCTTTATCAACCGTTCCTCACGGGCGTTCATGGTTTTCAAATTATGGAAGTCGAATTGATGTATATGGATGGGGCCAAAATGTAGATACAACTTCTGCGGAACCAAATAGAAATGCTAAAAATTTATATACGTCAAGCTTTAATGGTACATCGAGCGCTTCACCAATTATTGCCGGTGCAGCCGTTTCCATACAAAGTATTGCGAAGGAGCATTTGGGTCAACCTTATAAACCAAGTGAGTTAAGAGACATCTTAAGTAATCCAAATACAGGAACACAATCTGGAGAGCCAGATTATGATAGAATTGGTGTTTTACCAGATTTAAAAGCTATATTATTAAAATTAGAATTTCAACCAAATGAAGAAGATTCAAAATACCTGAGAGAAAAAGAACCAAATAACGAAGATATAAAGGCAAATCCAATAGATTTCAATACGACTATTAAAGGAAATCTTAACGACAATGATAAGTCAGATATCTATACTTTTACGATTAATTCACCGCAAAATATAGATATTTCCGTATTAAATGAAAAACAAATTGGAATGACATGGACACTTTATCATGAATCAGATTTACAAAACCTTGTAGCATATGGGAAAATTGATGGTAATACCATTAAAGGAGAATATAATGCGAAACCAGGGAAATATTATTTGCATGTTTATAAATATGAAAATAAAAATGGGTCGTATGTATTAAATGTAAAATAGATTTTATGTATATGCATACATGAAACAAAAGGAAATCTCTAAATGAACTGTACCCCAATTGTTAGACGTAACTAATAATTGGGGTACAGTTTTTTATGACCAAATATCTATCTTCCTATTTCGCTGCAGATATTACATCATTTTCGGAGATTGATTTGCAACATTTCTTCGTGCTCCATATTGTCCTTTAATTATAAGTAACTTATTTAACTCGCTTTATGCTCAGTGAAGGAAAATCTGTTTTTATTTTTTGAAAGGGTCCCTGCCCCATCTCTATCAACTTAAAAATTTATAGCGCTCTCAGAATGAAATTTTATGTTAACTTGTAACAAAAAAATGAGCCGAACTCTCATAAATAACTGTAAAAAGGTAAAATTTTCGTTATGGGGATGTCTCAAAATATTAGCTTGATGGGCATGGGGTCACGTCACATCACATGCCCATCAACTTAAGTTCAGATAATACCCCCATAACGAAAATTTTGTGTATTTTGGGTTTCTTTGCCCATCCCCCGAAAAAGAGGGGTAATACAGAAAATACCAAATGGATGTTAAAGGGGTACGGAAACGATTACTTCTTTTTTGAGCCACTCATCAAATTTTGTTGTAACAAAAAGGATTAAAGTCAATAATGTTACGAATTATTTTTGATACAGTATTTTGTTACAACGAATTCAAGGATTATAAAATCTATAATTTTTAAGCACGTCATGTAATATAAACGGTCGTTTTTGTTACAGTGAAAACGGTGTGATGGTAATAGATTTGTAAATTCTAACTCGTTTTTCATTACCTTGTTCTCTTCAGAAAAAACAAAAATGAATCCACTATATTTGTAGATTCGTTTTGACAATTTAAATAAGAATGTTTTCAATGGCGAAGAATTGGTATTGTAATTTTTTTTATATGACCCCATATTTTTCTTTTGGTTGCCATACCCCTACTAACAATTGTATAAAATCCATCTGCAATCATCCCAACTTTTTATCTGTTAAGAAACTTTGCAACAGAACCAAATGGACAATTAACGCTTAAAAACACAAAAATCCATTATTAGGAAATGATACTGCGGACTAGAGCAGCTCCCCTGTCACTAGGCCTAAAAAAGAAAATTGTACGTTAAGGAAATATTTCACATAAAAAATCCGATTCTCATGTATTTAAAGAATCGGATTTTTATTACTTTCTTTTTATTTGAGTTTCCCGTAATGGACGTAAATTTTCAAACTGTTTTTCTTTAAAATACTCCTTATATCATTCTCCTCCGCACACTTTTTCTAAAAATTAGCTCAGTTTAGAGATCTTTGCAACAGAACCTTCTTAGTCCTCTTTCGGAAGAACAATTCTTTTATACAATTGAACTGTAATGAAGTAGTAAATCGCGTAAATAACTACGAACATAACAATCGGAACCCAAATACGGAAATACGGATCATGTAATATAAATCCAAACATATTCATACCAACTAAAACGTGAGCAATACCCACAATCGCTGGGAATAAGAACACTAAAAATAACTCTTTATAAATAGACTTTGTTAATAGTTCGCGGCGAACACCGATTTTACGAAGCATCTGATAACGTGTAATATCTTTTGATGCACCAGATAAAATCTTAAACATTAAACAACTTGCCATCATCGCTAAGAAGGCAAGTCCTAGAAAGAAGCCCATGAATATAGTTCCGCTTGTAAAGCCGTAAAACTCAGTGTATATAGAATATTTACTTGTCAACTCGACTTCTGCTATTTTATATTTAGCTAATTGCAATTCGTCAATTTTTTTCAATTCTTTTTTATATGTTAACAAATCATTTGTTTTTCCAAGAAATGCAATGTTCTCTTTACCTTGCAAACCATCATACATTTTTTTATCTACAATTTTGATTGTTTGATCAGTGTATAGATAATGTGGTTGAATCTTTTTAAATGCGGTACGCCACTCCTCAGGAATCACATTATCAGATGTATTCTTAATATAACTTAAAGTAGCACCTACTGGTAATTCTCCAGAAACGCGTTTGATTTTACTGGCATCTGCCAGTCTTTTAGCATTTTTTGAATTTTGTACTAAAGGACGATTTTTCTCTAATTCTTCTTTTATATAATACACATATTTATCGTCTGTTTTGTAATGATATTCATTTTTCTCTTGGAATGTCATACCATCTAATATTTTCTTTTCCTCTGTGCTTGGATTATGAATCGCTACATCATAAATGGCCAAAGTATCTACAGTACGCATAACGTTATTTTTAAAGGCCATACCAGTTGAAATTGCACCTGCTCCAAGTGCAACTAACATCGCTATTGTCGCTAGTACTTTTGTTAAACTATTAATACGGAAGTTTAATTGCGCGAATGTAAAAGCATTAAGACCTTTTTCACTACGTTTTTTATTACTCTTTAGTTTTTTAATCATAAATGGAAGGGCGGATCCAAATAACATGTAAGTCCCTGATGTTATTGTAATTAATGCAATGATAACTCCCATTTCTTGTAACTTAGATATATTAATCATGGAAGTATAACCAACGCCTAGTAAAATGATTGCAAAGACTGCAACTATTCCCGTGATTTTCCCTTTAACCACAGGACGTTCGGTTTGCGCATCTGCATGTACAAGTTGTAATACTGAAATACGTGATAATTTAATGCTATTCATAATGGCAGCTAACACAAATAGTGCACAGAAGAAAATACAAGTAACAGTTATTGATGGAACATAAAAGGCTTGATAACCACCTCCAGTAAACTCAAGTTGCTTCATAAGTAACTGTCCAACCCCTTGTGAAAGACCTACACCGACTGCAATTCCGATTACAAGGGACGCCGCACCTAACACTACGGTCTCAATAAACATAAGAAATGTAATCTTATGCTTCTTTGCTCCTAACATCATATACATACCAAATTCTTTTTGCCGAAGTGATAGTAAGAAAGAATTCGCATACAAAATGTAGAAGAATGTGATGATTGCTAGTAGCACCGTACCAGCATGGAAGACGAATCCAATTTGACTAATAGTAGAATTTGCTTTAAGAAATGCTTTATTCTGCGCTAATGTTTGGAACATGTAAAAAATTGAAATTGACATAACGAGACCAACAAGTAAGACGATATAATCTTTTAGCTTACTTGTTAGTCCTGACATGGAAAGCTTAAATAACATGCTTGAACCTCCTTTCTTATGCTTTTTGTGTACCTAAATCTGCAAGCACATCTAAAATTTCTTTATAGAACTTTTCACGCGTACCAGTACGGTGAATTTCTTTATATAATTCGCCATCTTGAATGAATAGAATACGTCGGCAGTAACTTGCACTAAACGGATCATGTGTAACCATCATAATGGAAACACCTTGTTCTTCATTTAGATTTGTCATCGCATCTAAAAGACTCGTTGCATTTTTAGAATCAAGTGACCCTGTTGGCTCATCTCCTAAAATAATTGCTGGTTCATGTACAAGCGCACGGGCTGCTGCTGAACGTTGCTTTTGTCCACCAGATACTTCAGATGGATACTTTTGAAGTATTGCTGAAATTCCTAACATGTCCGCTACTTTTTCCACTTTCGGTCCAATCTTACGAGACGGAACACCTTGAAGTGAAAGCGGCAATGCAATATTTTCATAAATTGATAGGTTCTCTAGTAAATTAAAGTCCTGGAAGATGAATCCTAATTTTTGAGAACGGAAATCCGAAAGTTCCCCTTGTTTCATCTTTGTGATATCGATACCAGCGATTTCAACAAGACCGCCCGTTGCTTTATCTAATGTTGAAATTACATTTAGTAACGTTGTTTTCCCTGAACCAGATGGTCCCATAATGCCAACGAATTCTCCCTCTTGAATCGAGAATGACACTCCTTTTAACGCATGTGATTGGCTTTCGCCTTTTTTACCGTATACTTTTTGAACGTTTTTTACGTCTACAACTGGCTTGTTCATCGTTGTCCTCCTACGCTTGTTTTCTTTTCCTATTCTGCGTTTTTTCGACATAATCTGCTATTGATTCATCTTACATTTATCTTACATCTGTGTAAGGTAAACGAAACGGCTCGATATGTTACTTGTAACATATCGATAGGAAGCCACAATCGTGGTTGCCACTCGCACCTGTGGAATCAAGGCTGTTGTAAAAAGTCTTGCTGCCGCTACCGCCGTATACATGAAATGTTTTGATTCTTTATTCATATTTGTAAACAATTCCTTCTTCTGTTCAGTTTTTGATTTATATAATAAACATTTTCTAGTTTTGTGCGATTTTCAAATGTTTTCCACGCTTGATCTACATCAATTTTGATTTTCTTTGGTGAATGTACTGTTTCTTCCTCTAACATGACGTTTTCCCATTGATTTAATTTACTAATTTCTAGTAATAAATCTTGATATACTTTACATGTGTCTACATGTTTTGTGAATTCTTTTCTTGTATCATAAGAAAGCTCCCCATCCATATATGCTTGAATAACCCCCTTATCATAACAATTCATTTGTTCCCCCTCTAATTGTTTATAAATCTTACGAAATTTTTGTTTGACTCGGACCAAAACCTCACTCTCATTTGATGCCTATATTATAGAGAAACCAGAAAAATAAATTTTATGACAAAAATTTTATTTTTTATTATGTGCGAAAAAAAACATTCATCTTTCGATCAGATGAATGCAAAAATTAAAATCATTTTGGTCTCTTAGATTATGTGTGGAGTTTAAACCAAAAAACAAATTTTAATAAGTTGTGACCATTACGGGAAAAAACTCAGTAAAAGATCCGTAAAAGCAATAACCGGTTCCCTGTACGTTAAGGAAAAAGAAAGCTATATTGATTCTACTAGTTTTCTTTTTTTGAAAGAAGATTGATTGAAAAGAATTCTTCTTTCAAAAAAACTCCGTTCAAATTTTATAATAAAGTCTGATTAAAAGATTGGTTGAGTGACAAAGAATGGTACCCTTGTATAAAGCAATGCGGACCAGGGGAATCATAAGGTGATGGATATGTGGGAAAAAGAAGATATTTTAATTGCCCTGAAGAAGCAGTATGTCTCTAAAGGTGAAATTGCGAAGATGTAGGGGTAGTGACAGGGTTACCATGTCACTATTCCTACTACCTGGTCATTTGATTGGAAAATTTTATCAATCCAAGTAAGGAGAGAAATATGTACACGATTAGCAGATTTTCTCAGCTATGCAAAATGAGCGCTCGTATGTTACGACACTATGACAAAGAAGGACTCTTAAGACCGGTATATATAGATATAACGAACGGATACAGATATTATGAGAATAGCCAATTAGAAATGGCACTACTAATTAAAAAACTGAGAGAATACAAATTTTCTTTGCCGGAGATTAAAACAATCCTTCAGACATCAGATAGAAAATTGTTTGTCAGATTAATACATTTGAAAATGAATGAATTATCAAAGGAAATCAATCAATATAGACAGATCATTACAGAAATGCAAGAGATGATTGAAAAAAAGGTGGATTTGATTCAAGGAGAAAGAAGATCGTATGATATATTGCTCGGAATGAGAAAAGAGGTAAGTGTCATAAGTCAAAGATTGCAGATTAATATTGCTGATGTAGACAAGTACATTGATTCCTTATACGATAAGGCGGAAGAAAGTAACATTCAGTTACATGGTGTACCCTCTGTCATTTTTTTTGATGAAGAGTTTAGCCCTGACCATAGCGATATTGAATTAATGATTCCGATTATTCCTGGGGATGAAAGAGATATATCAACAGAATGGCAAATAAAAAAGCTCCCTGAAAAGTTTATTGCCACTACATTGCATATCGGAAGTTATGACTATATCGGATATGCACATATAGCGCTTGAGGAATGGGTGGAATCCAATGGTTATTGCTTAGATGGTCCGCCTTATGAAACCTATTTGAAAGGTCCAGAATGTGACTGCTGCGCGGAGGAGTATGTGACACAAATCTGTTTTCCTGTTATTAAAAAAGAAAAACAATAATTGCTTGACCTTGACACTATGTCAAAGCTTATTCTACTTCCAAGAGAAAGTAAAAACATAATAAGGAGATTATGAAATGAATAAGATAATTATACTGTGCTCAGGGGCTGTATTAGTAGCTGGAATCTTAACTGGATGTATTCAAAGTAAAGCTGATGAAAGCCAAAGTATAAAAGGACAAAGTGTAGGCAAATACTCAATGCCTGACGAAAGAGGCAAACATGAAGGTACATGGTTACAATGGCCTCATGACTTGACATATGGTAAAGGTTATAAAGAAGAGGTTGAATCAATTTGGATAGAGATGACAAGTGCTTTAAGCGAAGGGGAAAATGTTCATATTATTGCATATAATGAATACGAAAAGAATTATATTTCTAATCTTCTGTATGAGAAGGGTATAAATATGGATAAAATTGACTTTTATATTATTCCTACTAATGATGTATGGGCAAGAGATTCTGCACCGATTTTTGTATATGACAAGGATAAAAATATTAAAATCATGAACTGGGGATTTAATGGATGGGGCAAGAAAACCCCGTATAAAAAAGATGCATTAATTCCAAGCAGTCTTAGTAAGCAATTAGGTATGGAAAGAATTGATCTAACTGATGTAGTACTTGAAGGTGGAGCCTTTGAACTAGATGGTAAAGGTACATTTTTATCCACACGTAGTGCTGTCGTTAACAAAAACAGAAATCCTAAGTTATCAGAAGCAGAAATAGAGGAGTATATAGAAGAATATCTTGGTGCTACTAATTTTATTTGGCTAGATGGTGTCCCAGGTTTGGATATTACGGATTTCCATATTGATGGCTTTGCTAAATTTCATGATCAGTCTACAATTATTACAATGAAAGAAGATGATTTAGAGGAATGGGGTGTTTCAAATAAAGATATTAAAACATTAATGAATGCTAAAAATGCCTTTGGCAAGCCTTATCAGCATGTGTATTTACCAATTAGTAAAAACAATGTAATTTTAGATAATGGAAAAGATTTAGGATACAAAGGTTCATATATAAATTTTTACATTGGGAATACAGTTGTATTAGTTCCGAATTATAATGATCCTAATGATAAAATAGCAAACGATAGAATCCAAAAACTATATCCTGACCGTAAAGTGATTGGAATTGATGTAAGGGAGCTGTATAAAAATGGTGGTATGATTCATTGTGTTACACAGCAACAACCGGTCAGTTTAAAGTGATAGAGTTTGTTACTGTGAATTCCAATATATTCAAAAGTTAAGTATAAAGGGCTACATTAATATCAATTAAGGCTTGGAACCTTTCGGATTTTATTTAAAATAAACTATGCGGGATAAATAATCCCAACGTACATAAAAAAGGAAGACTCTCTAAATTTGAAAGGTCTTCCTTTTTTATGTACGTCAATAATGTCTGCTAATGCTTATTGTGTGATTTGGTTACATTGATACATAGCCCACATTATAAAAGAAATACAGAAAGCTGCCAAATTTCAATCGAGATAACTAGTAATAACACTCATATAGTAAACCCCATTAAATGCGGATTCTTTAATAGGGGTCACCATGAACAGAATGGAACAACAGGGCTTGATGAACCAGTTTTAATGAAGTAATCAGGAGCAAAACCATTGTCTATATCGCCACCGTATCCTGTATCACCTACCCAATCCCAAACTGTACTTCCCTTATAAGATTCACCTCTTACATAGCAATATAAGTCGAGTTTATATCCGTCTGGAATATTTCTTTCAGTTCGTGTGCCATTTATCGTTGGAGTCTTACGAAGGTCTAGACCAGCACCATTTGTATTTTGTACTGGATATAGTTCAGCATGTGTTACCGTTTGATTAGAAAACAAAATAGAGCCGGCTATTGCGAAGGAGAAAAATGACAATAAGACTTTTTTAAACATATGTTGCCTCCTATTAATTAATTTGTAATGCTTATGAAGAATCTCCTCATGTTTATGATCATGTGATAGATTGCTTGGTACACACTAGGGGAATTCGTATAAAGTAAAAGAATTAATAGATTAAGTTAACGTATACGCTCCACAATCCAAAAATAAGACAGGAGAATTCGATCTTATTTTTCGCATAAGGAGAAACACTAGGATGATAACCGTCATTTGTATCATATTATATTAACTGTAAATTTTTAACACTAAAACTAGAAATAATAATGATATCCATATTGAGAAAATAAACACAAAAGTTGTTATAAATTGAATAAATCTGAATGAAAACTCTAGTAGGCCTGACGCGGCAAAAAAAAGAAAATTGTGCGTTAAGGAAATATTTTAAGTTATGAGCCTCTTTATAGGAATTTATTAAGGATGGAAAAACAAAAATAGGAGTCACTATACATGTCATTTTTTAAGCTGATGGCGATGTATGGTAAGGCCTTTAAGGGGTACGGAAACGATTCGTAGATTGAGGGTATTCGAATTAATTGGTTGTTAGGGAGAGCGTAATTCTCCCTATTCTTATAATATATAACAGGATTTTCCATGTCTTTTCCCGAATATAGTTATTTTATTTACTAATAAAAAAGGAGAATACATAATGAAATTTCATCCATTATTTTCATTTATAGTTGGGGTACTTGTATGCTCTTTAGTATTTAATTTTTTCACCGGTAAATCTGATTCGGATGTCTTTTTCTTATTGATACTTGGGGCTATTTCAGGTTATCAAATTGGTAAAAATGAGATCAAAAAACAGATAAGCAATATAAATTAATTATGTCAACTTTACATGAGTACAATATAGGGCTACAGATCCATCGTTATCAACCTAACAAAAATAAACTACCCCAAAACGATAAAGTGAAACTTTAATCAGTGGGGGGTTCTTCATCCCCCACTGATTATTAGCCCTCCCAATCGGGCGCATGCCAGCAGTTTATCTCCCACCGAACATTCTAGCCACTGGAGCTGGATAATGCTTTCGCTGAATTTTGAGGTGGGAGTATTACTGCCCACGAATAGCGGGATAAAATTGAGAAATTTTCATTTTTTATTTTGGGGTATTTCAAAATCTTAAGTTGATGAGCATGTATGGTGCCCCCTATTACAAAGTAGAATGTTTGTTATTATTTTTCACCATATCTAATATATCCCTTATTATCTCAACAACAACTTGAGGCTTATCAATATGTATTGCGTGTCCAGCATCTTCAACAATAATATGTTTTTTATTAGTCGACAAGTTAGCGAGCTCTCTTTGGAATTTCATCCAAGTAGCCATGGACTCCGTTGTATGAAAAGGCTGTAGTCCCCCTGTTACAACAATGAGTGGAATATTTCCAAGTGATTTAGAAGTACGAATTTGCTCTAAACTTTCTTCCACCTCAGTAAGAGAACCCTCCAAAGTAAATTGATTATAATAAGCCTCTTGAACTTCTTTTGTAAATAAAGAAGGTAATATTCTGTTCTGATCCTCATGAGTTGAGTCTAAGAGAACTACTCCTACTACTTCCTCTGGATAGGTGCTTGCGAATAATCTTGTATTTAAACCTCCAAATGAGTGTCCGACCAACACATATGGGGGTTTTATACCTGCTTTATTAAGTAAGATACGTAGATTTTCGACACTTTGTTGACTATGGCGAGGTCTTTCATTCATTTCACTTTTGCCAATACCGGCTCTATCATAAATAAACATTTTTGAGAACTTTGAAATATCATCTCTAATAGAATTCCAGCTTTCTAAAGTGGTTCCATATCCAGAATCAAAAACAAGGGTTGGACCTTCATTATTTATCCCTAACAATTCATAGTATAATTCAATACCACCTATATCTAGTTTTTTTCCTGTTTCATTCACAATAAATTTACTCATATCTACTCCTCATTCTTCATTTTATTTATTTAAAAATCCAAATTTAATAAGTTCAATTTAATTGAACTTATCGTAACATATACAAATTTTCTTTCCAAGCTGGATGTTTTTTCCCATCCCCCTTTTCGGGGGATGGGAAAAAACATCCACAATTATATCAATATATTTCAAATACAACTTAATAATATCTGAAACATGTCAATGTAATTGTATATATTTTGAAACACCTATTTTTAAAAGTAATCAAAAATCCTTATACATAAGGACTTTTCATCATACTTTTTTCTTATTCCCCCATTTCGAGGGGATGGGCAAAAATACCCAATAAAGAATTTTTATTAGAGAGAGAAAAAATACAAGATAAAATAGGTGAATATATAATGAATATTCACCACATAGGAAGTACATCAGTAAAACATTTAAGTGCAAAACCAATTATTTACATAGTCATAGAAATCAAAGATTTTAAAGATGGTGGGAATACTTTCTCACCTTTAGAGGAGTTGGGATATTCGTATAAAGGAACAAATATTTTGCCTGATAGACATTATTTTAGTAAGGGTGAACCAAGAGCCCATCAAATCCATATGTACCAATGTGGAAGTAAATATTTACTTGAACAGCTAAAGTTCAGAGATTACTTGAGAGATAATGATGAAGCAAGAATTGAATATGAACAGCTCAAACTTAATTTAGCAAAGTTAAATAAAAATAATAAACATAAATATGCAGAAGAGAAAACTGCTTTCGTTAAATCAATTTTAGAAAAAATTTAATGGTTTTTTTATTAAGATAACAGGGAACTAAGTTGAAGAAGAAAGGACATAACATATTTTATATGACTAATATGTTATGTCCTTTAATTTATCTATCTTTTTTCAATTTAGGTCTTGATAATGTACGATTTTCTTTTTTTGATATGGTGAGGCCTATTTATAAAAACTGTTTTCAGTTAAACTAAAGGTAAAGAATTAAGGAGTGTTAATATATGGGTGCTTGGGGAACAGGAATATTTGATGACGATACTACTTGTGATGTCAGGGATGAATTTATTGATTACTTAGAAGAAGGTAAAACACCTAAAGAAGCAACACAAACAATCTTAGAAGAATATTTAGATGAATTTAATACTGACGATGACTTGGAAGTAATGTCTTTAGTATATATCGGTTTGGCATCAATACAATTGGAGAAAAACTGTATTCAAGAACAAGTACGTAAGAATGCTATTGAATTGATTGAACGTGGTGCAGACCTTGAACTTTGGGAAGAAGCCGATGAAAATGATTATGAAGAACGGAAAAAAGTGTTGAGTGAGTTTAAACAGAAGTTACTTAATGTTAAATAATAAGTAGCTTAACTTCAGGAACAGGACTGTCAATAGACGGTCTTTTTTTATGCCATTTAAGGGTCATAACTTAGTGTCTAAAATTAACCCCAAAAAGAGGTTCAGCCGAGATAAATCCCAAAACGGTTATATAGATGGATAAAATAAAAAGCTTTGCGGGAGTTTTCGCAAAGCTTTTGCCATGATATATAATTATAATAGTAATTTTCGTATTTCTTCTGTACTGAGACCAGTGAATTTTGCAATATCTTCTAATGGCATGCCATTTTTATACATACCACGAATTAATTGGATTTTTCCTTGTTCAATACCTTCTTCTCTTGCATGAGCTATTTTAGCTTGTTCATCTAGAAGTATTTTCTCACGGGCTTCATAAGCTGTTCGGAAGGAAGAATCATGGCTCATATTTTCCCATTTAGTTATTGCCTTTTGTAAAATTGGATCTTGATTCATCGCAATCTCCTCCAATGTTTGAGTTAAATGTTCATCTTCGTGGGCTGGCAACAATAACATCCAACGGACAAATGAATTTTCCCATGGATTTACTTTTTCTTCACGCCATTGTTTCACTAATTTTGGAATCTCTACAAAATGAATTTCAATATCATCACTTAGTATCTGTTGTGTTTTGACATTCCATAATTGGCCGATGGTGTGAAATAAGTCGTCATGAGAAAATAATATGAAATCTAATAAGTTAATGGTAATTGTTTTCCGAAGTGAACGATACGGCATCCCCTCTTGCATTTGGGATGTGTAGAGCTTACTCCAATAATATAGAGAGCGTTTCACCATATCATGTGTATTTCGAAGCTGAATTTCTATATTCACTTGTGTTCCGTTGTCGAGTGTTGCTAATAAATCTAATATGGATAACTTATCATCTTCATAAGATTTATGAAGATGTGGATCTTCCAATTGTAAAGATGTAATGGGTGCATCTAAAAATTCCTCTAAAACGGCATTCAAGAAACCAAAAGTAATGTGCAATTAGCTAAGGCCTTTATGTATTACGGTGAAATTCCTTTTTAGAAAACAAGAAATTTACCCAATTCTCTCATAAGGACCAATACCAGCACTTTTGTAACTAAGGACAAAGTAAAATTTTTTTGTAGATAAGATTATTTTCTATTTTCATATCTTTTGACTACCCTATAGAATGTTGGGCTAGTCATATTACATCTTCTCATTGCTTCTAATGCTGAAATTTCGCCTTTTTTCCACTCTGTGTAAGCTGCAATAAATTCTTCAGTAATTTCAGTTCTAGGTCTTCCTAAATGTTTCCCTTGTTTCTTAGCGATTTCAATTCCTTCTCGTTGACGAGTCTTAATTTTTGTTCGTTCCTCTTCAGCAAGCCAAGAAAGAATTTGTAATACAAGATCTGTAATCAAATTCCCTAAACTATCCTTGTATTGTGTCGTATCAAGCAAAGGCATATCCAAGACAATAATGTGTGCTTGAATATTTTTTGTGATGTCTTTCCACTCCTGAAGGATGGCTTCTTTATTTCTTCCAAAACGATCAAGTGAGTGAACATATAAAACATCCCCTTTTCTTAGCATTCGTTTTAAAAGTTGATATTGTTCTCGATTAAAATCTTTACCACTTTGCTTATCGATAAAAATGTCCCATTCATCTTCTATATATTGCTTCATAATTTCAAGCTGTCGGTTTTCGTTTTGATCTTTACTACTTACACGTATGTAACCAAATTTTCTAACATTCATATTTTAGTAACTCCTTTATCCTTTCTATAAATTTATTATAACAAATTCACTTCAAAAGGTATTTATTTTTTAGAAGTACTTCAAATGTGTAGTTTTTGATGTTTTGAAGCAATGTTTTTCATAGATATCTAAATACTTCAAAAGGTGTACCTTTGTAAACACATTGTAGAAATCTCACAAATACAGTGATCATAACACTTCGAATAATTTAATCTTTATAAAAATTCAAAATTTTATATTATCGAAGTAGTTACAAAGTTTTTTTCTATTTTTTTTAGTTATTCTACTTTCTTTTCACTTAATAGTGTAAGAGCGTAATTTACTTAATAATTCGCTTGAATATGTATATTTATTTTCAATCACATTATTAAGTTAATCTTCATTAATGAGAAAAAGGAGAGAATTTCTAATGGCAGAGCAAAAGGGAGATCCAGCAGTATTTGCAGTACAAACATGGGTAAATTTAAAATATGGAAAAGTCGCAGGTTTTCAACCGGCGCCTTTAAATGGTAAAACAGGTTGGTCAACTGTTTATGCTTTAACAAGAGCTCTTCAAATTGAATTGGGTATTACTGCGCTTGCAGATGAATTTGGATCAACTACAACTGCTAAATATAAGCAGTGGGGTGAAATGTCACTAGGGAATGTTCCTACTGATGAAAAAGGAAAAGCGATTGTTCAAATTTTAAAAGGTGCTATGTATTGTAAAGGATATAATCCGGGGAAATTTGATGATGTTTTTGATGAGAAAACGAAAAATGCAGTTGTAAGTTTACAAAAAGATGCTGGTCTTCCAGTAACTGATGGTAAAGTGTATGACTATATTTTTAAGGCTTTCTTACTAATGGATGCTTACCGTCTTACTCCAGGGGGAGATGCAAAAGTACGGCAAATTCAACAAGATTTAAATAATAAATATTACAAAACGTCTGGTGTTCAACCAACAGATGGTCATTACCAAGCAGGTACAAATAGAGCTTTAGTGTATGGTTTACAAACAGAAATGGGAATTGATGCAGTTAAGCAAACTGGCAAGATTGGTGATGCGACAAAGGCTGGACTACCAATTCTAAAAGAAGGTAGTTCGGGTAGATTTGTTACATTATTCCAATATGCTTTATATTTCAATGGTTATGATTCTGGTTCATTTTCAACAACATATAATACGGCCATAGCAGATAAAGTTAAGGTATTCCAAGAATTCACACTACTTCCCAAAGATGGTGTTGCCAATAAGTCAACTTGGTTATCAGCATTACTTAGTACGGGGGATCCCGATCGAAAAGGAACGGCTTGTGATTGTATAACGGAAGTCACTTTAGAGAGAGGCAAAGCTTTAAAGGCTGCTGGTTATCAAACTGTAGGACGTTATCTTACTAATGTTTCAGGTGGTATAAATAAAAAAATACAACCAGGTGAATTGAAAAATATTTTTGCTGCTGGATTATCTGTATTTCCAATTTTCCAAACTAATGGTGCAAAGGCTTCATATTTTAGTGCAGAACAAGGTGGATTGGATGCAGCATCAGCATTCAAAGCAGCCAAAGAATATGGATTCAAGGATGGTACTACTATTTATTTTGCAGTCGACTTTGATGCATATGGAATAGATATTACGGATAATATTCTTCCTCATTTCAAGGCTGTAAGTGAGAAAATGCTTGAGCTTGGTGGATCTTATAAAGTAGGTGTTTATGGGGCTCGAAACGTATGTATTCAAGTTTCAGAGAAAGGTTATGCAAGGACAAGTTTTGTTAGTGGAATGTCCACAGGATTTAGTGGGAATTTAGGATTTTCGCTACCAAAAAACTGGGCTTTTGATCAAATTTCAACGATTAAAGTTGGATCAGGTAGTGGTGCTATTGAAATAGATAATAATATTAAATCAGGTCGAGATAATGGTGTTTCTGAAACAGGAATTGATAGTAGTGAGTTATCCTTTACACTTCAACTTGCTGAAATGGCAAGACATACGTATAATGATAAACTAAAAACTGATGAAAAAAACCCTGCTGAGGCCTTTACGAGTCCAGGAGGCTGGGTATTACACAAAAAAGGCACAAATGAAAGAACTTCTTTTGATGTATATGTGTATAGAAAAGAAATTTCTAAAGATAAATATGCTTATACAGTTGCATTTAGAGGTTCACAGCAGTGGAAGGACTGGGTAGTAGATGTCTTACAGGTAGGGCAAAATGTTGACAATTTACAAGCTGAAGACGCTGCTAATTTTGTTAAAGAATTAATAGAGACTGATCGTCAATGGATGAGTCATTTGTACATTACAGGTCATTCACTTGGTGGGTACCTAGCACAATGGGTACAAAGTGAAATGATTGATGGAGCTATACCTTGGGTTGAATCATTCACAGTGACATTTAGTGCGCCAGGTTTTATGCCTTCCGCGAATGCTGATAATCCATATAAATTAAAAGTACTCGCTAAAATTAAAAATGAGCACTTTGAAAAAAAATATGATAGTCTTATAATTAATCATCGTATTGAACAAGATAGAATAGCTCGTTTTGGAGATGACTTGGGAACAGTCCATGTTTATGACGGATATAACCCATTAATTTCAAACTCTAACAATCCATTACTTATTGCTCAATATTATCATGATCTAGAGCGCTACAAAGAACTAAAATTAAAATAGAAGTGTTTCTAATAAGGTCACTATATCCTTATAGGAAAATAGTAAAAACCAGCTATATTGTGCGTAATTTGTATAATATAACTGGTTTTTTGTGAATATTTAACAGTAAACTGTACGAATTACAAAAAATTATAAACTGAACTTTACTTTTTGTCCCTGGTTACAAGAATGCTGGTACTGGGCCAACAATAAAGTTTTTGAGAAAAGTGAAATTTTGATGATTCGCTAAAGATATGAATGAAATTCAATATATTTAGAAGACTATTAAAAGTCCTCCGGATTGTTTAGCTGGAGGACTTTCATGTCCACATAATTATCGAATGCGGAAGTTCCATCTTTCAAAACCACCCTATTAAATAGGATTAGGTGTATAAAACACGGTAATAAAGGATTGCACCCGACTTGGGGATATCGCAGATGCTTCCTTCTAGTCATCCATATAAATGAATGATTTACTTATGATAAATTTGCAGTTGTTGTTCTTCGTTAAAACAAAATGAGAATTGCGGATGTTTTTCTGCTTCTTTCTTTGTTCCTATAAAGAATTGCGAATATGTCAATCCCGATTGCGATGTTACTGATGTATTGTGAATATCTTTGCCTTCCTCTAACCTTTGAACTCGGTTTCCGTTTTTGTCTACATAATAGTATTTTACATTACGCCACCCAGAATTATGTTTATATGCCTTACCAAAATTTTCATTCGATGATGTTTTCAATATTCCATCTTTAGTTACTCTATATATCATTTTCTTATCTTCAATTTTTAGGGGTGGTGCATCCTTGAAGTTATAAAAGACACCTACGCATCCTTTGTAACCATCAGGTATCAAATAGACCTCATTTATGGAAGACTTATACATATCATTAATCCAAACAAAGGCGGTACCTAGAATGATAGCACACACAAAAAAGGCTATTCCAGCATAAGCATATCTATTCTTATGGATAAAGTACCATGTCAAAAATATAAACAGTATGAGGAGTGGTATTGCTTGAATGAAGAGAAATCCTTTCAAAAAATCAAGTTCAGTACTGTCTGGAGGGTCTGTTGCAAAACCGCCTATAAACAAAGCTAATGGACTTGTGAGGAGATTCAATCCTAAACTAAGATAAATCAATAACAACAGGTTTTTACTTTTATTTTTTGGTGCTCCATCCATCCGAATTCCTCCTACACTTAATTCAATAAAATTCTTGTTGCACAGCAAACCCCTCTCTATTTGGGGAGAGGCACGATCCGTTCTCAATATTTTTTCTTTTTAAGTAAGTAAAGCCCTGTTAGACTAGCTCCTGCTGCAATGATGAGCATAATAATAGAAATGCATCGATACTAATAATCTTGATAAACGAGCAAAAATTAAGAACGTGTTTTGAAAAAAGATTGAACAAATCAACCTAAAATTCTATTCTATATTTTTTTAGCTGCATAATCTCCGTAAAAGTAAGAATTATCTAAATCATTATATTTAGGAGTAGCAATTATGGTATATTTACCATTTTCATCGACTTCAAACAAAGCTACATTATTATATTCCCATCCCACAGAATGATCTGGATTTGAATCATCTACTAACATATCTATATTGTATATCCACTTTTTTAATATCCCACTTTTTTGAAAGTCCTCAATTAGATCTTTGGCCTTTGGAATAGGATGTTTATTTTTATTCATGTCAAATTCAAATTGAAAATTCACCACACCTACATACCTGATATTATAATTTTCACGTCGGGGATCACTTGGTATTAATGTAGGTAAAAGTCCAGTAGTATCAATCTTTTGAGTCTTTTTAAAATCATCAAGTAGCTCTTGAGAATTATTTATATTTAACTTAATGTTATCGTAAGGAAAGATACGAATAGGGTTATGCCCTTCTAGGACAACTTTATCAGGATATTTCACTAATCCATATTTTTTAATAATCTGTTTCATTACTTGAACTACTTCTGGGTGTTGCTCAATATATGCACCCTTGAATTGTTCAAGATAGATATCGTCACTATCATCTTTTAAGATTTTCAAAGTATCTCTTTCAATCATTAAGAACGGATAAGCACGATATGGCTTTTTCATTTCTACATAAGTTTGATGGCCAATCCCTCCAAATCAATTATTACCTGTCTGAATAACAGAAAACTCGCCTTGTATTCCATAGTTTGTTTTTAAATATTCTTGTATTGGTTGATTCAGTTTATCTTTAGGGAAATAACATCCACTAAGAATTAGGAATGATGTACTTACTAAGATGACTTGAATCAATTTTTTAATACTCTTCATTTTCCACCCTACATTTCTTAAATTTTAATAATATTATAACATTTTTTATTTAACTAAACTGCCACGTTGGTTTAAGTGCACTTCTTCACAATCTTAACGAAACAATTAATAAAGTCACTCCATAATCTGGCCCAATTGTTAAATAACATGACCGGCGTTTTTAAAACAACTTTATTATGTTTTAAACGGCTTTATTGTAAATTAAACAACTTTATTATCTCTGTACAAATGGTTATAAAAAAGGCGGTAACTGGGTATATGACAGCAACCTTTGGTGCGATATTGATATTGAAGTTGGTTATTCAAGTAATCCAATTGTTTATGGAAACTTTTAATCAACAAGCGTCTTCCTTTTGGAAGACGCTCACTTTGTTGAAAAAAGATTATGTCAAAGAAAATGCCAAATTTTTTTGGCATTTTCTTTGATTTGTATTTGTTTTATAAAGTAGTTTCTTCTATAATTTGATGTGTTAGGTGTAAACCAACTCGCTTAAGTGAGCGAAGTTTGGTCCACTTTTTTAAGCTTTGTATGATGGCCGTCATCAAAACTTGTGCTTTAACTTTTTGAACTCCACGGTATCGCGCGTAGCGTAGACCGTGGAGTTCTTTACTATGTGCGAAACTCAGTTCTACCGTAGATGGACGAACAGAACGGAGAATTTTCCCTCTCATCGACAAGCGCTGTTCTCTTAATTGATCGTAAATGTCTTGATGAATTGAAATTCGTAACACACGGTCTTCGTTTTCTTTTTTCGCAAATGGACAGAATTGGCAGCTTCCTTTAGGTGGTTTGAATTCATGATATCCTTGACGATTTGTCGTTTTATAATAAAACGGTACACCACAAGGACAGGCATAGAGATCCTCGTTTACTTGTTTAAAGTGGTAACGACGACACTGCGGATGTTCTTTTGTGGTGAATCGGCGATAAGATATGTAGACAAAGAAGAGACGTTGAAACAATCTGTATGCGAGGGAGGCGTTATAGTACCCTGAATCAAGGGCAATTTCTCCCGCATACTTTCCAAATAGTTGTTTTAACCATTCAATTTGTTCAATCAACTTGCGATGTCCCGGAACATTCGCAGCGGTGATATCTGTGGCAATGATAAAGTTATGAAGCGAATCGACTACTCGATGTTCAAAATACGCAAATCGGCCGCGTTTATCGTGTTTGACGGATAAACGTGCGTCAGGATCTACTGGGCTAATATTCGTCTGTTTTTCCTCTATTTTTGAACGTTTCGCTGGAAGCGGTTTTTTTCCACGACGCAAGCGATGATTGTTAATTATCGCTAAATCTGTACCTTTTTCTTCTATTACTTTCTCTTCTACCAAGGTTTCGCGGATACGTTTATTTGCATTCGCTTTTAATTCTGTTTCATCCGCTACCCATGTTTCGTTCGCAATAAATCCTTCTTGATGAATCAAACGAAGACAATGCTGAAAAAGCTTCTCCCAAAACGCCGTATTTCGTAAACGTTGCGAAAGAAACTTAGAGATTGTTGAATGATCTGGAATTTTCTCTTTTGGAGAAATACCTAAAAACCAACGATACGTCGCATTCTGTTTTACCTGATTACATGTAAAACGAACCGAACGAAAGCCTTCCAAATACTGAATTAATAAGATTTTTACTAACATAATTGGATCTTTCGTTGGGCGACCGATACGATGTGGATAGAACACTTCTAACTGTCTTGTCACAAAATTCCAATCCATTACTTGATCTATCTTTACTAAATGATGCGAAGCATCATACATCATTTCATAGTACTTTCGATTCTCTTCAACTTGTTTTATGGAATATGTAACATACATAAAAACTCTCCTCGCTTCATTTCGTTCACGAGGAGAGTTTATCGAAATTTTTAATTTTTGTCCATTGACTAGGTTGTTTTTCAACAGTATGAGCGTCTTCCTTTTGGAAGACGCTCTTTTTGTACGCCCAGCATGCGCATATTCTTTAGGGTTCAAGTCTCGAATCGTGAAGGCAGTAGTAGCGATTAGCTTAAGACAAGGGTGTCCGTGGTGACGCGGAATCTGAAGGAAGTCGGCAGTAAATCCCAGGTCTGAGGAACACGAATTTTATATAAAAATGCATCAGTTATAAGAAAATAAGTTGCATTGTTTCTCTTTTTATTGTAAAGGAGGGATGAATCAATGAATGAACAAATTAAGCAAGATGATTTTAAAGAGCTTTTAGTTGGACTAACGAGGGTAGAAACAAAACTTGATACATTAGGAAACGTAAAAGAAGTTGCGATTGAGGCCCAACAATTTGCTAAAAATGCGCATTTACGTATAGATAGGTTAGATAAATTAGTTTTTTGGATTGGAACAACTGTAGTGGGTGCAATCATTACAGGGGCTATTATGACTCTATTTAAAGTTGCAGGAAAGTAGGTGAAAATATGAATAAAGAAAATATCCAAAAACGTCTTCGTAACTGGCAAATGTGGGTTGCAACTTTTTCATTAATTGGGTTTCTATTTACTAAATTAGGAGTTCCGGAGGCAAAAAGTTTCTTAGACGAATTGGCGCCTTATTTATTGTCGGTCGGTATCGCACTTGGTATTTGGACAGATCATGAAGAGAAAGGAAATACTGAATGATGACTAAACATATCGTAGACTTATCAAAATACAATAATAATATCGATTGGGATATAGCTGCACCGCAATTGGATTTAGCAATCTGTCGTGTACAATATGGATCAAAAAAAATAGATACACTGTATAATGAGCATATCCAAAATTTAGAAAAACATAGAATCCCCCATGCTGCTTATGCTTACGGGTGCTATGTAAGCATTGCAGATGCTCTTGTGGAAGCGAAAGACTTCTTAGCGCGTGTAAATCCAAATGCACAATTTCTTGTACTAGATGTTGAAGATGACACTCTAGCAAGTTGTGGAAGTACTTACCTAGCAGAAGCAACACAGGTATTTATCAATACTTGTCGGGATGCTGGTTGGAAAGTTGGCTTATATGTATCGCACCATATGTATGGATCTTATGGGTTACAAAATATAAAAGCTGACTTCTTATGGATTCCACGATATGGGGGAAATAAGCCTGAATATGAGTGTGATTTATGGCAATATGCAGATGGTGAAACAGGAGGATGGCTTGATGGAATAGGAAAAGTAGATCTAAATGTTTTAAATGGGGATAAAACGATCGAATGGTTCACGAATGATCAGGAACTTTATCGTATCTTTATAGGAGACTTCAATTCAGTTGAATGGATAGAAGAAGTATATCAAACAATCAAAGATATTTTCCCAGACTACGGGATATGGACACAATCGCTTGATGATGGTAATCAGCGTATCATCATTGGTGATTTCAACTCCAAAGCGTGGTGTGATGAAACATTTGCAAAGTTGAAAGATACTTTTCCGTCATATGGTATGTGGGTTGAGAGAATTTAACTACCTATATTTATACTATCTCATATGATATTACTTTTTTAGGTTCATCACTGCAACATGTGATTGATTTTGTGAAAATGAATCATTTTTCATATACGGAACGGAGAGTGGCGATTTCTGCGGGAATAGCGTGGAGAGTGAGACCCCGCAGGCGGAGGCTTGCTCTTGCCCGCGGAAAGCGTCCACTCGGAGCAGAGTGTACATCTCATCCCGTCTTTTGGTGATGAACCATAAAAATTGGGGAAATCTTCTTGTTTAAGAACTTTAAAATCTGGCAAATCTAGTGATACAAAAATCATTTATGAACCCTCCTAATGTTTGTTAGCTAACATTAGGAGGGTTCATAAATGTTTTCTTTTTTTATGTTTAAATCACAAAATTTGATGGTTACCAGTGGACACTAAAAAAGATGGCTTTAGTAGAATACCGAAACCATCTCTTAAGTGCTTGATTTTTTATGGTCTTTTTATTAAACTGTCCATTTTATAGGGTACAGTTCATTATCAAGAAGTGTTTTTTAGGAAGTTCAGGTTATTAAATTAGAACTTTTTTAGTTTGATGAAAAAACGAAGATTATTAATCTTTCATAAATTCATTATGCAATAGCTTATCGACACGGTTCAGTTTTGTCGTTTTAAGCCATTTACATTTAAAAAATCAAAAAAACCAGGAACTTCTAAATTATTAATAACATTAACTTTTTCAAATATTTTCATGTGAATCTCTTGTTCTAAATCTTCTCTTTCTTGATATGGGGTATTTTGTAAACATTTACGGATTTTAAGATTGAAAGATTGTAAAATGTCTTCATAATTATAGTTAGTTACATTTGAGTCTTTTAGTTCTAACATTTATTTTTTCACCTCATATTAATTGTGATTTAAGTTTTTCTAAGGCTTTTTTATGATTATAAGAAATTGTTTGTTCCGATTCTGATAAAATTCTCGAGATTTGTTTATTATTATATTCGTGAACATAATATAAATTTAGTATATGTAACTGCTTTTCTGTTAATAAATCTAAAGCTTTGTATAGCAATTCATCTGTAATATGTTCTTTTAAATGAATTTGATTTTCTTCGAATTGTTTACAAGTTCTATCTGTTAAATCATTGTTCATTACTTCTAACATGGTGGTATTATTATTTTCATCGCTAGTAATTGTCTTATCTAAAGTTAACAAATTCCTATTCTTATTAAGGGTAACTTTTTTATCAAAATCTATTGAATAAAAATAAATTAATTTACTAATATAGCTTAGCATTTTAACTTTTTTAAAATGGAGTTTAAACGCTTCATCTAGTAATTGTTTGTTTTTGCTTGTTGGCTCTTCTATTGCTTTTATAAATAATGAGTGATTCTTAGGATCTTTGAGAAACTGTTGTACAATAGGTTCTTCTAATTTTTTTTGGTATTTACTGTAGAACAATGCTAATTCCTTACTATTCAAAAAAACAACCTCCCAATCTTTAAAAATATAAATGAAGGTATAAAAAATATCTAATTATAAATAATGATATAAATTTAGCTGTATTTTAAAATTTATATCTTATTAATAAAAGAAGTAAAAAGGGATGGAAAATAAAAAAACAGTCTATTTATTTTAATTTGCTAAGGAATTATATGAATATAAAAGTAGCTTTATATAAAATAATTTTAATTTTTATATAAAGATATATAAAAGTTAAAAAGAGAGTGATTTTTTATATGATAGCTATTCATTACAAAGACTCTCTTCTAAATTATTATTTTGGGTTTCTTATGATAAGAAACAATAAGCTTGTCTATTTTTCTTATCAGACTTCTAATTAAAATAAATTATTCATGAACCTTTTATGTAGCAGAGCATTTGGATAATTAATAGATAAATTTTTTGTAAACGAACACTTGTTCTATACTTATTTTACCACTTTTTTCTTTAAAATGAAAGATATTTTAGAGTAAACCAGGGGATTTAGAATAAATTTATTTCAAGAAAAAGCTAGGAAACTTAGGTGTATGAAGGAATACTTTTTAGAGGAGCATGAGATGAAGTATTCTAATAATTCCCCAAGTAAATAGTTGTTATTTTATAGACTGATGTAAAGATGTAAGCTTCCTTTGGTTGCATAATTAAGGGAATATATAGAAAAATAAATTATTTCATATAATAATGATGAATGTAAGTTTTGTATGGAGATAAAAGCATGGGCAGAAAAATGTATCCCATTTACTATGAAAGATACAATGATACGAAATTTTAAATTGGGTGTAATAGGTCGGATAGGATATTGGAGTCTGATTTGCTATGATCAAATGAAGTTTCTAAATAGAAAAAGACCACAAAGCTTTTTTGAAAAAGATGCCTTGCAGCCTGATGATTTCGTGCCTTTCCTAAATGAAATCAATCGTATTTCTTTTTGAATCGACAGCGTGATATAAATACGTCTATTAACCTTATTATTTAATAATAGGAGCAGAAGCTAGTATGTTTGAATTGTGATCAAATGAATAGAAAAAGAGAATTCTCTATTTTTTTTCTTCTATTTTCACTTCTATGTATTCAAAGAAACTTGGTGGTTCATTTAAGGCTTCTTGTTTCAATTTTTCAAGCTCTTTTCGTTGGTTTGGATTTAATTTATCTAGTAGGTTCTTATCATTAGATATTTTTTGGGACAACACACTTCCCTCCTCAGATATTGAAGTTAAATTCATTATACTATATTAAAGTTTTTTTTCTATTTTTTTTAGTTATTCTACTTTCTTTTCACTTAATAGAGTAAGAGCATAATTTATTTAATGATTTGCTTGAATATACGTACCTACTTTCAATCACATTATTAAATTAAGATCAATTGGTTGGAAAAAAGGAGGGAATTTCTAATGGTAGAACCAAAAATGGATACAGCAGTATTTGCTGTACAAACATGGGTAAATGACAAGTATCATAAGGTGAAGGAAATTCTTAATTTCACGACAAAAGCAACTTTCCACCTTCCATCTAGCATTGGGCTATCGCTCTGCACGCGTTTGGGGAAAAATTCCTTCAGATAGAGTGTTAAATTTAATTTTTGTATAGAACAATTGTTCTGTTTATGGTAAAATATACATATGGAAGATAGTTAAATATTCGAAATCAGGCATTGTTAAAAGTTACTTTAACAGTAGTTGCAGAAAGGATTTTCGCTTTTGTTCCAGTTACAAAATATAAACAATCTCAAAAGGTATCAGCATGGATGCAACATATACAAGTCGATTCTAGTTAGATCGAGGGCTGATTTTTTATAAATATATAAAATGAGACTATTTTAATTGATAGTCTCATTCTTACTTTATATGGAGTGGAGAGAAACCAACCATCTAATTAAGTACTTTTTAGCTAGAAAATGAAAAGTTTTATTATTAGCTTGAGGGGGCATATGTTGATGAAAAAGGAACAGTTAGCAAAAATGGCAGTTAAGTTAGGTTTGCAAGTGAATGGAATTACAAAAGCAACTGATATTTTAAAAATATGCCTAGATGAATCTTATAAAGATAAACAAAATACATAAAAAAGAAGACTTCTTCTATAATAGTCTTCTTTTTTAATTATTCTTTTTCATTTTCATGTAATTCACATACATTTCTAATTGTTCCCAAGCTTTTTTCCGTTCTTCTTCTGGAAGACTCTCGATTATTGCCATTATATTTTTTCCTTCTTCACTTACTATTTTATCTTCTTCTGTAGTAAGTTCTGGTTCTTCTGACCTGCCTAATAAATAGTCTGTAGTTACATTAAAATAATCAGCTATTTTTTCTAAAGTTTCACGACCGGGGGCTTTCATTCCTTTTTCGAATTTAGAAACACTCGCCTTAGTTATTCCTATAGCTGTAGCAAATTGTTCTTGAGTAAGTTTATGTTCAGTTCTTAATAATTTCACACGCTCATTTAATTCCATTTTTGAATCCTCCTCTTTTTACGTATTTAAGTAAGTTACTTTTATTATATTGTTTCCTAATAGGAAACGCAAACCCCTAAAAAGTTAACCTCTAGGAAATTTTTTATAAAAAACACTTGAAGTTTCCTGCTGGGAAACTTATAATAAGTATATAGACATTAGAAGGGAGTAATTAAGTGCTAAATAACAATAAAAAAACAAAGTTAAAAATAGCTTTTGATAACTCTGATTTCACATACGAAAAATTAGCCGAGATTGTTGGTATATCAAAGAGTTATTGCTATAAAATCATAAATGTTCATAAATATAAAAAAAATATTTATTATGGAACGGCAGCTAAAATTGCAAGAGCTTTGAATGAAGATATGTCAGAATTGTTTAATGAACACCAAATTTTTTTTAATCATATAGTTTCCCTTAGGGATACATTATAAGGAGAGAAGAAAATGGATCAATTAAAAGTCGTTGCTAATGAAATGCTTCCAATTTATCAAAATGAGGTAGGAGAAAAGTTCGTAAATGCTAGAGAATTGTATGAGCAACTTTTAGTATCAACTCCATTTCCTAAATGGATCGAAGGAAGAATTGAAGGCTATAGTTTCACTGACAATGAAGACTTTTGGACATATTTTTCCGTAAGCACTGATGGTAGACCTTTAAAGGAATACATATTCACTTTAGATGCTGGTAAAGAGCTTGCAATGATTGAGAATAACGAAATAGGAAAAGCAATTCGCAAATATTTCATCGAAGTAGAAAAACGTTCTTATCAGCAACAACCAAATTCACCATTACAAGCTTTACAAATCGCTATTAATCAAATGGTATTACAGGAACAAAAAATAATTCAACTTGAACAACAAGTAACAATTGTGCAGCACCGTATTAATAGCTTAGACACAATCGATACAGATGGTGATTTACAGCAACGATTAAACAAAATGATTCAGCGTTTTGCTTGGAGCGAAGGCATTAACTTCAATAAAGCTTGGAAAATGTTCAGAAGTACATTTAACAAAGTATACAGAACGAATTTGAAAACAAAAGTAAATAATTACAAAGAAAAGCATGGTTTAAAACAGCTGACAGTTCCTCGGTACTTAGCGCTTACAAATCAATTAGAAGATGCAGTTAGAGTAGCAGATAAGCTTCTGAATAAGGAGAATGAGATAGCATAAGAAAACTACATAACGTGACTATATAGCAGAACAAACCACTTCACTCCCCATTTTTGGTGAGTGAAGATCTAGCACCTATGAATATCATTATAAATTGATATTCATAGGAACACCTTCTTCCGTTGAACGTATTTGACAAAAGGCGGGAAATCCTACAACAATAGACGGGCTCTGTACCTGTCGTAATGATCGAGAACGACATATTGATGCTCTGATGTATGTTGTATCCCCATTCTGTAACACAAAGTTCTCGATCATTACGATGCGTACAGCATCAATAAAACGAGAAAAGCGTCCCGATGCCGCGGGACGCTTTGGAGAATAAAACTCATTTTTTTGATACATCTATTGTATCATGCTTGTTCTCCCAATAAAAGGAGGAAAAGAAGGATGTTAGAAAATGCCATAATTATGCACAACGGTTACGGAATTAAAGACCCGCAAGAGTATGAGCCAGTACCAGTTGAAGATGAATGTGGGGTTGAAGTTTTTTATGGTGATGAAATTCTTGTATCCCCAAATGGAAGTGTCGTCTTAAAAGAAAATGCAGTTGAGTATTTAACAAATGTTCTTGGCTACACAATTAGAAAGGCGGGCGAGTGAGATGTCATTACAAAACAAAATCCAAGCTGAAATTCAAATTTTGATAAACATCATCGAATGTGAGAGGAAAAATCCAGATAAATATACCGCAGCATCGTTAGTCGCTTATGAACACGGTTTACAAGCACTCATGGAAGTCTATGAAGCAAGTAGGCAATTAGAAGTAGCACCATTTTAAGGAGAATGCGGGGTACGGACATGTTACCCCAATCCAAAAGATATATAGACATGGTAAACAGCATAAAAATGTGGATCAAAAAATTAACGGATTGAGCAAGAAGAGAACTTCAGTGTATGCAGGTCAATGTGATGAATTTAGTTACATGTGCGTTATGAGGAAGGTGGATTAATGGCGACATTCAGGGTTAGTAAAAATAAAAACTATACAACAATTAATAATACAGGTCTTCGTGATGAACGCTTAACTTGGAAAGCTAAAGGGATTTTGGTATATATCCTTTCTCTTCCGGATGATTGGGTTTTCTATATGGAAGAAATTGCGAAACATTCTAAAGATGGAATTGCAAGTTTGAAGGCGGGCATGAAGGAACTAAAAGAATGTGGTTATGTTAAACGGTTCCCAATAAAAGGAGAAGACGGAAAAATTCATAAATGGGAAACGATTATTTATGAAGTACCACAAGTCGAAAAACCACAAGTAGAAATTCTACCCATGGAAAACCTACCAGTAGAAAATGAACTGCTACTAAGTACTAATATACCAAGTACTAATAATATTAATTCTGCACAAAAGAAAAGTCTACGTAAAAATATGTGCGAAAGTTATTCAGATGAATTTGAACAACTATGGAAGATATACCCTAAGAAGATTGATAAAAAACAAGGATATAAGTCTTTTAAAGCAGCTAATAAGAAACATTCATTTGAAATAATTCTTTTTGGTGTAAAAGGTTATGGGGATTACATCAAAAGAAACGGAACAGAAACAAAGTTTGTAAAACACGCTTCTACCTTCTTTAATAACGAATGCTACCTCGAATATGTAGAACAACCTAAACCACCAGTACAAAATGAACCAAAAGTAACAACTACCTTCTCTATAGACAATTTACTCGATTGAGGTGTAACAGATGGACAAGTACCAGATTCATTATGAAAACGAATGCTACATTCTTGGAATGATGATGCGTGATAACAGTTTGGTAGATGAAACGAGATTAAAACCAAAGCATTTCTTAAATACACATAATCGAAATCTCTTTAAAGTCATGAAGGAATTGCGAAATGAAGAAAAGCCAACTGACATGATGGCACTTTCACAAATTGGCGAGAACAGAATGGCAATATTTGGCGGGATCAATACACTGAGCAACGTATACGGATTGGGAGTGCGTGGTCATAATTTCAATTTTATTCAACAAAAAATGATTGAATTTGTGGCAATTGATGAAGCGCTACAAGAGGTAGAAGCTTTCATTGATAAAACGAAGTATGCCCACAGCTCGCAACAGTTAAACGAACTAATTTCAAAGATTAATAATGTACAAGTTACCACTATAAAGCCGCAGTCTTCATTTAAAGAGAAATTACAGCAAAGGATCCTACAGCATAGCGCTATGCCAGAACAAGGTTTGAGTGGAACTTCAACAGGTTTTATTAGCTTGAATAAAGCTTTAGATGGATGGCAACCATCAGATTTAATTGTCGTGGCGGCACGGCCATCTGTGGGTAAGACAGCCTTCGTATTAGAAACGATGCGACGCGGAGCAAGGGCAAGCAAAGACTACATGGGGACATTCTTCTCATGTGAGATGAGCGAAGAAAAGATTATCGATCGTTGGATTGCATCAGAAGGAAAGATTCCCGTAGCAGCGATGAGTAATCCAAACAAGTTCTTTAGCGGAAGGCAGGAATACTGGGATAAATATCACAAGGCTTGTGGAGAACTGGCAGAGTTTTCAATCAATGTTCGTTCGGAAAAAGATATTAATGAAATCCGCGCAGTGATACGAAAGATTGTGAAAGATAATCCGAATAAAAAGCACCTATTTGCGATAGATCACTTAGGACACATTGATATTGATGAATCTTTTGATAGCAACCATCTCAAGTTTACATACATCATGAAATACCTAAAAGACATGCAGAAAGAGTTCAACGTACCGATTATTCTTGTAGCACAGCTTAATCGTAGTGTGGAAGGGAAGCAGGACAAAGCACCGACAATGGCAGACATTCGAGAATCTGGAAGTATTGAGGAAATCGCAGACGTGATTATCTTCCCGCATAGACCAGCTTACTTTGATCGTGAGCAAAGAGAAGTACAGGAAATCCACGATGTGGAGTTGATTATAGCGAAGAACCGAAATGGATTTGTTGGGACATTGCCGTTTCAGTTCGTTAAAAAAACCAATCTATACCTCGATAAAGGGATGTGATGTTATGACGCTTTTAGAAATGTATACAGAAGCGAAGAAGGAAAATATAGTAAGTGCTTGGATGCTTATTGAATTCCTAATTTTTGAGAAGAAAGCGTTAATTTTTACGGATGATGTGAGCAAGTTGGATTATTACTATGAACCACGTTTCCGAAACAAAATGAACGAGTATCTAAACGGGTACATGAAACAGCGCGGTATTAAAGCGGCGGCATAATGATGAGGAATATGGAAGTGTGCGAGTATGCAAAGTCAACTTTCGTTTGCTAATATATTCGGAACTTTCGACTATACAACCCGAAGCACAGCAGAGAAGTTTTTGCAGCGCGGCAGGGAAGCCTGTAAGAAAAAAACTAGCTAAGGGGACAAGCAATGACAATGAAAGAAAAAGCGCAATTACGTGGTTTCTGGACACATAAGCTAACGGGTGAGCATATCGCTATAACGCGTGTGATAGACTTTAGCACAGTTTATATCAGTAAGGTGGATTTGCTAGGCAATGAACTTGGGTCGAAAGAAATTATGTTACTGCGAGATGTAAAGGCGGACTATGTGAAAGGCAAGCATTAGGAGGAACAATGGATAGAAAACAAATATTCATCGATGTTTTACTACATAAAGGGATTTACAAGGAAGAAGATACAGGGCGGCAGCTTTATGAAATGAGTGAGCGGGAGTTATGGAATCTATTGAAAGGAGATGAAGAAATATGCAACCAATCGAACATGGAGTTTACGAAGTGACTTTGTTGTTAGCAGGATCTAAAGGAGGTAAGTAATGAGAACAGAAACTGTGGTGCAAGTGCAGAGTGAAATCAAAGCAGTAGAGAGCGAGATTCATAAGTTGGAGTACCATCTAAACGGATTGAATAGTGAGAAGCAGAATACAAAACACAAGTTGCATGAATTGAAGACAAGAATGAAATAATTACCAATTAAAAGAATGAAGAGAAGAAATGGAATAGCAAGTGTAGTTAATGATTAAATTCACAATACTAATTGAACTTGTCGTACGGTTCTCCCGTGGTCAGGAGCCAGAATAAAACCATCTTTTCCTCCATAAGTGTGGTTCACCCATAATTGGGCTGCTTGTACCATTTCATCCACTTTATCCATTTTAAATCCCTCTTCCTGTAGATATATTTGAGTTGAATTTATTGGAACAATGCAGTAAGTGGCTAATTAATGTATCTGTATACCAAATAAATTCTGCTCATAACATAATAAGTGAAATGAAAGAAGGAAAATTAAAATAAATAATATTTTAGTGATATTCCCCTCTAAAATAAGGAATGTTTTTATTCATCCATATATATAAAACAAATAAATGTTTGTTAGGATTTTCCGGTTCATGAAGCCTCACCATACATGCCCATCAACTTAAAAATATTCACTATCCTCAAAAGTAAAAAAATCATTCTATCTAAACAAACTAAATTATTAGAAAGAATAATGTTTTCATGAATCTTTCGATTTATATTGTATAGACTTCATTTGTTGGTGAAATTTTCTTTTTCCATACTGATTACATACCTTTTTAGGAGTAATATCGTATATCCAAGTTTAAGAGATTACTTGCAAAAATTTTAGGGTTTTGTAACAGAATCCTTATTTATCCTAAATTATTCTTTTTTAAAATTTTTTTCTTATATTTTTTGATTTATTCTACTTTCATTTCACTTAATAAAGTAAGGGGCGAGTTTACTGGAAAAGCTGATTAAATAAATATTTCTCTAAGTTATACCAATAAATTAAGCTCCATTAACAAAAAATAAAAAATTGAAGGAGGAATTTTATTATGCCAGGAGTTGATGAAGGGATTGGAAAACCGAATCTTAGAACGTCTGTATGGACTGATTCAAACAAATATGGTCCCGGGGCGACAACAGTTGATATCACGTTGAGTGATGCATATGGTGACGTAAACTGGTCATATACAGCGGCTTTAGAACGATATGCAAATGGCTCATGGACAGCAACGGATCTTACGAGTGGTAGTTTTTACAACAATGTAAGCAAATCATTCAATATCACGGACAATCTCCCTGGGTTGTACCGTGTACGTGTGTACTTATCTCCAGGGTCATATCAAAATATTACGTATTCATTTAATATTTACCGATAAAAGTGCAAGGGAGGCGTTGAAATGTTCGAAGATATCAAGGATTATTTGAGAAAAATGCCTCCAAATGCACTATCTACATTACCTCCCGGGGAGCTTGACAAGTATCTTTTTCAAGTGAAAGAAAACTTATCAGAATATCATCTACGGGAGATTACACCTTTCTTCATTGTAAGGAATATATGATGAAGATGGAGTAGCACAATATGCAAGCCTTAAACGACCACCTGCTTTAACGGGTGGTCGTTTAAGGCTGAAGTCCTACTCAAACTCAAAGAATTTAAGCTGAAGCAGACTCAAACTTAGACTAAACTCATTCTTCAATCTTGAATATTTCGTCCATCCTTTCATTGAATTGATTTGCTATGTAATTTCTGGTTCTGTTGCAAAGTTTTCTACATGGGGTCCCGCCACATCGCTATCAAGCTAATAAAACAAAATACCCCCTAAAATGAAAAAATACGCTATTCTTTCTGTAGAATCATAGGAAAGGATGGCGTTTTTGTATGTCTATTTTTGTATCTGATGAGTTACAACTATTTGCTCAAGAAATTCAAAGTTTCTTATCCCAAAATATCTTACGAAATCTTGCTAGAGATGTTGGTTTTGTACAGCGAACCAGTAAGTACCAGGCAAAGGATTTAGTCGCTTTATGTGTATGGATGAGCCAAAATGTCGCTACAACTTCTTTAACTCAGTTATCCAGCTGTTTAGAAGCATCAACAGAAGTACTCATCAGTCCTGAGGGATTGAATCAACGGTTTAATAAAGCGGCGGTCCGATTTTTACAACACATATTAGCGGAACTACTAAACCAAAAATTGGGCTCATCTATACCGATTTCTTCTCCATATACTTCTGTTTTCAAGCGTATTCGTATTTTAGATTCAACTGCATTTCAACTCCCAGATTCCTTTTCATTCGTTTATCCAGGTGCAGGAGGCTGCAGCCATACAGCGGGGGTGAAAATTCAGCTTGAATATGATTTATTAAGTGGACGGTTCCTACATATTCATACCGGTCCAGGTAAACAACATGATCGAACCTACGGTTCTCTGTGTGTCCCAACTGTGACAGCGAATGATTTATGTATTCGAGATTTAGGATATTTTCATTTGAAAGATCTTCAACATATACAGGATAAAAAGGCTTACTATATCTCTCGTATCAAGTCGAATACACGTATTTATCAAAAAAATCCCGATCCTAATTATTTTCGAGATGGAAGAATCAAAAAAGGTACGGAGTATATACAGATAGATATGGAGGTGTTAATGAACTCTCTTCAGCCAGGACAAACATGTGAAATACTCGACGCTTATGTAGGCCCAGTACCAGCGTTCTTGTAACCAGGGGCAAAGTAGCGAATTTTATTAATATATACATGTTTTTCAGTAACAAAAAGGTATTTAGTCAATAAAGTTACAAAATATTTTTGATACAGTATTTTGTTACAACAACTTCAATAGTTATAAAAGTGGTTGTTTTTTCAAACGAAACGTAACAAAAATGATCGTTTATGTTACAAAATAAATTACTTTGCCCCTAATCGCAGCTACGCTGGTATTGGGCCTTTATGTACTGATATTATAACATTCCAAAAATAGAGCCAAAACTTTTAAGTTATGAGCATGATTTTGTTAGAATTATATTTTTCCTAAAATCTTGCAAGTGGAAGGAGTATCGCCAGCATTTGGGAAAAAAACACGCTAAGCGGTTTTGAAATAAAAATAAGTAGTTTCAATAATGTTAAGAGCATGCAGGATTTTATACAGTTTTTCGGCTAATCCAGTAAAAAACGGAACCATTGCGGCAATGTATAAAATTCTGTATATTTTATAATATCGGAGAGTAAGAGAATCCCTTGGTATAAAAGGATTCCTGACGATATCCAACTTTTTATAATGAGACGTTATGTTAAATTTGCATGAATATCTTATTCATCCAAATTTGTACAAAAACGTCCTTGCTAATGGTACAATTAGGATAACGGAGAAATATTATGGGATATCTTAATCAGCTTTATGTAATACTGTATTTTATAATCGGCATTGCATTATTCTCATTCTTCAATTCTGATTCACCAAAAACTAAGGATAAAAATCTAACATTCATAATGGTCAGTTTAGGGGTAAATCTATTCACAATTCCAGTGGCTTTATTTATAGGTGTGATGGCAACAGACTCTCCATATAGTACTGAACTTGATTTTTGGGGAGGATTTCTCTTTATTCAGGCAATACCGCTTCTCATACTACTTGTAGCTTTGATATGGTGGTTTATCCGCAAGGGCAAAGAAAAAATCGACACATAGAATTTTAAAATGACTTTCGCTAACGAATTTTACGTTAACTAGCCCCTCTTGTGGGGGGCTAGTTGTTTTTTTACAGTAGCAAAGATGAGATTTCACTTTTAGAAACTGTCTTAGCGTATAAAATCTGCGTTTTGTCGGCAGGACTACAAATAGTTCTGTTGACGGTACCCCTATGAGCACTCGAAAGGGTGCTTTTTCTACTACAATAAAAAGACCCCGTTACAAAACGGAGCAAGAAGATGAATAGTGAAGCTGTACATTGAATATAACGCTGATCCTCCAGCGATGCAAAAACGCAAAATCCACTTTTCCTCTTAATAACATGACATTTTTATTTCTCAATATCTCAACACCAAGCACATGATAATATCAATTTATCGACAGATTGATACCCTCCAAAAACGCAAAAACGAACTCTCTTTTATGATGGTTTGTTTTTGCATATTTGAGTACACAAACCTAAATATAAAAAACACGCTAAATGTATTAGCGTATGTTTTCCGCGTAATGTTGTCGAGACCCCATCGTCATCAACTTAAGAAATACATTCTTCCCAAAACGAAAAAAATGAGCCGAACTCTCATAAATAGCTGTAAAAAGGTGAAATTTTCGTTACGGGGGTATTATGAGATTTTAACTTGATGGGCATGTGGCGATACCACGTTTAACAAAACGAGATAGGAGAGTTTGTTCACTTACGAAAAAAAGTAACTATTTCTATTGACAGGAAAATAATGGTTTTGTATTATACTTACATAAGGTAAGTAATTTACTTTTTGAAATAAAATCTTTAATTAAAGATATTTACTGATGGAGGGAATAAAAATGAAAAAAGTACTATTTATTACAGCAAATCCAAATTCAGCAGAAGCATCTTTCGGTATGGCAGTAGGGGAAGCATTTATCGAAGCGTATAAAAATGAACATCCACAAGATGAAGTTGTAACAATTGATCTATTTAACACAACTGTACCAGAAATTGATACAGAAGTATTTGCAGCTTGGGGGAAATTTGCAGCAGGTGAAGGCTTTGAAACGTTAAGCGAAAGCCAACAGCAAAAAATTGCAGCAATGAATACAAACTTAGAAACATTTATGAATGCAGATCGTTATGTATTTGTAACACCAATGTGGAACTTTAGCTATCCACCAGTAGTAAAAGCATACTTAGATAACCTATCTATCGCAGGTAAAACATTTAAATATACTGAAAATGGTCCAGTTGGATTATTAGAAGGTAAAAAAGCACTTCACATTCAAGCTACAGGTGGCATTTACTCTGAAGGAGCATATGCAGTAATGGACTTTGGTCGTCAACACTTAAATGCTGTATTAGGATTTATGGGTGTATCTGATACAGAATATCTTGCAGTTGAAGGAATGAATGCAAATCCTGAAAAAGCACAAGAAATTAAAGAGGCAGCAATTGTAAATGCACGTGAAGTAGCAAAACGTTTCTAATATAGAAAACTCAAAAATGTCCAATTGGTTCTGTTTTGTTAGCTTTAGGTACAAGTATCATCATTGGCTTTATTTATAAATAGGTTACGAGATTCATCCGGATTATTGACAAAAAATACATATATCAGACTATTTTTTGGAGGTAGAAGAATGGCAAAAATTACTGTAGGAACCGAAAATCAAACACCCATTGAACTATATTATGAGGATCATGGTACAGGGAAGCCAGTAGTATTAATTCACGGTTGGCCATTAAGTGGCCGATCTTGGGAATACCAAGTTCCTGCTCTCGTTGAGGCTGGATACAGAGTCATAACTTATGACCGTCGAGGGTTCGGGAACTCTTCTCAGCCATGGAATGGTTATGATTATGATACATTTGCTACTGATTTACATATGTTACTAGAGCATATGGATCTCCAAGATGTCACACTGGTCGGATTTTCAATGGGGGGTGGAGAAGTAGCTCGCTATATCGGAAACTATGGCACAAATAGAGTAGGGAAGGCTGTATTTGCAGGAGCTGTACCACCATTTCTTTACAAGTCAGCAGATCATCCTGAGGGACTATTAGATGATGCAGCAATTCAAGGATTTGAAAATGGAGTAAAAAATGATCGCCTAGCATTTCTTGATGAGTTTACGAGAGGATTTTTTGCTGCTGGAGATAGAACTGACTTAGTCAGTGAACCATTCCGGCTTTACAATAGAGATATTGCAGCGGTTGCATCGCCTAAAGGAACACTAGATTGTATCGCTGCTTTCAGCAAAACGGACTTCAGAGGAGATTTAGCCAAGTTTAATATACCTACCCTTGTTATTCATGGTGATTCAGATGCAACTACTTCATTTGAATATAGTGGGAAACTAACACATGAAGCAATTCCTAATTCTAAGGTAGCTTTAATAAAGGGTGGTCCACATGGGCTCAATGCAACACATGCCAAAGAATTTAATGAAGCACTGCTATCATTTTTAGAAGACTGATTACATTACAACGTGACTGGCGAAATGACGTGGAAGGCTTTGGAGCCTTACTTGTTAACAATCTTCCCGGTTATCAAAATATCATTGGAAGCTATAGGGGAGCTCAAAGAGATTTTAGTCAAGTAAAATAACACTAAAAGAGCTATGTAGACGGACCGTAGTGTACTCAATTCGCCATGATTCAACAATATCTCTGAATTCATTTAGGTTTTTAAACCAACGTTCTTCAAATTTATTGGATTTCCAATGTATAAATAATTACTTTAATAACCATTTTGTTCCAAAAAACTATTAAGTTTCAAACAAAATTAAAAAGGAGTGTTTTATTATGAGTAATTTAGAATTGTTAACACCGGAGAACAGTGCATTAATTTTGATCGATTTTCAGCCTCAAATGACTTTTGGAGTTGCAAGCATTGACAGACAAACATTGATTAATAACGTTATGCTGCTTGCTAAATCAGCAAAAGTTTTTAACG